>JAYGDB010000048.1:0-83688 GCA_046583095.1 Myxococcota bacterium | reverse complement strand
TCTTCACTCGCGTACATCTGGATGTCTTCGGAGACGCCCGCCTGCAGGCCGATCAGCGTCATCAGGCCCGCGTCGGCCCGGGCGACCATCTGGATGATGATGTTCTCGATGGTGGCGGGCAGCTCGAAACCGCCGTACTTCGTCTCCACGCCGAAACTCACGAGGCCCACCTCGGCGAGCTTGTCGTAGCCCTTCTGGATGTGGTCGGGGTAGATGACCTCGCCGTCTTCGAGCCTCGCGGGTTGCGCCCAACCCGCGCGACTGAAGCCCTCGATCTCGCTGCAGACGCCGGCGGCGGTCTCCAGGACCTCGATCAGCGCGGCGCGCTCGGCCTCGACATCGACGCCCGGCCCCTGCCTCCAGGTGTAGTAACTGTCCCAATCGATCAGCTGGTTGATGTAGAGAAGGATGCTCTCGTTCAGGTAACCGCTCATGCGGTGTTCCTCGCCGGGCCGTCAGGCATACACCTTGCCGGTGTCGCCTGTCCGGCGCAACCCGCGGCGACCGAGACCGAAGCCTGACTCCGCGTCGCCCCGCAGGAGCGACCCGACGAGCCTCGCGGCGCTCGATCGGAGGCAGGCCCGACGCGGCGACCGGGGGTGAAAGAAGGTCGCGCTCGTCTGTATTCCTCCGGGCTTCGACCTGCGCTACATCCAGGAGGATGCAGAAAGGCAAGCGCTCCGCAGCCCCCGACGTGCTCCAGTGGGCCCCACTCTCGCTGCTCTGCGTGGCGGCCTGCGCCCACCTGCCGTCCGGTCGCGATCCCGAGCCCTTCCCGGAGCCCTTCCAGATCATCGCGCACCGGGGCGCGTCGGCGTACGCGCCGGAGAACACGCTCCCGGCATTTCGTCTTGCTCGCGAGCTGGGGGCCGTCGAGGTGGAACTCGACGTGCAGTTGACCGCTGACGATCAGGTGATCCTGTATCACGACGCGACGCTCGACAAGAAGACGGCCCACACCGGGCGCATCCGGGAGTACACCGCCGCCGAACTCGCCGATGTCGACATCGGCAGCTGGTTCGATCGCGAGCACCCCGAGGTGGAGCAGGACTTCATCGGGACGAGGCTCGACCTGCTGTCGGCGCTCTTCGGCGAGATGGGCCGCGAGCTCTTCTACCACGTCGAGCTGAAGGACGCCGAGCCGGACCTGCCGGCGCGGACGCTCGACGTGATCGATCGCTTCGCGCTGAGCGACCGCGTGCTCCTCACGTCCTTCCACTTCGATCAGCTCGAGCGGGTCCGTGCGCTGGCGTCTGAACTTCCGACCTGCCTGCTCATCGCTCGTGCGCGCCAGCGAGAGGGCAGCATCGACGATTGGATCGATCGAGCCGTCGAGGCGGGACTCAGCGAGGTGGGCGTCGCCTCGCGCGAACTCACCCGCGAGCAGGTCGGGCATGCGCGCAGACACGGTCTCTGGATCCGCGCCTGGAGCATCAAGAACCTGGACGACATGGAGCACGCGATCGCGGTCGGCGCCAACGGCATGACCCTGAACTGGCCCGAGAAGCTGATCGCCCGCCAGCGCGAGCACGCAGAGTCGTTGCGCTAGCTAGCGAGCAGCCGCAGCGCGAGGGGCTACGGAAGCGGAGCGGGTGCGGCGGGAGCCGCCAACGAGGCGGGTTCGGGCGCCTGCTCGGCCCAGGGCTCGAACGCGGCCGGCTCTTCGTCAGCTGCGTCGGCTAGCTGGGAGATCTCGCTGGCCGAGGGGATGTCGGCTTCCTCGATCGCTTCCAGTAGCTCCGGGATGGGGCTCGAACTCTCGGCGAGGGCAGCGGCGTTGGTGCTCGACGGGTCGAGTCGCAGGTCGGAGGTCAGCCCGGCAGGTTCCTCGAGCTCGAGGATCGTCTCCGGCTGGGGTTCTTCCATCGCGATCTCGAGCGCCGCGGGCTGGGGCTCTGTCGCCGGCTCGGAAACGGCCGTCGCTTCGTCGATCGCGGTCTTCGGCGGATCGACCCGCAGGTGCGCCGTCGTCGGCGGGATCGGCTGCGTCAGCCGGGAGACCACCGGCTCCGCGGCGAAGAAGAGCAGGTGGGTCAGCATCGCGATGCACGCGAGCAGCGCGATGCCGATCAGATTGCGAACGCCGCGTGCGTTGCTGCGCCGGCTCTTGGGAGTTCGCCGCAAGACGCGTTGGTGCAGCCGCCGTCGGGGCGAGGGTCGCAGGCGCGACGGCCGAAACGAAGAGAACCCGCCGTCCATCCCGGAGCCGTCGAGAGCGGATGAGACCCGCCGAGCCTGGGGCTCGTCCATGTGGACGAGGCCCTGTTGGATCTTCAGCTCGGGCTCCGTTTCCGCGAAGGCGTCCGGCGCATCGACCGGGATCGCGCGGAGTCCGGTTCTGGCGACGTCCGGCCTGGCATTGCTCTTCGCGGCTCGCTCGTCGCCGCAGACACGGGCGACGAGACGCGCGTCGATGTCGGTGTTTCTCTGTTCGGCAGCCCGCGAGAGGAGCTTTTCGCACAGGCTGCCGACGGCACCCGGGACGCCCCCGGTGTAATGGTAGATGGCTGTCACCGCCTCGTCGTCGAAGATCGACGCGCCCCGGAAGCCGGCTTTCTCGAGGTGCTTGTCGATGTAGCTGCGGAGGCCGTTCTCCGGGATCGGCGAGAACCGGAGCTGCAGGGTCGCGAGCTGGTCGAGCCACCAGAGAAGTGGAATCTCCCGGCCTTGTGGGGCGTCCTCGAGGTTCGCGAGCAGGATGCACTGGACGAGTTGTTTCCCCGCATCGTCCTGGTAGCCGAGTACGCGGTCGAGATGCTCGAGCGACTCGGTCGAGAGGTCTTCCGCCCGATCGATCACGAACAGGATCCGTCGATCGTCGTGTCGGCTCGCCATCAGTGACGCCCGCGAGAGTTGTTCCCCGTCGAGCTGGAGCTGGCCGGCGATCGAGGCCTCGAGGGGGTTCCACTCAATGGTGGGATCGAGAACGAGCGCGCAGCGCGCGTCGCTCTCGAAGAGCTTCGGGAGCGCGCGCGCGAAGCTCGACTTTCCGATCCCCGAGCCGCCGCTCAGGCAGATCCGCGGCGAGTCGTCCTCCATACCGGACCTGATTTCTGCGTAGGCACGACGCAGCGAGGCGGTGGCGAGAACGAATGGATCGTCGCCTCGTCCCTCGAAGGGCGAACGCTCGAGCTGGTGGAACTTCAGGTAGGTCGCCATGCGCTGCCGAACTCATCGGCAATGTCGACCCATTGGATGAGGGATGAGGGGGGCTCCGGGTGGGACTTGCGCACGGGCTGCGGGCGAAGTGCTGAGGCCCGTCAGGCGCCCTGCGTGTAACGGATCAGAACGCGCTTGCCGGAGGCGAGACCCTTGGCAAAGCGCGGTCCCCACTTGTCCCACTCATCGGGGTACTTGCTTCCAAACGTCTCCAGCGCGCGGGCATGCGCGGCCGGGTCGGCATCGAGGGAGCTCCTGGCGACGTAGCTGGGCGCGCTGCGGAAGGCGCCCTTCGATTGCTTCCACGCGCCGAAGTCGCCCACCCAGATGCGCGCCCGGTCGAGGCCCTTCGAGAGACAGGCAGCACGCCAGCGCTCCGGATTCGTTACGACGAGCAGGTCGTCACCGTCTGCGACGAACCACACCTCGCCGTGGCACTGGCTCTCGGAGCCGTCGCTCTTGAGCGGCGAGATGTACACGAGCGGGCTCTTCGCGACCGCGTCCTTCAGGCCCGCGTGCGAGTCGGCGAACGCCCGCACCGGAAGAACCAGTCCGGCCGAGAGCACCACAGAGCTGTGCAGGAACGAACGTCGGGAGAGGTCGAGCGTCGTCATGTCGAGGGGCTCCGGCCGGGGGAGTGGCCGCGCGGAATCTAGCGGCAGCCGGCGCCGGGAGTCCACTCGCCAGCGGGACGCTGGGGTCCCGCAGCGAGCGTCAGTCCTCGATCGGAGTGACGGTTTCGGGCGTGTCGCCAGACGGCCCGGGTGTCTCAGGTGCGATCGCGGCGGGCGGGGCCGGTATGGTCTCGACAGCCGGCTTCACCGTGATGACGGGTACCGCCCGCTGTTGCTGCGCCTCGATCTCGGACAGCGCAGTCGCGTGCCGGTTTCTCCACTGGTCGCGGGTCTTCCTGGCTTGCGTGAGCCTCTTCTGGAGCGAGGTAATCTCGTTCTTGCGGGAGTCGGCGAGGCGTGTGGCCTCCCCGAGCTGCGTCCGGATCGCCGAGACCTCTCCACGCGAGAGCGTTCCGTTCAGAGAGGTCCGGGCTTCGGTGAGGTTGTTCCCGGCCTCCCGCAGTTGCTGGTTGCGGCTCTCGAGACGCTCCTCGAGGTACCCGATCTTCCAGTCCTTGGCGCGATGCAGCGGCGCGTAGGAGTACGAGAACGCCAGGAGGGCGCCCAGGAGGAGGGCCATCAGTATCAGCAAGGGGTATCGCAGCAACGCGTGTGGCCACCGTCGGACATCCAGAAGCTCGTTCATCTCAGGCCCCCTCCCCGTCGGTCCCCTCCCGACAACTCCCAGGCGTATCGACGGTCCGGCCTCGGGCCTGAACCGCCGCGTCGCGGGACCCGCGTACGCAGTCAGCCGGCGCAGCGACCTTCCAGCGCGCCTTGAATCCTTCCGCTGCAGCTACAGTCGCTGCGTGGGATAGGACGGAGATGGCAACCCTGCTGCCCGACGCGCAGCGGGCCATCGACCGGATCCGGAAGTTTCTGGCGGATCGACTCCGCTAGCGGACGCCTTCCCACTGGCGACGGCTCTCCGGCAACAGGTCTTCCCGGACGGCAACCTCGTCGCCGAACTCCATCACGGCGCGCTGCTTCTCGTCGAAGCGCGGCCACTCGGCGCTGTCGGTCGTGTTCGGGTCGCCGTCCCGGATGAAGGCGATCCAGGACGCGTGCATGTCGTCCGCCAGGGCCTGGGGGAGGGGGCCTTCGCCGAGGAACGCATCGACTCCCATGCGCTCGAGATTGTTGAACGTGAAGGGAATTTCGAGAGCGTGGGTGGCGCCGAGCCGCCCACCGAAGCCGCGCGACTTCCAGCTGAAGAGGTAGTTCCAGGTGTTTCCGCCGTTGGCCGCGTGGGCCTCGGCCAGGCGCAGGGCGGGGATGCGGAACGTGTAGTCGGTGGTGACGGCGATCAGCAGGTCGAAGAGCGACGCGCCGGGATGGTCCCGGCGATAGGCATCGAGTGCCTTCGGGGTGTCGGGGAGGTAGCGGTCGACGATCCGCTCGAGCCGCCGCTCGTCCGGTTCGTCCTGGTGCCACAGGGTCGTCTCCTGCGCGTTGGTTCCGACGAGCAGTGCGACGTTCGATGACGCACCGGCTCGCACCGCGTCCACGGGCGGTTCCGGCAGTGCGCTGCCGTCGATGCTCGGCGAGAACCACATGCCGTCGGCGTCGGAGAGGTCCGTTGCACCGAGATGGGTCTTCCCGGCCAGCTCTGCGTCCACCTGTTGCTGTGCCTCGAGGAAACGCTCCGGTGCAAGCGCGCGAAGGCTCTCGAGATCGTGAGCGCCGAGCTTGTCGCACAGCACCGTACCGATGGCGCGGCCGATGGGGTCGTCGATCACGTGGTGGGCGGCACCGCTCTGGGCGATGGCGCCGCGGAAGAGGCCGGCGGCTCCCGGGCATCCGAGCAGGACGCCGACACTCATCGCACCGGCCGATTCTCCGGCCACGGTCACCTTGTTCGGGTCGCCCCCGAAGGCCGCGATGTTGTCGCGCACCCACTCGAGTGCCGCAATCTGGTCGAGGATGCCGGCCAGGCCGGACAGCGGCGCGCCGAGCCCGGCGAGGTTCGCGAAGCCCAGTGCACCGAGGCGGTAGTTGATGCTCACGGTGACGATGTCGCCCCGCTTTGCGAACGACGTGCCGTTGTACCAGGGGATGCCCCCCTGGCCGGTGCGGAAACCGCCGCCGTGGATCCAGACGAGAACCGGTCGCCCCGCGTCGTCGAGAGCCGGAGTGGTCACGTTCAAGCTGAGGCAGTCCTCGCCCATGCGCCGCGGCGGGCTCGAGGTGAGCCCCGCCCCCGCGTTCTGCGGGGCGGCGTTGCCGAAGCGAGTCGCCGACAGGGTCTGCTGCCAGCCTTCGTGAGGTTGGGGCTTCTCGAAGCGAAGCGGCCCGACGGGCGGCGCCGCGTACGGGATCCCGGCGAACAGCAGGACACCTTCTTTGACGCGCCCTTCGACGGGGCCGGCCAGAGTTCGTGCGATGGTGTCCATGTCGTCTCCTAGCCTTCAGCGAGCCAATCGCCCGCCAGCGGCGCCGTCGCCACGAAGAACATCTGCTGCTGCTCGATGAAGCTTCGGAGCTTGTCGTCGATGTCTGCGAAGACCTTGCCCATCAGCTCTCCCGTGCGTCCAGGTACTGGCTGTACATCAGGGCCAGATAGCTGCAGGCCGCGTCGTTGGCCTGCAGGGTGCGGAGGGAGGGAAACAGCTCGAAGGCGTGTTGCGCCCCGGGCAGCTCCGCGAAGCCGTGCGGAGACGGGCTCTTTTCGCCGAGCACCCGCGAAAATTCGCGCGCCTCGAGGATGGGCACCAGCGTGTCGTGGCTGCCGTGCACGAGGAAGAAGGGCGGGGTGTTCTCGTTCACCCGCATCACCGGAGACGCGCGGTCCCAGGCATCCGGAACTTCGCGCGGGGAGCTCTTCATGATCTGGGCCTCCAGCACCTTTGTCAGCCCGTCGTTGTACTGGGTCTGGTTCCGGTCTGCGAAGTCGTAGACGCCGTAGTACGGGAGACAGCAGCTGACGCTGGTGTCTACGCTCTCGAAGCCGGGCTGGTACTCGGGGTCGTTCTGGGTGAGCCCCATCAGCGCGCAGAGATGACCGCCCGCCGAGCCGCCGGTGACTGCGATGAAGCCGGGGTCGCCCCCATATTCGGCGACGTTCTCCTTCACCCAGGCGAGCGCCTGCTTGCAGTCGATCAAGTGCTCGGGGAACGTGGCCTTGGGGCTGAGTCGGTAGTCCACCGTGACGCATACCCAGCCCATCTCGGCAAGCTGGTTCATCAGGGGCAGGGCCTGCTCCTGCTTGCTGCCCATGATCCAGCCACCGCCGTGGATCTGGAAGAGCACCGGGGCTTGCGTGGGTGCCTTCGCGTTGCGGTAGATGTCGAGGTGCAGATCGGCTCCATCCGGGCTCGCGAACTGGATGTCCTTGATGACCTCGACTCCCTTTCGCCGGATCGGGAAGGGGCGCAAGACCCGTAGCCAATCGGTTTCGCTCGACAGTTGCGAGCGCAGATCGGATCGGATTTTCGTGAAGTAGTCGCTCCCGAAGCCCGTCGAGAGCGCCTGCTCGCACACCGCACGCGTCTGGGCGGCCTGTCGCTGGGATGCGAGAAGCGCCAGCCAGGAAACGATGGTGATGCCGAGACCGAGCTGGCCGGGCCAGGCTTCGAAGGCGCCGAAAGTCGCGAACACGACGGTGGCGATCGCCTGCCACAGGATGTGGTGCAGCGCGAGTTCGGTCGTCAGCCAGCCGGCCGCGAAGCTCCAGGTGGCGAGCTGCGAGACCCTCTTCATGGGTCGGTGAGCGTTGTAGCTGAACCAGGCGCCCCAGAGAGAGACGACGAGATAGAGCCAGGCGCTGAGTTCCATGGGGGCCCCGTTCGTAACGTTGTTGGGAAGCCTCTCAGGATAGCGCCCGCGCGGGGAATGGGAGGCGCGTCAATCGCGCTGCCGGACGGGATTGTCGCCGCCTGCTGCGACGCTCGCGTCGGGCCATCGCCAGCCCTAATCTTTGAGGCCATGGTGGAAGCGGAAGACGGACTCGACTTGCCCGGCGCGACGCGTGGCATCGACTTCAACGAGGCCACCGCTCGCATGCTCGAGCGGATGTACAAGACGCCGGAGGTGGCGCTTCAGCGTGCAGGCGTGCTGCACTCGATGGCCCTGCGCGCCGGCGAAGTCGTCCTGGACGTCGGTTCGGGTCCGGGCTTCCTGTCCGAGAACATGGCCGCGATCGTGGGTGCCTCGGGGGTGATCTCGGGCATCGACCAGAGCGAGCCGATGGTGGCGCTCGCGCGGGAGCGCTGCCGGGACCAGGACTGGGTCGACATCCAGGTGGGCGAGGCGACGGAGCTGCCCTACCAGGACGGTATCTTCGATGCCGCCGTCGCGACCCAGGTCTACGAGTACGTACAGGATGTGGACCTCGCGCTGCGCGAGTTGTGCCGCGTGCTGCGGCCCGGCGGTCGCGCGTTCATCGTCGATACCGACTGGAGCAGCATCGTCTGGCACAACAGCGATCCGGCCCGGATGCGGCGCGTCCTCGAGGTCTGGAGTCAACATGTCGCGGACGCCCACCTACCCACGACCCTCACACCCCGGCTCAGGCGGGCCGGCTTCCAGATCGTGCAGCGGGACGTCAACCCGATGTTCAACCCCGAATACAGTCCGGATTCGTACAGTGGCGGCATCCTCGAGGGAATTCGCCTCTTCGTCCGGGGACGCGGGGGACTCTCCCAGGAAGACGCGGACGCCTGGGCGGCGGATCTCCGCGCCCTCGGCGAGGCGGGCGAGTACTTCTTCAGCGTCAATCGCTACCTCTTCATGACAGTCAAGCCGGGGCGGCCGAGTGAAGGCTGAGGACTCCGAACTCCCGACGACGCATCCGAAGGACGGCCGGCAGGTCGAGGCCGCCCTCACGGCCGTCTACAGCTGGAACTACGACTCCGAGATCGACCAGATCCGCACCCTCTACGCGAATGCCCTCGAGCGCCAGTGGATCGGGCTGCGCGACCTGGACTGGGACAGCGAGATCGACCGGGAAGCGTTCACCGAAACCTTCACCATGGGCGGTATCCCGATCGGTGAGACGGCCTTCTGGAAGGGCCTGCCCCTCGAGACGCGCTGGAACGTCTCGCGTGCCTCCGCGATTTTCATGCTCTCGAACTTCCTGCACGGGGAGCAGGGGGCGCTGATGGTGGCGGGACAGATGGTGAGCTCGGTCCCCCACATGGACGGAAAGTTCTACGCCGCAACACAGACTCTCGACGAGGCGCGCCACGTCGAGGTGTTCGCCGCGTACATCCAGAAGCTCGGCGAGGTGCAGGAGATCACGCCGGGCCTGCAGGCGCTGCTCGACCGGGTCGTCTCGGTGGAGGACTGGAAGTTCAAGGCGGTCGGGATGCAGATCGTGATCGAGGGCCTCGCTCTCTTCTTGTTCCGCGACATGCGCAACCGCACGACCGAGCCCCTGCTCCAGAAGCTACTCACCTACGTCTCGCGAGATGAAGCCCGGCACACGGGCTACGGCATCAAGTACCTGAGCCACGTCGTCCCCACGCTCAGTGAGCACGAGAATCGCGAGCTGCAAGACTTTGCATTCGAGTGCACGCGTGACCTGATGGCCTCCCGGGCCGGGCTCGCGATGCGTGACGGCATGCTCCAGGGGTGGCGGGATGCCGGTGTCGATCCCGCCGACGTCTTCTCCGCTCTCGAGAAGGAGCGGGATCGGATCGCGAAGACCCAGCAGTCCCCGGCCGGCAGGCGGTACGGCCCGGTCAGCGGCTTCATCATTCCGACCCTGCGGTCTCTGGGCCTGTACGGCGAGCGCAGCGCGAATCTCTTCAAGGAGATGTGGGCCGGGAGCCAGGGCGCGGAGGCCGCCGAGCGCTACGCCAACTCGGATGTCGCGCTCCCCGACGATCTCGAGTTCTGGGTGAACGAGGGTTACGAAACCCTCTAGGGCCGCTCTAGTGCCGCTCGAGCGTTTCGAACAGTGTTCGATCAATGGTACGCTGTTCGACCGAGCGATCCTGACCCATGCCCCCCACCCCGCTGACGACCGCACAGGATCGACGCCTGCGCCATCGCGAAGAGGCGCGTCGGGCGATCCTCGACGCGACGCAGGAGCTGCTCGTCGAGCAGGGATACGAGAGCTTCTCGATGCGGAAGCTCGCCAGCCGCTGCGGCTATGCGGCGCCCACGATCTACCACTACTTCGGCGACAAGCCCGGTCTGCTCGATCGCTTGATCGATCTGCGAATGCGGGAGGTGTTGGTCGAGATGCGCTCCGTCCATCTCACGAGCGATCCGGTCGAGAACATGCGGCGGCTCTTCATTGCGTTCGTGCGCTGGGGACTCGCGAACCCGACCCACTACCAGCTGCTCACTTCTACCCGGGAGCCGCATCCGGCTGGCGAGGAGGCGCGCGAGGTCTTGATGCGCCCGGTGACCCAGCTGGAAGAGCAGGGTCGTCTCGAGACCGATATCGAGTTGGCCCGCCAGTCCCTCTGGGCGCTGGTTCACGGAATCATCTCGTTGCAGACGACCCGTCCCGAGGAGGACTGGTCGGAGCACCTCATTGACCGCGCGCTCGACGCCATGATCTGCGGGCTCGTCAAGCCGGAGCCGAAGTGAAGAACCCGTTCCGTTCCCGAGAGTTTCCGCACCGGAAGCTCGCCGCACTGCTGCCCTGGCTCCTGCTCTCGTCGATCGGGTGCGGAGACGAGGCGCAGACGACGGTCGTCCAAGCGCCGCCGGTGCTGGTGCAGCCGGTCGAGTTGCACGAGGTGCTCGATTACATCGAAGCGACCGGGCGGCTGCTCGCTCGCTCGCAGGCGAGCGTGGCCGCCCAGGTGGGTGGCCAGATCACCCATATCCGCGTCGATGAAGGCGCGGCGGTCGAGGCGGGCCAGGTGATCCTGGAGATCGATCCGGGTCGGCGCGAACTCGAGGTGTCGAACCAGCGCGCCCTGGTTGCCGAGGCAAGCGCCCAGCTGGCCGACCATCGGCGCGAGAGCCGAAGAGTCGAGAATCTGCGCGCCCGGGGTGCTGCATCCCAGGCGGCCGTCGAGTCGTCGCAAACGCAGCTCGCACTCGGAGAGTCGCGCCTGGCGGCGTCTCGCGCCCGGCTCGGGTTGGCGGAACGCGCGCTGGCGGACTCGAACGTCGAAGCCCCGTTCGCCGGACGCGTGGCCCGGCGCTACGTCAGCGCAGGCGAATTCGTCTCTGCGGGATCGGCCCTCTTCGATCTCGTGGCCCTCGACGACATCGAGGTGGAGTTCCACCTGGCCGAGCGCGACTCGAGCCTCGTTTCGGAAGGCGATCGAGTGGGTGTCCGGGTCGCACCGTTTCCCGACGAGGTATTTCCTGCAACGGTTACGATCATCTCGCCCACGATCGATCCGCGTACCCACACCTTGCGGGTCAAGGCGCGGATAGAGAACCGCGAAGGCCGCCTGCGCCCCGGATTGTTCGCACGCGCAGACCTCGGAATCAGCGAGCGCCAGGATGTCGTGATGATTCCCGAGGAGGCGGTGCTGCTTCGATCGGACGGCTCGGTCGTGTTTCGGATGCTGGGGGCCGGCGAGGCCCAGCGTGTCCAGGTGACTACCGGGTTGCATCGAGACGGGCTCGTCGAGATCGTGAAGGGCCTCTCGCCCGATGACGTGGTCATCGTGCGGGGACAGACACGCCTGATCGACGGATCGCGGGTCGATGTTCGCACGGCCACCGGCGAGAAACCCACGTCCGTGGCTGCGGGTGGCGACGGGGAATGACGCTCTCGGACATCTGCATCCAGCGACCCATCTTCACCTGGATGATGATCCTCGCGCTGATCGTCTTCGGAGTACTGGGTTACAACCGCCTCGGCGTCGATCAATTCCCGAACATGGACTTCCCGATGCTGTCGGTGACGGCAGTGCTGCGAGGTGCGAGCCCCGAGGGCATCGAGGAAGACGTCACCGATGTCATCGAGGAGCAGCTCAACACCATCGCCGGCGTACGCACCATCTGGTCGACGAGCGCGGAGGGCGCCGCGCAGATCCGGGTCGAGTTCGAACTCGGCACCGACCTCGATGTCGTCGTCCAGGACGTGCGCGACAAGGTGGCGTTGGCGCGGATGGGGCTGCCCTCCGATCTCGATCCGCCCGTGGTCGGAAGATTCGACGCCAATGACTCGGCGGTTCTGTGGATTCCGATCCAATCCAGCCGCAGTCCGGTCGAAACCAGCGAGTACGTAAGGCGCCAGATGAACCCGTATCTCGAGACGATCTCGGGGGTGGCGGGTGTCGAGATGTTCGGGCGGCGCGACAGGAACATCCGGATCTGGCTCGACGGCGACGAGCTGGGGGCGCGCGGGCTGGCGGCGGCCGACGTTCTCGCCGCGATCCAGCGCGAGCACGTGGAGGTCCCCGGTGGTGCCCTCGAGAGCGAGCGCATCGAGTACCTGGTTCGCACCGACGCCGAGTTTCGCACTGTCGAAGAGCTCGAGAGCTTGACCGTCGCCCACGTCGGGGGTGCGCCGGTGTTGTTGCGGGATGTCGCGCGCATCGAAGACGGCGCCGAAGACCTCGACATGGAGATGCACTACAACGGCGTCGAGGCCGTGGGCATCGGCATCATGCGCCAGTCGGGTGGCAACACGGTGGCGATCGTCGACGAGGTGCTGGACCGCCTCGACGAGATCCAGGCCGTGCTGCCGTCGGGGATCGAGATTCATGATCCGGAGGGCTTCATCGACTTCTCTCGCGGCGTGCGCGAAGCGGTGAACGAGACCCTGTTTGCGCTGATCTTCGGGGCGCTGCTGGCGGTGATGACCGTCTTCGTCTTCCTGAGGCGGACACGTCCGACGCTGATCGTCGCGGCTGCGATTCCGATCTCGCTGATCGCCACTTTCGGCCTCGTGTGGCTCTTCGGGTTCACCCTGAACACGATGACCCTGCTCGGGATGACCCTGGCGGTGGGTGTGGTGATCGACGATGCGATCGTCGTTCTCGAGAACATCGAGCGACACAGGGAGCGGGGCGCCGATCCCATGACCGCAGCTCGGACCGGGACCCGGGAGATCGCCTTCGCCGCGACAGCTGCGACCTTCTCGGTCGCCGCAGTCTTCGTCCCCGTGCTCTTCATCGAGGGACTCGTCGGAAGCTTCCTCGGTGAGTTCGGCTTGACCGTCGCCGGCTCGGTGATCATCTCGTTGTTCGTGGCACTGACGCTCACGCCGATGCTGGCCGCTCGGATGCCCGTGCCCAGGCCACGGGCCCACGGCAGCGTCTACCAGCGGCTCGAGCGGGGGCTCGGCGGGCTCGAGCGGGTGTATCAACGGCTCCTCTTCTGGACCCTGGAGCACCGCATCAAGACCGTAATCTCCGCGCTCGCATCGCTCGGCTTGATCTGGTTGTTCGGCGCGCAGCTCGAGACCGAGTTCTTCCCACCTTCCGACGAGGGTATCTTCTTCGCGAAGATCGAGGCCGCTCCAGGCACCGCTCTCGACGCGACCGTCGAGTACCTGGCCCACGACGAGCAGTGGTTCCTCGCTCAACCCGAGCTCGCCGGAATCTTCTCGGCAGCGGGAACCGCAGGCGGCTACGAGCAGACGAGGTCCACCCACAAGGCGATGATCTTCGGGAATCTTCGACCGGCCGATGAACGGGAGCGCAGCGTCTTCGACATCATCAACGCCGCTCGTGAGGCGCTTTCGAAGATTCCGGGGCGCATAATTCGCATCTACAACCCGGGCGAGATGATGTCGATGGGCGGGACGAGTGGCTTCCAGATCGAGCTGCGCGGTCACTTGCCCCTCGAGGAACTCGATCGGCTGGCGCAGCAGATGATCGACGAGCTCGAGCGGGCCGGCGGCTACGTCGGGCTCGACAAGAGCCTGAAGCTCGGCATGCCCGAGTTGCGCGTGAGGCCGGACCGAGAGAAGGCCGCGGCGCTCGGCGTGAGCGCCCGGGACATCGCGTCGACGGTCCAGGTGATGATCGGCGGGCTGGACGTCGCTGTCTTCAAGGAGGCGGGGCGTCGATATGACATCCGTGTCCGGCTCGAGGAGGAGTTCCGCAGGGATCCGAGCGCCATCGGGAATCTCTTCGTGCGAGGGAGGGAAGGGGAGGCTATCGAGCTGCGAAATCTGGTGGAGATCGAGACGACCGCAGCGCCGTCCGAGATCACGAGAACGAACCGTCAGCGAAGTGTCTCCATCACCGCGAGCCTGGAAGACCAACCGCTCGGGCAAGCCGTTCTGAAGGCGCGCGAGATTGCCGAGAGGATCCTGCCGGAAGAGGTCACGTTCGCCCTCGTCGGACAGGCCGAGGCCATGCGCGAGGGTGCCGAGCAGTTCATACTCGCCATGCTGCTCGCGATCCTCGCGATCTACATGGTGCTCGCAGCTCAGTTCGAGAGCCTGGTGCATCCCCTTACGGTGATGCTCGCACTTCCGCTCGCCATGATCGGAGCGCTTGCCGGCCTGCTGGCGACGGGCAACACGCTGAACCTCTTCAGCCTCATCGGAGTCATTCTGCTCTTCGGGCTCGTCACGAAGAACTCCATCCTGCTGGTCGATTACGCGAATCAGCTGAGGGCGACGGGTCTCGACAAGGTCGAGGCCATGAAGCGTGCGGCTCCGGTGCGGATGCGACCGGTGCTGATGACCGCGCTCTCGATGATCTTCGGCGTACTTCCGGCCGCGACAGGCCTCGGGCCCGGCTCCGAGAGTCGTGCCCCGATGGCGATCGCCACCGCTGCGGGCATGTTCTCATCCACGGTTCTGACGCTGCTCGTCGTACCGCTCTTCTACCTCGTCTTCGACGATGCCGCCGACGCGGTGAAGCGAGGTTTCCGTCATCTGTTCGGGAGCACGCCGGTTCCAGACGTGCAGGAGACGGCCTCCTAGTGAGTCGGTCCATTCATCTTCGGCGGAGCCCGCACCCGAATCCACGGTCGGGTTCCTAGAGGCTGGCACGGTGCGGGGCTGGCAGTTGGCCGCGGGTGCGATACTGGGCCTCGGCATCGGCTTTCTCGTCTGGGGCGGCCGCGACGGAGACCCGCAGAAGTCGGAGCCCGAGACGCCGGAGGTCGTCGCGCCGGCCCCCGACCCGGAGGTTCGGCGTCTCCAGGCGCAGCTCGATCTCGAAGAGGCGCGCGCGGGCGAGATGGAGCGCGAACTTTCTGCGCGGCCGAGGATTCCGGCTGCGAAGCCGCGGACGAGCGAGCCCCGGAAGAGAAAACCGCGAAGAGAGAGGCCGGACAAGGTCAAGAGACGCGAGGATTGGTTCGACGACAAACTGCTGATAGGGGCGGGCTTCGACGCTGCCGAGGTGGAAGCCCTGAACGAGCGTTACGAGCAGATCGAGCTCGATCGGCTCTTCGTGCGAGACGAGGCCACGCGGCAGGGCTGGCTCGGGCAGCCGCGCTACCACCGCCGCATGCGCGAACTCGATGAGCGCTACAACGCACTGCGGTTCGAGTTTGGTGAGGACCGATACGACTGGCTCCTCTACGCATCGGGCAACGACAACCGCGTGCGGGTGAAGCGCGTCATGCAGGGCTCCGCGGCGGCAGATGTCGGCTTGGAAGAGGGAGACATCCTCCTGCGCTATGACGACGAGCGCATCTTCGACGTCCGGACCTTGCAGCAGGCGACCGGCGAGGGACGGGTGGGAGATGCCGTGTCTCTCGATGTCGAGCGCCAGGGCGAGCAGATCCGGCTGTACCCACCCCGCGGCCCACTGGGAGTCGTGCTCGTCCCGATCTACGTGGAGCCCGATCCCCTCTACTGAGCCCGGTCGGCCTCTCGCTTGCGCTTGTTCTGCTCGGAGAACTGTCGCAGACGCTTCAGCCAGGTGGGGTCGTGCACGAGTGGCTTCCCGACCCGTTCACTTTCGCTGCGCGCATGCTTCTTTTCCACGATCACCTGCGAACCTATTTCCCGGACGTGGATCTGATCGCCGAAGGCCTCGATGAAGGCGTCGATGGCCGTCTTGGGGCGCTGGCTGGGCGGTTCGTTGATCTTCAACCCGTAGTCGTCGAAGATGATGAAGCCGCCCGCGCGGAGCAGATCCCAGGAGAGCACGGCGTCGGTCAGTGCACAGCTCGCCAGGTGGCAACCGTCGATATAGACGAAGTCGAAGCTGTCGTAGTCGAGCTTGCGAAGAATGTCCTGGGAGTAGCCCTTGTACTTGACGACGCGCTTGCCCTGCGTCGAGAGCGCCACGTTGTGGTCGAAGTTTGCCTCGATCTCGTCGGTGAAGACGTCGATGCAGGCCATTCGGGTCGCTGGATGGGTGAGGACGTTCTCGAGGAACCAGATGGTTGACCGGCCCTCGAAGCAGCCGATCTCGAGGCCGCGCGCGTCGGGCCTCCCGGCGAGGCCGCCGAGGTATTTCTTCCAGGAGTCGGTGTTCACCGTCGTCCAGTCGATGCTGTAGCGATAACCGGCTTCATCTGCGGCGGTTGCGGGGCCGCAGAGCGCGAGCGCGAAGGCGGTCGGCGCGACGAGTGCGACGAGTGCGACGGACAGGCCCCGATTCATGTGCGACAGCTTACACGAAGGAGATCTCGGCCCAGGCAACCCTAGTGCGGCTCAGTGCCGGTGGCCGGCATGCGCGTCGCCGGTGTCGGGTTCGGGCTCGGGGAGTCCCGAGAAGACATCGTGCTCGGCGTCGCCGTGCATCAGGATGAGTGCGTAGAGCAGGGGCACGAACGTCGAGACCGGCTTGCCGTTCAGGAGGAGAAGAGGAGTTCCGTGAATGCCGTGTTCCGTTGCCCACGCGATGTCGTCCTGAAGTTTGGCTTCCGTCGCGGGGTCGTTCACGCAGGCGACGAGATCGTTCTTGGGCACGAGACGTTCGGCAAGCTCGTACACCTTCTCGTCGTCGAGGCTGTCCTGGTGCTCGTAGATCCAGCCCGCGTACTCGAAGGCCTCGACGCGGCCTTCCATGCAAATGGCTGACTGGGCCGCGAGGCAGCGTACGGGGGCCTTCGATTCACCGGTGAGTCCGCGATTGCAGGCGGAGTCGAGGGGGAAGTGCCGGGCCTCGACCGCGAATGCGTCGGCGGGCAGGGCCTGGGCGAGCTGCTGCAGGCTGCGGTGCAGATTGGCGCAGTGGCCGCACAGGGCGTCCGTGAACTCGGTGAGGCGGACGGGGGCGCTCGCAGAGCCGAGCAGGGCACGGGCCGGGCGGATCGCTACATGGGGTGCGCTGGCATAGCGTTCGAGCTCGTTGCTGAACAGCTGCTCGAGCTGGGGTGACAGATTCTCGAGAAGTTCGACGACGCCGGTGATGGCTGGGTCCCCGGTGTCTGCGTGCGAGGTGTCTTCGGGTTTCTCCTCGCTGCGTTCCGGTGCGGGTGCAGGCCGCTGTGTCTCCGCGAGCTGCTCGAGCACCTGGCGGCCGGCCTCGTTCTCGCTCAGGGGCGTCCGATGGCCGGGGATGACCAGCAGGACGAACGCGACTGCCACGGCGCCCGAAGCGAGAGAGATGCCCTTCGCGAGAGGCAGCGTGCGAAGCGCTGTCTGCGCCAAGCAAGCCGCCGCATACATCGCGACGATCGCGTAGGTCACCAGGCAGGTCGTGCAGAGCTGGCCCTGGAGGAGCGAGGCCGCGAGGAGCCCGGTGATCGCGACGAGACCCGCGATCGCCATCCACACGGTCGCGGCCCAGGCCGGCCCGGTGGCGGGTTCGCGCGACGGTTCCGGGGCGGTAGCCCGCTGCGCCAGGGCCCAGAGGGGGAGCGCGAAAGCCGCGATGCTCCAGATCAGTCCCCAACCGGCGACCGGCACTCCCGTCCAGCCCTGGACCGCGCTCGCGAACGACGAGTCCCAGATCTCTACGCAGGCCGAGCTGTCCGAGATGCCGCAGAAGGGACGGCCGCCCGTCCGCGCTGCGACGAGCTGGGTCCACTGGAACAGGGCCCACAACGCATGCAGGCCCGCAATGCCGACGACGAGTGCCATGCCTCGGGGGCTCGGGCGGGCCGGCTGCAGAGACGGTGAGGAGTTCACGAGGTTCTCAGATCCGGATGCGTCGGCTCGTGATGCGTTCGTAGACAGCCTTGTCGAGCAGCGCGAACGCGCCCTGTTCGGGGTCTTCGAAGTAGAGGAGATCCGTGTGCGCTGACCGCAGGCCGAAGTCGGAGCTGATTCCGAGGGACTCGGAGCCGCGTCGGAGAGTTTCCATCAAGTCCATTGTCCCGTTCCCGGCTGCGCCATCTCGAGGTGGCCGTATTATAGGTGCTGGAGGGCGGTTCATGCGGGCAATTCCGGTAGTCGATCTGCGGGACTACCGATCGGGGTCGGGTGCGGCTCGTACGCGTTTCGTGGAGACGTTTTGCAGCGGGCTCGGCGAGTTCGGGTTCACTGTCGTCGAAGGGCACGGCATCGACCCGGAGCTGATCCGGCGGGCCTACGCGCACTTCGAGACCTTCTTTGCGCAGCGCGAGGAGTCGAAGCGAGAGTGCTCCGGTGTTGCTGGGGGCCAACGGGGCTTCACGGCATTCGGCATCGAGCATGCGAAGGACCAGAGCCAGCCCGACCTGAAGGAGTTCTTCCACGTCGGCCAGGAAGGCGTGGCGGGCTCCGAGATCCCCGCGAACATCTGGCCGCGTCAGCTGCCGGATCTCCGGACCGACGTCCTGCTTCTTTTTCGAGCCCTGGAGGAGTGCTCGATTCAGCTGCTCGAGATCCTCGCCGAGGGGCTTGGACTGCCGCGTGAAGTCTTCGCGTCGATGGCGGGGGGCGGAAACAGCGTGCTGCGCGCGGTCCACTACCCGCCTGTCGCGGAGGGCGAGCACACCGGCTGCCTGCGCGCGGCAGCTCATGAGGACATCAACCTGATCACGCTCCTGTGCGAAGCGAGCGAGGCTGGCCTCGAGATCTGTCCGCCCGGCGGCGATTTCAGCTGGCTGCCCGTCGACGTGGCGCCGGGGCAGATCGTCGTCGACTCGGGCGACATGCTGTCGAGGCTGACGAATGACGTCATCCCCGCCACCACCCACCGTGTGGTGAACCCGGTCGGGCCGGCCAACGTCGCCCGCTACTCGCTGCCGTTCTTCGCCCATCCGCGTTCGGAGTGCGATCTCACGGTGCTGCCGGCCTTCGTGACCGACGAGCGGCCGTGCCGGTATGCGCCCATCACCGCAGCGGGCTACCTCGCCGAGCGCCTGCGCGAGATCGGGCTCTCGCCATGAGCCGAGTCGCCGCAGTCGTCTTCGATCTCTTCGACACGCTGGTGGATCTCCACTTCGAGCGGATCCCGCGCCAGGAGCACGCCGGACGGAAGATCGTCGGTACCGTGCACCGGCTTCACGAGGCCCTGGCCCGGGAAGTAGACGTTCCCTTCGACCGCTTCGTGGAGGTGCTCGGCGAAACCGATTCGGAGTTTCAGAAGAGCCGCTACGCGAAGGGGCTCGAGCTCCGGACGGAGGAGCGCTTCGGTGCCTGCCTCGAGCGCCTGGGCGTCGACCGTCCGCAGTTGGTCGAGTTGCTCACCGAGGTGCACATGGGCGCGCTGCGCGAGCAGGTCGTGATCCTCGACCACCACGTCGACCTGATGCGCGCGCTTCGAGAGCGCGTCCCGCTCGGCCTGTGCTCGAACTTCAGTCATTCGAAGACGGCGCTGGGGGTGCTCGAAGAGGCGGGCTTGCACGAGCATCTCGACGCGATCGTGATCTCGGATGCCGTCGGAATCCGCAAGCCACGACCCGAGATCTTCCAGCAGGTGCTCGACGAGCTCGGAACCTCACCCGAGGAGACGCTGCACGTGGGTGACAATCTTGCCGCCGACGTGGCGGGCGCGAGCGGTCTCGGCATTCGGAGCGTCTGGATCACGCGACGCATCGCGAACCCGGACGCGCGGTTGCAGGCCCACGACGGCCCGGCGCCCGACTTCACGATCCGCGACCTGTCGGAGTTGCTTCCGCTGATCGAGTCGCTGGGGGTGACGCGGAGCCGGTAGCCACGGTCGAACGGCGTCGGGAGTTCCAGCCGAATCGCCGCATCTGTTCGCTCGGCTTGTCGCAGCGCGAATTTGCTGCTTGACTCTCGCGAGTATGGATAAGTGGAGCGTTCTACTCGTGTCGGTGCTGGCGCTCGCTCTTGCGGGAGCTGACAGTGGTACGGACTCCCCGACCGCGCGCGAGATCATGCAGGCCGTCGACGATCGCGACGATGGCGACAACGCCATCATGGATCTCGAGATGATCCTGATCGACAAGCGCGGCAACCAGCGCGTTCGCAAGATCCGTTCGTTCGGGAAGGACTTCGGCGAGGACGACTACCAGTTGATGTTCTTTCTCTCGCCGGCCGACGTGAAGGACACGGGCTTTCTCACCTACGACTACGACGACGAGACTCGCGACGATGATCAGTGGCTCTACCTACCCGCCCTGAAGAAGACGAAGCGGATTGCGGCGGGAGACAAGAGCGGCTCCTTCATGGGTTCGGATTTCAGCTACGCCGACCTGACCGAGCGGCCCCTCGACTACTACGACTACAAGCTCCTGGAGCACTCGGAGGTCAGGGGCGTGCCCGTCTGGGTCATCGAGGCTGTCCCGCGAACCGAAGAGGAAATCGACGAGACGGGCTACACGAAGACCGTCTCGTTCGTCCGCAAGGACAACTACGTGGTGATCCGATCCAAGAGCTGGGTGAAAAAGGGAAATCGCCAGAAGTACTTCGATGTCAAGAAACTCGAGCAGATCGACGGGATCTGGACGCCCACGGAGATGCACATGGCGACGAAGAAGGGGAAGAAGGTTCTCCACCGGACCGTGCTCAAGAACACCAACGTGAAGTTCAACCAGGATCTCGGAGACGATCTCTTCTCCACCCGGCGCCTCGAGAAGGGTCTCTGAGCCCGGGTGCAACTCCTTCTCGCTGTCCTCTGCCTCGCGCTCGTACCCGGTCCGGTCGCGCGGGCCGAGGAAGATGATTGGGGCTTCGACGACGACAGCTACGCGTCGGATGCGACGGCATCCGCGGATGAAGGCGACCGTTGGTGGGACCTCAACGGCGACCTGAGTCTCGGCACCTCCTACAACTACCTCGACCACGATTCCGCGACGGGCACCCCCTACGGGAATCTCTCGCGGCTGCGTGTACAGCTCGACCTGCAGCTCGATCTCGAGCTTCCGCAGCAATGGCGGATGCGAGTCGAGGGCTACGGCTTCTACGACTTCACGTACATCTTCAAGGGTCGCAGCCAGTACACCCGCGACGTCCTGGACGACTACGTCTGGGAGGTGAACTTTCGCGAGGTCTGGATCGACGGGCGGCTGGGCGCGAACCTCGACTTCAAGCTCGGCCGACAGATCGTGAACTGGGGACGCTCGGACACCGTCCGCGTGTTGGATGTGCTCAACCCCCTCGACAACCGCGAGCCGGGGCTCGTCGATATCGAGGATCTGCGTCTTCCCGTCACGATGGCTCGGGTCGATTACTTCCCGCAGTGGATTCCGGACGGCTGGGGCGACTGGAGGTTGCAGTTGCTCGTGATCCCCGAGTTTCGGAAAGACCGAAACCCGTCGATCGGAAACGACTTCAACCCCTTTCCGATCGTGCTCGACCTGCCTTCCAACAAGCCCGACCGCTTCTTCGACGAGCCCGAGTACGGCGGCTCGATCAGCGGCACCTTCTCGGGCTGGGACGTGTCGGTCTACGCCGCGCGGCTCTACTCGAACACGCCGCTCGTCGTCTTCGCGCCCGGCTCGCCACCGTCCGGATTCCAGCGGCACAGCCACTTCACGATGCTGGGAACCGGCGGAAACCTCACGGCGGGAAGCTGGCTCTTCAAGGGCGAGATCGGCTGGTTCGACGGCCTCGAGTACGCGTCCGGCCGGAAATCGCGCCTCGATTCGCTCACGGGCGTCGAGTACTACGGGATCAACGATCTGCAGATCGCCTTCGAGGTCGTCCACCGCCACGTTTTCGATTCGGACGAGGAAGACACCTTCGAGGGGGTGCTCCGCGCCACGGCCGATTTCATGAACTCGCGCCTGCAGGTGACGGGCGTCGCCTTCCTATTGGTTGGCAAGTCGCATCGAGGCAGCGTCATTCGGGCCGAAGCCAGCTACCAGTTGAGGGATGCGCTCAACCTCGGTGGCGGCATCGTCCTCTACCAGAGCGGTGACGATCCGGGCCTCGGGGACATTGGCCGGAACGACCGCCTGTTTCTGCGGCTCGAATACAGCTTCTGATCAGTGGACCGCGTGGGGCTCCCGCAGTTCGAAGCGGGCGACCTCGGCGTCGAAGCCGTCGTCTTCGCCTTCGGTGACCATCTGGAAGGTGCCCTCCATGGATCCGAACGGCGTCGCCAGCGGACACCCGGACGTGTACTCGAAGTCCTCGCCGGGCTCGAGCCGGGGCTGCTCGCCGACCACCCCGGGTCCCTGCACCTGTTCCACACGGCCGGTCGCGTCGGTGATGGTCCACTGCCGCGTTAGCAGCTGGACCGTCTGGTCGCCGACGTTGGCGATGCGGATCGTGTAGAGGAAGAACCAATGGCTGCGCTGGGGGTCCGAGTGCTCGGCGGAATACCGGCTCCAGACCTGGACGTGGACGCCCTGGGTGGTGGCCTCGGACGACAGGGCGAGTTTCTCTTCGGGCACCCGCCAAGGCTAGCAATCAACCCGCTTCGGGTCTGCCGCACACCCCTCGGCTGCGACGCCTCGTGCCAGGCGCGCAGGCTGCGCCGATCTACGCGGTTCCGTTCTGCAGCATCGACGGGCGCTGTGCGAACCAGGGCCGGGCTTCTTCGAGCTGCGCGCCGATGCGGAAGAGCGTTGCTTCGTCCCCGAAGCGCGCCGCGAGCTGGATGCCGATCGGGAGGCCGTCGTCGTTCCACCAGAGCGGGATCGACGCGGCCGGGTTGCCGGAGGCGTTGAAGAGCTGGGTGAAGCCGACGGTGGAGAGGATATCCCGGCCGTAGCTCGCACGATCCTCGTTCGAGAGGGAGATCGCACCGAGAGGCAGAGGCGGAGCCGCCATCGTCGGAGACACGATCAGGTCGTAGTGCTCGAGGTGACCGGCGACGGTCCGGCCGACCGCATGGATGGTTCGAACCGCCCGGGCGTAGTCGGCGGCGGTGTGCTTTGCGCTCGAGTCGTAGATGCTGCGGGTGATCAATTCGAGGTCGTCGTCCTGCAACTCGCGCCCCAGTCGTTGCAGGCGCTCGTCGACCATGGCTCGGAGATTGGCGGACATGATGACGCTGGTGGCAGGGCCCAGGATGCTGAAGTCGATCTCGAGGGGGGCCTCCTCCACGTCGTGTCCGAGGTCCTGGAGGAGCTTGGCGGCGTCCTCTACCCCGGCGATGCAGTCGGGATGGATCTCGGCTGCGTTCCACGGCTGCTTCTGCAGCGCGATGCGCAGTCGGCCCGGGGCTGCACCTACCTCCTCGAGGTAGGGCCGCTTGGGGGGCGGCGCGATGTAGGGAGCGCCGACGTCGGGTCCCTGGGTGGCGTCGAGCAGGGCCGCGCTGTCGCGAACCGAGCGGGTGATGGCGTGCATGCAGCTCATACCGCTCCACCCTTCGCCTGCGTCGGGACCGAAGGGCGTGCGGCCGCGCGTCGGCTTGAGACCGAAGAGCCCACAGCAGGAGGCGGGAATACGGATCGAGCCGCCGCCGTCGCTCGCATTGGCGGCGGGCAGGATGCCGCCCGAGATGGCGCTGCTGGCTCCGCCCGAAGATCCGCCGGCGCTGCGTTCGAGATTCCAGGGGTTCCGGGTGACTCCGTGCAGGGCCGATTCGGTCGTCGCCGTGACGCCGAACTCCGGGGACGCCGACTTGCCGAAGATGACGAGGCCGGCGCGCTTGTACCGCTTCACCAGTTCGCTGTCGTGATCGGCCACGTTGTCCCGAAACAGCACGCTCCCGTTCGTCGATCGCTCACCCTGGTAGAGCAGGTGCAGGTCCTTGAGGAGGAAGGGGACCCCGCGAAGGGGCCCGTCCGGCAGCCCGGCCTCGATCGCACTGCGGGCTTGCTTCTCCATGTCGATGACGATCGCATTCAGCGTGGGGTTGTGATCCGCCGCGCGGGCCAGGGCCGCGTCGAGGAGCTCCGAGGGGTGGACTTCGCCGCTCTGGACCCGCTCGGCGAGCCCGATCGCGTCGTGAGATTCGTACTCGTCGGAGGTCATCATCGTCTCCTGGGGGGTTCGGAGAGACTCTACTGCGACGCTTCGGGTGGCCCCACCCATGGGGCGGGGAGCGAGAGCCGCGCAGCTGCCCCCGGCCGCTTCCTCGCGGCGCCGCAGCGCGGGGTTGAAGATTCGGGCAGGAGGGCTGTACCGTGCGGTTCCGCTTCCTGCCGAGAGGACCCCCCAAGATGCCCCGAGCCTATTCGATTTCTGTGGACGCCATTGCTGCCGAGCGGCAGCGCGTGAACGACGACCTGTCCCAGGTCGACGTCTCGCGAATCATCGCGCTGGACGACCTCGAGCTGCGCGAGATCGGCAACAGCGACGTCCACCTGCGCATCCTGGCGGTCTCCGCAGAGCACAACGTCGACCACGCCGCGTTGGCCGATACCGTGAACATCGCCGACATCCGCGGCGGCAAGATCTATCCGGGCAACTCGGCGGTGGGCGAGGTGATCGCCGTCGGTTCCGACGTGACCCGGTTCGAGGTCGGAGACATTGCGATCACCCACTGCAACGGGGAGCCCGACGAGTACGGCTACCCCCTGCGCATCTGGGCCTATGACCAGCCCGAGTCGGTCGGCTGGTATGCAGAAGAAGCGGTGGTCGAAGAATGGCAGCTCGTCCCGGCTCCCCTGGATTGCGGTCTGAACCTGTGGGAGATCGCGGCGCTTCCGTTGCGCGCCCCCACCGCACACCACCTCTGGCGCAGGGCCCTGGGGATCTTCCGTCTCAAGGTGGCCGGGGATCAGCTGCCCACGCTGAATGTTCTCGGATTCGGCGGCGGCGTGAGCGAGCTGTTCCTGATGCTCGCCAAGAGCGAGGGCCACAACGCTTTCTTCTGCTCGGGGAGCCCCGAGCGCCGGAAGGCCCTCGAGGAGCTGGGAATCGTCGGAATCGACCAGAAGGTCTTCAACCGCTTCGCGTCCCGGGACGACGTGAAGGCATTCAACGGCGAGTGCAAGCAGCTCACGAACCGGGTCGGAATGCACATCGTCTGCGACATGCTCCGGGGCCCCGTCTTCGCAGCGGGTCTGTCGGTGGCGTCCCGCCAGGGCGTCAACGTGAGCGCAGGCTGGCAGCTGGATACCGGCGTCAAATACAACTCGGCCGGGGCCTCGACCAAGCAGATCACCCTCGATCACATCCACTACGAGACGGTGAGCGGGTGTTCGGCCGCAACCCAGCTTTACGGGTCGGTCTTCAAACCCACGATTCACAGCGAGATCTACGCGTTCGAAGATCTGCCCCGGTGTTTCGAGGAGATGCATCAGAACACCCAGGACGGGATTCCGATCATTCGGGTTGCGCAGGACTTGCCCGAATCCGTCACAGCGATCAACTAAACGGCTCGCTCGAACGCCGTTTCCGAGGCTGGTTCTGCACTTTTGGATCGCCGAATTGCGATTTTGGAGCGGTACACAGCTAATTTTGGGGAAGCCATTGACGGATATCAAAGCTGTGCTATAATTTCTACTTCTTATCGCGTTACCTGAACCCGCCGACCGGCGGGTTTTCTGCTTTCTGACAGCGGTGTCAGTTCCCAGGCCCTGGCGGCCTCCCCGAGTGGTCCGATCCAACTAAAGGCGGCCCTCGCTCTGCGCCCTATCCTCGGCGCACGCGCATGCAACGCGCGAGGAGAAGGTCGTGAGCGAGATTCGATTGACATCGCTCGTTCCCGGCGGCGGCTGAGCCCGCAAGCTCTCCGCTGAGGGCCTCGTCGAGGTCCTGGAGCAGGTCGTGCCTTTCGATCATCCGTGGGTCGATGCCGAAGTCGGCTCCATGGAGGATGCGGCACTCCTGCGTCCGGAATCCGGCTCACCCCTCGTGTTCACTGTCGATTTCATCACGCCGGTCGTGGACGATCCGTACGACTACGGCGCAATCGCAGCCGCCAACGCGATCTCCGACGTCTATGCGATGGGAGGCGTGCCACAGATCGCCCTCGCGATCTGCGGCTTCCCGGAGGAGAAATTGCCTCGCGAGGTTCTCGCGAAGATCTTCCAGGGTGGACGCGACAAGGCCGCCGAGGCGGGCTGTGCGGTCGCCGGCGGTCACACGGTGCTCGATCCTGAGCTCAAGTATGGGCTCTGTGTGCTGGGCACGGTGGACCCGGATCGGACTCTGACCCAGGCTGCCGCCCGGCCCGGCGACAAGCTGGTGCTGACGAAGCCGATCGGCGCGGGCATCGCCGCCCAGGCCCTCAAGAAGCAGCAGCTCGATCCGGACGGACTGCGCGAGGTGGTGGCTTCGATGTTGTGTCTCAACGACGGCGCTCGAGACGCGGCGCTAGCGGCGGGAGTTCGAGCTGCGACCGATGTGACGGGCTTCGGTCTGCTCGGCCACCTCCACAACATGCTGAACGCTTCCGGCTGTGCGGCGCGTCTGGTGGCGTCGGAAGTTCCGCTCTTGCGCTCGACCCGGGAGCTCGCCGAGGCGGGTTTCGTGCCGGGAGGCAGCAAGCGCAACCTGGAATACGTCGCGAAGGCCGCGCGCTTCGCGACCGGCGTCGCCGAGATCGACCGACTGGTGCTGGCGGATGCCCAGACCTCGGGTGGCTTGCTCCTGGCCGTATCTCAGGAGAACGAGGCCGCGCTCCTCGCCGACCTCGAGGCCAGAGGCACCCTCGCGCGAGCGACGATCGGCGAGGTCTGCACAGGCGAGCCCGGCGCGATCGAGGTCGTCCCCAGCTAGCTCACGAATCCCCGGCTGCGCAGCGCGATTTCGATTCCCCGGCCGGGCGGCTAGCGACTGGCGGGGGGTGCTGCGCCCTCGGCGATTTGCAGAGGCGACTCGAGCGACACGTCCGTCTTCGCGACGGGGTCCGCAGCGACCGCCGGCGACGCTTCGGGACTGTCGGCTGCGGCATTATGCATGTCGTCAGTCGAGGTCTTCGCGAGGCGGGCGGACTGCACGGACAGCAGGCCCTGGAGCGTCTGGTACACCTCGTCGTTGATGGCTTCCGCGTGCTCGTCGAGCTTCTTCTGAGCGGAGTCGAGAGCGTCGATCATCTTCGAGCGTTCGTCCGGATCCGAGGGATCGAGGCCCGCGACCATGGCGACCAGGAGGCCGACCTCCCGGGTTGCCTGGAGAGCATGGAGGGACTGCCCGATGGTGACGCCATTGCCCCGATCGGTCTGGGCGATCTCCTGCGTCGTCTTGTTGAGCTGCTCGAGTCTCGCGATTTCCATCGGCAGCGGGCCGAAGGCGAGCAGCAAGCCGAGAACCAGCGCCAGCTTCTTCGGAGGCTTGAAGCCGTCGTGGAACGCGATGTACGGGTAGATGAGGAAGTTCGCGACGGGAACCAGGGCGAGCAGCCCGAGCCACTTGTTGAGACCCCGGCGCTCCGCTGTCGCCATCGCGATGCGCGCGAAGTAGGCGATGCCGAGCAGAGCGAGGGCCGCCGCAACGAGGCTGAGATTGACTCCATCGACACCCATCGCCGCCATGCCCTTGACCGTCACGACGGCGGCGACGCAGGCTCCGATGCTGCCGAAGACGAACGTCTTGAAGTTACCTCCACCCACCTTGACGAACGGGTAGAGGTTCAGGATCGGAATCCATGCGATGAACGCAGCAGAGTCGGACAACTCGTTCTTCTCGGCGATTACTTGCAGCGCGTAGGAGAAGAACACCTGCACGATGGCCAGGGTCACCGCGAGGGCGACGAAGAACGCGCCAAAGGTCTGCATGAAATCCATGAAGGCGGCAAACACGTGGATGAAGTCCATCGGGATCTCCCTTGATCGTCCGTCTTACGAAGGCAGACGGCGGTAGCTTTCTCTTCGGATGATCAGCGGGTGACGTTTAGGCGGGAGCGTGCGTGCAGGGCACCCACGCCCTCGTCCGAACGTTGGGAGCGGAAGACTCCGCTCTGGAGCGAACTTGCTGCACTGCGCCGAGCGCCCGCGGCTGGCGGAGACCGGCTCGGGGAAGTCTCCGGCTCCGAGGGCTTACTGGCGGCGCTACACAGCGCTCGTCTCGGTCGATATATTCATAAGTATTGGATTTTAAATGATAATATAGTATATTGAAATTGAAAACCGTTTTCGTTAATGATAGCGGCTGCCGTTTTCGGCATCGCGAGCCCTTCGCGGCGTGGAGGCTGACGAATCATGCAGAAGCAAGGCCGGCGCGGCTCGGGCTGGGCCCGGGAGGTCTGTCTGATGGCGGTCGTCGGCTGCCTCTGCGGCCCGGTTGCCCTGGCGGCCGAGCCGGACGAAGCGGTGAGGACGAAGACCGCCATCGAGGTCCTCGAAGAGAAGATCGAAGTGCTCGCAGAGGAGATCGCGGACCTCAGGAGCGAGCAGGCCGTGCCCGACGAGGCCGACCCGAACGCGAGTTTCTCCGGGCTGGGGCCGGCGGCTTCGAAGGTCTACCGGCGCGACCGGGGCCTCTCCATCGGCGGCTACGGCGACATCCGCTTCCGCCACTTCCTGAAGGACGCGGGCAGCTCCCAGGACATCTTCGATGCCCTCCGCTTCGTTCTCTATACCGGTTACAAGTTCAACGACTGGCTGGTTCTCAACTCCGAGGTGGAGTTCGAGCACGGCAGCACGAGCGGGAAAGGCTCGGCATCCGTGGAGTTCCTGACCATCGACTTCCTGTTCGAGGAAGAGTTCAACATTCGCGCCGGCCTGTTGTTGCTTCCGATGGGCTTCCTCAACGAAGCTCACGAGCCCCCGTTCTACTACGGTGCGGAGCGGCCGGAGGTCGAGCGCCAGATTCTTCCGTCCACCTGGCGCGAGAACGGCGTCGGCATCTTCGGCAGCATCGACCTCGGCGCGGCCGGCGACGTCGGCTACCGGATGTACGCGGTCAACGGCTTCGACGCGACGGGTTTCAGCTCCAGTGGCCTGCGCGGTGGCCGTCAGAAGGGCAGCAAGGCGCTCGCGGACCACTGGGCCTTCGTGGGACGTCTCGATTACGACATGAGTGCGGTTGTGCCCGGCCTGACCTTCGGTGCGTCGGTATATGCCGGGAAGTCCGGTCAGAACCAGCAGATCAGCCGCTGCGTGAGCTCGTGTTCCGCGCCGCCGGGAATGTCGGCATTGGTCCCGGAAAACGAGAGCTTCCCGATTCCGGACACTTTCGTGAGCATCTACGAGCTGCATGCGCAGTACCAGGGCCACGGTCTGAAAGTGCGCGGATTGTTCGCCCAGGCCTTCGTGGACGATGCCGGGCGCCTTTCGACGGCGCTGGGTGCCGGCGCAACGGACTCCGTCGCGAAGGAGATGATCGGCGGCTACGCGGAGATCGGCTACGACGTGCTCCCGCTCGTGTGGGAGAGCGAGATGTCGCTCGAGCCCTTCTTTCGGTACGAGCGCCTGGACACCCAGCATGCGGTCGCCAGCGGGTTCTCGAAGGACCCCGCTCGCGACTACGACCTGCTCGTAGTGGGCTTGAGCTTCAAGCCCATCCCGCAGGTCGTGATCAAGATGGATTATCGGGACTTCCGCGCGAAGAGGGGATCGATCGCAGACGAGTTCCAGGCGAGCATCGGCTTTGTCTTCTGACGAGCCGGCTCGCCGTGTGGCTGCAGGCGGTCTCGTTCTCGTCGCCCTCGCCGTGCTCTCGCTGTGCGCGCTACCGGCCCACGCCAAGGTCTTCCACTCGCGTCAGGAGGCCATCTCCCTCGCGTTCCCGGACGCCGATCGGGTCGACAAGAAGACGACCCTCTTGACCCCCGAGCAGGTCGAAGCGATCCAGCAGGCCGGCCGCGCCAAGCTCGAGTCGAAGCTCGTGACGATCTTCACCGCGTACCGGGGCGACGAGGTGCTGGGCTATGCGCACATCGACGTCCACACGGTGCGAACCCATCCGGCTGCGTTGATGGTGGTCCTGGGCCCCGAGGGCGACGTTCGATCGGTTCGTATCCTCGCGTTCCACGAGCCCCTCGACTACCTGCCTTCGGAAAAGTGGTACGCACAGTTTGCGGGCAAGACCGCGCAGGATCGGCTGCGGGTTGGCAGCGACGTGCACGGGGTCGTGAACGCGACCCTCTCTACGCGTGTCGCAACAGACGGGATCCGGCGGGCGCTGGCCTACCATACGGTCCTGATCGGTTCGGGGGACTGAAGCTTGCGTTGGGTCGTAACGGGAGAATGGTCGCGCAATCGCCTGCTGCAGGTGATCGTACTGATCTACTCGGTCTACGTCGGCATTCTGTGGCTGACGAACGGACTTCTCTACTTCAACAAGATGACGCTGGCTCCGTCCTCGGTCGCCGCGTACTACCTCGGTGCTCCCGAGCAGTTCACCTCGCCCCGCACCTACCAGGGACTGCTCGAGGTTTCGCACTTCCACCTGTTTGCGATCGGCATGTTGCTGCTCGTGATGACTCACCTGATGCTCTTCGTGCCCCTCTCGGGCCGCGCGAAGGCATGGCTGATCTCGGTGCCTTTTTTCGCCGGGCTGCTGGACGAAGGAGCGAGCTGGATGGTTCGCTATGGGGGCGAGGCGTTCGCGATCGTGAAGGTGGCGGGCTTCCTGCTGTTGCAGGGCAGCCTGGCGGTGTTGGTCGTCGTCTCGGTGTGGTCCGTCTTCACGGGCTCCCAGGAGAACTTCGAGGGCGAGGGATGGGAGCCGCTGGACGATGAGGATCCTTCGACGCTTTCCGAACCCGAGAGCTGACGTCCGGGTCTGGCTGTGCGCGGTCTGGATCCTCGGCTGCGCGGGGCCCACCGAGGCCGTGCCCGTCGAGGACGGCCGGCTGGTGATGGGCACGCTTCTCGACCTCGCGCTGCTGGTGCGGCCCGGTGAAGAGGAGAGCGCCCGCGAGGCACTCACGGCGGCATTCGACTCGGTCTCCACGCTCGAGCGTGTCGCGAGCCGCTACGTCGAGGGGAGTGACGTCCGGCGGCTGAATGCAGGCGCCGGACGGGAGGACGTCGAGATCGACCCCCGGGTGCACGCCTTGCTGGCGCGTGCCGAAGAGGCTCGCCGCTCTTCACGCGGCGCCTTCGACGTGAGTGTTGGCCCGCTGGTCGAACTGTGGACGCGGGCCGCGGAGCGAGGCGTCGCTCCGGACGAGACGGAGATCGCGGCGGCGGCTGGGCTGGTCGGGCGCCCGGTCATTCTCGGCTCCTCTCGCCCGGGCCACCGGGCTCGGCTCGTCGAAGCCGGCATGGCCGTCGATCTGGGCGGCATCGCGAAGGGCTTTGCGCTCGACGCGGTCGCGGTGGACCTGCGTGCAGCCGGCTTCCACCGCGGTCTGCTGAGCTTCGGGCAGAGCAGCGTCTGGGCGCTGGGCGCACCCGCGGACGCTCCGGCCTGGCGTCTCGCCGTTCAGGACGACGAGGGCGGCGTTCTCGCCGTGATCGAACTCTGCGACCAGGCGCTCTCGGTTTCGTCGAGCCTTGGCAGTTCGAGCGAGATCGGCGGCCGTCGCTACAGCCACGTCGTCGATCCGCGCAGCGGTCTCGCGATCAGTGAAGCCCGGCGGGCGATCGTCGTGGCACGCGACGCGACGCTCGCCGAGGCACTCAGCACCGCGCTGCTGGTCTTGTCCGAGGAAGAAGGCCGCGACGTTCTGGCAGGCGAGAACGCGGAGGCCCGGGTGTTTCGGGACGACCGATCGAGCTGGCAGACGTCGGGTTGGCAACGGGCGACCTGCGGGTGATCGCCGGTCGCGGGTCCGGGCCCGCGTCAACGGCTCACAGCAGCATCCGGCGAGGATCTTCCAGGTGTTGCTTGACTGCGGCGAGCAGCCGCGCGCCGGCGATGCCGTCGAGCGCGCGGTGGTCCGCGGCGAGCGTGCAGGTCATCACGGTCCCGATCGCCAGCTCTCCGTTGCGGACGACGGGCTGCTGCCGCCCGGCGCCAACTCCGAGGATGCAGCTCTGCGGCGGGTTCAGGATGGGGTACACGCTGTCGATCCCGTGCATGCCGAGGTTCGAGACGGTGAGGCTCCCGCCCTGGTACTCGCGCGGGTGGAGCTTGCCTTCGCGGGCGCGGGCGGCGAGGTCGCGCACCTCCTCCGAGATCGTCACGAGCTCCTTGCGGTCGGCCTCGCGCACCACGGGGGTGATGAGCCCCCCCTCGGTCGCCACCGCGACGGCCACGTCCGCTCGCTCGTAACGGATCAGCGCGTCTTCTGCCCAGCTCACGTTGGCATCGGGCACCTCGACGAGGGCGAGGGCTGCCGCTCGCACCACGAAGTCGTTCACCGAGATGTGGCGATCTTCGGCGTTGAAGCGGGTCCGCATCCCGAGCAGCAGGTCGATCTCGCAGTCCACGCTCAGGTAGAAGTGGGGAATCGTCTGTTTCGATTGGGTCAGGCGAGCGGCAATCGTCCGTCGCATGCGCGAGACAGGCACCGACGTGTGAGGCGCCTCCGAATCGACCGGACTCGGCGCGGATGCCGCGGTGGGTGTCTCCGAGCCCGAAGCCGCCGCGGCCTGGACATCGGCCTTGACGATCCGGCCGGCCTGGCCGCTGCCGGTGATGGCATCGAGATCGACACCCGCTTGCTCGGCGGCGCGTCGTGCGAGGGCCGTGGCCCGAATCTCCGAACGCGGTTCGGGGATCGGGGCGGGCGCGGCTTCGGGCTCGCTGATGGCGGGCTCGCCCGTGTCCGGCTCGAACAGCGCGAGCACCGTCCCCACTTCGACCCCGTTCGTGCCTTCGGGAACGAGGATCTCGACGAGCGTGCCGCTGGCCGGGGATTCGAACTCGACCGTCGACTTCTCGGTCTCGAGTTCGGCGATCAGCTCGCCGGCCTCGACGTGATCGCCGGGCTTCACGAGCCAGGAAACGAGATCTGCCTCGGTGATGTCGGAGGAGAGCTCGGGCATCCGGATCTCGACGGGCACGCGCCTACTGTAGCGAGTCAGGCGTCTGCGCTCGCTCGGGATACCAGCGCGCCCAGCTTCGCAAGCTCGGCCGAGGCACCGCCGAGGGAGAGATCGAGCTGCTTCGCCCACAGGAAGAAGCGGTGGATCGGATAGTCGATATCGGCGCCAATGCCGCCGTGCAGGTGCTGTGCGGTGTGGACGACGCGCTGACCCCCACGGCACGCCCACCACTTCGCCACACCGACCTCGATCCCGGCGGGCAAGCCTTGATCCAGTCGCCACAGCGCCTGCCACAGGGTGGCGCGCATGGCCTCGAGGTCGATGTAGGCGTCGGCGGCGCGCAGGGATACGGCCTGGAAGGAGCCGAGCGCCTTACCGAACTGCTTTCGGATGCCGGTGTACTCCGCGGTGCGACGTAGTGCTTCCTCTGCGACGCCGAGCTGGATTGCGCACAGGCCGATCGCGGTCCGCTCCTCGATGCAGCGCACGATCGCCTCACCGTCCCGGGGATCGCCCAACACGTCGCCCCCGTCGATACGCGCGCCGGCGAGCACGAGCTGCACCTGGGCCTCGTGGTTGGTCACTTTCTGGCGCTCGATCGTGACGCCTTCTGCGCTGGGATCGAGCAGGAAGACGCCGATCGTGTCGTTACCGGTCCGCGCCGGGACGAGGATGCGCTCGGCGAGGTGGCCCGCGGGTACGCAGATCTTCTCGCCCTCGAGCAGCCAGTCGTCGCCGTCGGGTTTCGCGCTGACGCGGGGTCGGGCCGGGTCGACCGCCGCGTACTCGTTGAGAGCCGCTGTCAGGATCACCTCGCCGGTCGCCATTCTCGGCAGGTAACGCTCGCGCTGGGCGTCGCTCCCGAATTCGGCGATCGGCATGCCCGCCATCACGATGTGGGCGAGCAACGGGGCCTGGGCGACGCTGCGTCCCTGCTCGGTGAGCAGCAGGGCGGCCTCGGAGAGGCCCATCCCCGAACCACCGTGGTCTTCGGAGACGGCCAGGCCGAGGAGATTCGCCTTGGCAAGGGCATCCCACAGTTCGCGATCGATGCCCTCCACCGAGGCCTCGCACGCGCGAATTCGCTCGGGGTCGGCGTGGTCGCTGAAGATCTCGCGCGCGAGGTCGCGAACGGCTTCTTGCTCTTCCGTGAAGGAGAAGTCCATCTCTTCTCCTACCGCGGCACGCGCGGCATGCGAAGGCCGGCCATCGAGACGATCTCGCGCTGGACCTCGTTCACGCCGCCCCCGAAGGTGTTGATCTGGCAGGCTCGGTAGTTCACCTCGAGGTCACCTTGCAGGATGGCACCCGGGGAGCCCGCGACGATCGTGCCGGCGCTCCCGACCACGTCCAGCAGCAACCGGTAGACCTCGACGACCGTCTCGGTGCCGTAGACCTTGACGGCCGAGGCCTGGGCGGGATCGAGACTGCCCTGTTCGAGTTGCCAGGCCATCCGCCAGTTCATGAGCTTCATCGCCTCGAGACGTGCCTTCGCCTCGCCCAGCGCGATCTGTACCCAGGGCCTTTCCGAAACCGGGCGGCGGTCTTCGCCCTCGGTTTCGTTCGCCCAGGCGACGACGTCGTCGAGGTGCTTGAGGGAGAGGGCGCCGAAGGCTGCGAGTCCCACCCGCTCGTGGTTGAGTTGGGTGGTGATGAGTCGCCAGCCGCCGTTCAGGCCGCCCACGATGTTGCGTTCCGGCACCCGGCAGTTCTCGTAGTAGCTCATGCAGGTGGCGCCGTTACCGAGCGTATGGATCAGTGAAGAGCTGAAGCCCGGATCCTTCGTATCGAGGATGAAGATCGTGATGCCGTGGTGCTTCTTGCCTTCGCTGTTCGTGCGGGCCGCCAGCCAGATGTAGTCGGCGATGTTGGCGCCGCTGGTGAAGATCTTCGTCCCGTTGATCACGTACGCGTCGCCGTCCTTGACCGCGGACATCGTGAGCGAGGCGAGGTCGGTTCCGGCCTCGGGCTCCGTGTAGCCGATGGCGAAGTGGATTTCGCCCGCGAGGATCTTTGGCAGGTACTCGGCCTTCTGCTCTTCGCTCCCCAACTCCATCAGGGCCGGGCCGACCGTGCTCAAGGTGACGAAGGGCAGCGGGGCTCCGCAGCGCCGCACCTCGTCGATGAAGATGAACTGCTCGAGGGCCGTGCGTCCCTGGCCGCCGTACTCCTCGGGCCAGCCGACACCCAGCCAGCCGTCCTTGCCCATTTGCCGGACGGTTTCCCGATACGTCGGGCCGCCTTCCATTCCGCGGAGTCCGGCGCGGCGCTCGGGGGTCAGCAGCTTCGCGAAGTACGAGCGCAGCTCTTCTCGCAGGGCCTTCTGCTCGGGCGTGTAGTCGATGTACATGTTGAATCCTGTTCAGAGACGCCCAGGTGCGCGCGAGTGGAACACGTTCTAGCGCGCCCCCCACAAAGGTCAAACCCCAGCGGAGTAGACTGCCAAACTAGGAGGAAGCCGAGTGACAGTCTCACCCGCGATGATCGAAGTGGCCCTGAACGGCCAGACGTCCAAGGAAACGAATCCGAACGTGCCCCGCAGTTCCGCGGAGATCACCGAGTGTGCGCTCGCGTGCATCGAGGCTGGTGCCTGCATCGTGCACACCCACATCGCGGACATCATGGTGCCCGGAGAGCAAGCCGCGGCCGCGTATCTCGAGCACATGCGTCCGATCTTGGCGCAGCGTTCCGATGCGCTGGTCTATCCGACCCTGGGCTTCGGGGCGACGGTGCAGGAGAGGTACGCCCACCTGGAGATCGTCGCGCAGGCGGTGAACCTGCGGATCGGCTTCGTCGATCCGGGCTCGGTCAACCTCGGAGGCGCCGACGCGGACGGTGTGCCGCTCCCGATCGACTTCGCCTACGCGAATACCCCGGCCGAGATCCGCTGGGCCTTCGATCTCCACCACTCGCTCCGGCTCGGGCCGAGCATCGCGATCTTCGAGCCGGGTTTTCTGCGGCACGCGCTCGCGTACCACCAGGCGGGTCGCCTGCCGGCGGGATCGCTGATCAAGTTCTACATGGGCGGCGACTACGGCTACATGGGGCAGGGCCACAAGGGCGTGAGCTTCGGTCTGCCGGCAACGCCCTGGGGCCTCGACGTGTATCTCGAACTGCTCGGGGACAGCGAGCTTCCCTGGTCGGTGGGGGTCCTCGGTGGCGACGTCTTCGAGCAGGGCCTTGCGCGACACGCTCTCGAGCGCGGGGGGCACCTGCACGTCGGTCTCGAGGATTACATGGGAAGCGACAAGCCCACCAATCAGGAGATCGTCGCCCGCAGCGTAGAGTTGTGTGAAGAGGTGGGGGTTCCGGTCGCCACGACGACGGATGCGGAGCGGATCCTGGGACTTCCCCGCTAGGCGCGGCGCAGGCGGCGCAGGCGGCGGAGCGCGGCCAGCGTTGCGAGTGCTGCCGCAGCCAGGCTGGCAGGGGCCGGCTCCGGCACCGGGAAGTTCGGCCCCAGGGGCTCGCTGCAGCGCAGGGTTCCCGAGTCGTCGAAGGTATCGTCGCAGGCCGGGTCGAGGCACGGCGTGATCTGACCGACGAGCTGGCCGGGTTCGAGGCATTCCGGGAGCAGCGGGGCGGTGCAGCGGTCGACACCGTCAAAGGCCGCGATCTCGGGACAAGACGGAACGTCGCAGCCCTCGACGAGCCCGGTCACCATGCAGATCGGGAGTTGGCAGTCGGCATCCCCGGGCATGCAGCCGTTGATCCGCGGCAGCGGGTCTGCTCCGGTGAGGTCGATGAGCGGGAACCGATCCCAGGGGTCGTTCATGTCGCAACGAATTGCGTCCGGGATTCCGCGGATCCAGGAGGGAAGCGGTACCGGCTGGTCCGAGCAGGTCAGGAAGATCTCGCTGGGTGGCATTTCGCCGTCGTCGACCTGCACGGAGAGATCGAGCGTGGGCAGGCGGGAGATGTTGTCGACCACGTTCTGCCCGCCGACCACCTCGCCGAAGACCATGTAGGCGTCGGAGCCTGTTCCGGTGGCTCCGTCGAACGGGTCTGTGTTGTCTTCGACGTTGATGACCACCTCGGAGGTGATGAGCCCGGTCGAGGCGTCCCGGACGAAGGCGAGGGTCATTGGCTCGTTCATGAAGATCCCGGAGTCGTTCTGGTGCGCGCTCGGGATGTAGTCGGAGATGGGCACCACGTCGCCGCCGTTGTCGACTCGATACAACCCCAGGTAGAGGGCCGGGGACGGCGCGTTGAGGTCGACCTCCAGGCAGGCCCCGGGCGGAGCCGATTCGTCTTCGCAGGCGAACGCTGGCTCCGAATCGTCCGCGCAGGTGCAGGTCGCGAGATTCGGATTGGCCACGGCGGAAACCGGGCATTGCATCGTTGTCCCTTCGTTCAGGGTGCACTCGAACGCCGGGGTCGTCATCGGGTCCGAGCAGGAGCACACGGCGGGCTCTTCGTCGTCGCACCGGAAGAGCGGCTCCAGCAGGTCCTGGCAGCCCGTGCAGTCGAAAGAGATGCACGCACACGAGCCCAGGTCGCACGGGTCTTTGTCGCTCCTGTGGAAGACGAAGCCGCCGGGGGGCCCCGTGTAGTGTGTCGCGAAGGCGTTCACGAAGGGAGCCAGGTTGACGTTCTGGTAGAGCTGCACCGAGATCGTGCCTTCGGAACTCTCGAGGTCGACGATTTGTTGGGCTTGCGCGGGCGTGGCGAGCAGGCCGGCGGCCAGCAGCGCTGCCATGCAGGAGAATCTGGCCGGGTGCCGCGCCACGGCCGTTCCGGGCATCGTCGAGTTGGTTCGGGCGATCACGGGAAGGAGGGGAGTCTAACGCCCGCGATCCGATCTGCAGGCAGCTGCCGACGAAGCACTCAGCCGAGTCCGAATTGCCAGGACCGAACCAGTACGACCACTGCGAGGCCCAGCGTGCCCCACTGCAGGCTTCGGCCCGCGCGCTGCGGCCACGCGAGGCTCGCCGGAAGGCCCAGGAAGCCCCCGGCCAAGAAGCCGAAGCCGTGGGCCCAGATGTCGCTGCGCTGGCCCGTTCCGAGCATCGCGATCAACGCCAGACCCGCTGCGATCGGCACCCAGATCCGGAGCCCGAGTTCGCCCCGGCGAAGTCGCTGCGCGACGGCGCGTCCCGCCAGTAGGCCGACTGCGCCGAAGACCGCCGTCGAGGCGCCGATGGAGACATGGTCCGGGCCCTGGAAGACCGCGTTGACGAGGTTCCCGGCCGCGCCTGCAGCCAGGGTCAGGGCGACGCCGACCCCGGGGCCGAACCCGGCACAGACCGCGCCGACGAAGAGTGCGCCGAAGAGCGCGTTCGACAGCACGTGACTGAGGTCGGCGTGCAGACACAGTGCCGTCACGGTTCGCCAGAACTCTCCGGCCAGGATCCGCGAGGCGTCCGCGCTGCCCGCGGCGAACCAGGCCACGTCCGGATTGCGAGGGCCCGTGACCAGGAAGAACGCGATCATCAGCACTCCCAGCGATCCGCCCACGAATCGATCCACTTCGCCGATCGGGTCCTGCGGCTCCTCGGCCGCGGCCGGGGTTCCGGGATTTTCCAGCGCGTAGCTGTCGAGTGAACGAACGGCGTCATCCAGGTCTGCCGCGTCCACCAGGATCGCGAACCCCTCCGGCGTATGCCGAATCGCATTCTCGATCCCCTGCGAGGTGAGAACGAGCGACCACTCGTCCGCGAGAGGACGGTCGACAGCAATGCGAACGGCGGCCTCGATCTCAGGCATGGGTCCTAGCGGAGTACAGCGCCGCGGGTCGGTGTCTCGCGGCATGCCCTAGTACTCTGTGGGACAAACGGGGTCACAGCAAGTCGAGTTGTCGCGGTTGTCCCATCGCCTCGTCGAAACTGTGGCCGATCTCGACGAGGATGGCGTCGGCGACGGGTCTCAGCACGCGCTCGAGATAGTGACGGCGATCGATGTTTCCGGGAATAGGCCCGCCGGGGACGACCGGCTCGGGCCCGGTTCGTGCGATTACGTAGCGGATGACGGGCCCCGTCGTTCCTCCAGCCTTGCGGGCAGCCTGGACGTGGGGTGGCGTCGATGCGGTGTAGCTCTCGAGCGGCTTTCGGATGCGTTTCACATAGACGAGTTCGTCGTCGCGCTCTCCCTGCATGACCTCGTGGGCGATCTGCTTGACGAAGGGCATTACCTCGTCGTCGCAGAAGAGGCGCGTGAGCATGCCTTCCTGGAGACGTGCGGCCACCGCCGGCCAGTCCCTCCGAATGGCTTCGAGTCCGACGATCTCGAGCCCGCCATTCAGCCAGCCCGCATAGCGCTTCTTGCTTGTGCGCGCGCCGCCGCGCACGCGCGGGAGGAAGAGCCGGTCGTAGACCTTCTCCAGCTCCAGGGTGAGGAGCGGCTCGACGCCGTACTGCTCCCGGATACGCGCAGCGATCTGTTTCTCGACCCGGTCGCGAAGTTCGGCGGCATTGGGGCCGTCGGCGCGAGTGTCGAACTGCACGAAGACCGAGTCGGTATCGCCGTACACGACCTTCATGCCTTCGGCCTCGAACGCGTCACGCGTCCAGCCGAGGGTTTGCTGGCCGAAGCCGGTGATCGCGTTTGCAACACGGGGGTCGAAGAAGCGGCAGGACCCCGCGGCGAAGACGCCGAACATGGCGTTCATCATGATCTTGATGGCCTGGTCGGCGTGCCGGTCGCCGCGCGCCTTGGCGAGTTCCCGCCGTTCCATGAAACGCTCGATGACGCCGGGCAGGATGGCGGGCTCACGTGAGAAGCGCGCGCCGTTCGGGGCTTCGACGGTCGTCTCCGGCTCCGACTCGTTCGCCATCGCGAGGGCCAGCGGATCGAGGTTGAAGGTGCGGACCAGGCTCGGGTAGAGGCTCTTGAAATCGAAGACCGCCACGTTCGAGGTCAGGCCGGGAACGGCGTCGAGGAGCGCTCCACCCTGGATGGGCTCCTGCTTGCGCGACGAGTCGACGCTCGGGGCCACGAACCCTCGGCGCCGAAGCTCGGGTAGATACAGAAGGTCGAAGGACGCGATACTGGCGCCCACGCGGTCGAGTTGCATGCCCGAGAGCAGGCTGCGCTCCAGGGCGAGCTCGAGCAATCCTTCGTGCTCGAGGATCTCGACCACGAGTCGGGCGTCCTCGAGGTTGTACTCGACGAGCGCCGCACGCTCTTCGCGGTAGAGGCGTTGGATCTCGAGGCCCGCGTCGGGTGCCTCGTGGTCGATCTTCTTGCCCCGACCGAGGACGGCCCGTGCGACGGTCTCGAGCCGGTAGTCCTGCAGCCGCATGGCGTCGCGGACGAGCGGGATGCCGTCGAGGACCATGCGTCCCGGGATGTCGGCGCGGCTCTGCCTGGTGAAGCTGCGATCCTGCTGGAAGGAGACCGCACCTTCGATCCGGCCCAGCTGGCACTCTCGAGGTGGCAGCCCCAGGTGCTCACAGCGACGGGTGAAGACCCGAAGATCGAACTCCACCACGTTCCAGCCGAGGATCAGATCGGGATCCAGCTCGCGGATTCGTCGAGCGACGGTCACCAGGAGATGGGCCTCGCTGTCGTGGATGTGAGTGTGCTCGTGATCGACGCGCTCCGCCGAGACGACGTGCACCTCTTCGACGCTCGTCTCGTCGACGCCCTTGTATACGAAGGCTGCCGAGAAGATCGCGCTCGCGTCGAGGGTCGTCTCGAGGTCGAGGGAGAGGCTCGAGAGGTGGGGTCTGCAGCTCCCCGGGCGGAGCTCGGGATTGCGGAAGTAGAGGAGGTCGCCCCGCTTCCGAGAGGTGCCCTCGATCTCGACCGCCGCTCGCACACCGTGGTCGATCAGGTATCGGTAGGGGAACCGGATGTCCGCTTCACACGGGCCGGCGCCTTGCTCGTGCAGGCGATCGCGCAGAGCCGGTACCGCGGAGGGTACAGACATCACGACCTGGGCCATGGCTTCGCCGTGCAGGTTGCGGAGGGAGGTCCGGTGCACCTGGACATCGCGCTCGCCGGCGGCGCGATGCGCTTCGCTCGCACGTATGAAGAAGTAGGGGCGAAAGCGATCGTCTTCGACCAGGAATGCGGGCCCGTCGAGCAGGCGTCCGAAGAGCTGGACGACAGGGCGACCGTTCCGCACCCGATAGGTGGGCTGGAGGATCAGGCCTTCGTACTTGGCGTCGTCCGACACGGTACTGTTGACCCCGGACCTCAGGGGCGAGGCGAGATGAACTCCAGGACGTTCCCGGCAGGGTCGCTCACCCACATCTGGCCGCGCTCGGCCCCGGCCTCGACAATCTCGAGGCCGTGTTGCTTCAGGCGATCTCGAGTCTTCTCGTAGTCGTCGATCGCGAACGCACAGTGGTTCGCGAGCGGATTGGTTTTGCTCGGTTTGCTTCCGACGTCGGCGCCCTCGGGCGCGACGATCAGGTGGATCTGGGTATTGCCGGCTTGGAGCCAGGCCCCGTCGATTCCCATCGAAGGGCGGTCGAGGGGCTCGAAGCCGAGGATCTGCTGATAGAAGTGAAGCGCGGGAGCGAGCTCGGGAATGGAAAACGAGACGTGGTGGATGGCTTCGCTGATCACCGGGGGGCACCTCCAAGGTTTCAGTATCGCACGCGGGAGGCGCTCGTGGCAGTCACACGGGCCATCGGCTGGCGGCGTCAGCTGCGACACCGGCGCGACGACTCGCGCGTTACTGACGGTCTCGGCGCGACCCTTCGATCGCGCCTCGTCCTCGCCAGCGTGGCTTTCGTTCTCCCGAGCGAGCGCGGGGGGTCTGGTCGCTGGGGGGGCAAAGCCCCTAAGCTCAGGACTTCGAAGGGAGCGCGCAATGGGCACGAATTGGGAACAGGCCGACGTCCTCGAGTCGTCGATGCAGATCTGCTGGCAGTTCGATTACGAGATCCACCTGGACAAGCTGAAGAATCTGTACACCAAGTCGAAAAAGATGATGTGGGATTCGGATGTCGACATCGATTGGAGCCTCGAGATCGATCCCTCGAAGCCCCTCGTTGGTGGCGACCAACTCGAGTTCGAGAAGATCCCGCTGCTCGCGAAGCTCTCCGCCTCGCAGAAGGAGCTGTTCACCGCCGAGTCGACTGCCCATCTGCTCTCTCAGTTCCTGCACGGCGAGCAGGGCGCGCTGATGACCGCTGCGGTGCTGACCCACGCGGTGCCCGATTACGAGGGCAAGCTCTACGCCGCCGCCCAGACCATGGACGAGGCGCGGCACGTCGAGGTGTACGACCGCTACATCAAGAAGCTCGCCAACGTCTATCCGATCTCGCCGTGGCTCAAGGCGACCATCGACGCGACCCTCCAGGCCGATCACTGGGTGAAGATCGCGATTGGAATGAACATGGTCGTCGAGGGCCTTGCCCTCGCCGCCTTCCACAACATGCGCAAGGACACGACCTGCGATCTGCTCCGCCAGATCACCGAGAACGTTCTGCGGGACGAGTCGCGGCACGTAGCGTTCGGCAACGTCTACGTGGGCGAGGCAATTCGGGCGATGCACCCGGATGAGCAGGAAGACATCGCCCAGTTCGCGTTCGACGTCATCAAGATGATGTCCGACTCGATGGGCGGCGTGGACGGGACGGGTGCGCGCACGCCCGATCCGGGCTTCCTGACTGTGCTCGACAAGGTGGGGATCGATCCCGGAGATTTCATCAAGTCGCTGATCGAGATGGGCGCAGCGGGAATCGACGCGGCGACGCCCCCCGACCGGTTGCACTCGTTCAAGGATCTGATGATGCCCGCGCTGGTGCGCGTGGGTGCGATTACCGATCGCAGTCGCGAACTGTACAAGGAAGCCGGAATCCCGGTTTGGGACGATCTGACGATCCTCGAGTCGATGGAAGACGTGGAGACGGGTGTGTCGGACTTCGACTCGATCGCGTAAGCGCTCGCGGCTCAGTCCACCCTTCGGTAGACGAGCCAGTGCCAGCCCGACAGGTCCGAGTAGCGGGCCACGCGCTTCAGCTCGTAGGTTCGGCCGTCCCCGGCGCGTGTCTGGGCGACGTCGCCGAGTTGTCCGATTCGATGCGCGAGCCACCAATCCGGGTAGTCCTCCTGATCCCGGTAGACGAGCCTGCGGTCCACCGGGATGTAGCGGTTGTAGAACCGGATCACGCTGTGGTTCCGGAACCGGTGGTCGCTACCGACCGTCGGCAGACGGCTGCCTGCGGACTCCGCGATCATGCGAAGTGTGTCGAGATAGTCGCCGCGGCCGTCCCGGTAGAAGTGCGCCACGTTCAGGCCGTTCCCGAGCAACATCGCGGCGATCAGGCTGCCTGCCAGGACCCGTGCGACTCCGGCGCGTCCGAGTGCCCAGGCGAGGGGCCCCGCCAGCGCGATCAACCCGAAGACCGTGCTGATCAGGAAATACCGCGCGAAAAAGACCTCTGGGCGCATCACCAGGAAGCTCACCGTTGGAGAGACGAAGATCACGATTGCCAGGAAGAGCCACTCGTCCCGATTCGCCCGAGCCCACCAGGCGACGGCTCCCCCGAAGAGGACCACGGCCGCGACGGCGACACCCGTCAGCAGCGGTCCCGAGGCGGGGCCGCCGATCGCGTAGGACGCGGCTCGCAGGAAGACCTCCAGCGCGTCGAGCTCCGGGCCTTCGCCGATCTTCATGAGGCGCACGTCGAACCAGTAGAGCACGAACAGGAAGAGGGCGGGGACGGCGAAGATCCGCACGAGGCCCGGAAGGAGATCGCCGGCGCGCCACAGGCGAAGCGCCATCCAGACTCCGGCCCCAGCGAAGACGTGCAGGTACATCAGGTGCGAGAGAAAGCCGAGGCACGCGCAGATCCAGAAGAGCGTGATCCGTCGCCAGGTCCGACTGTCAGGATACCCCTCGAGCAACGAGAACGAGGCGAGTCCGAAGAAGATCATCAGCGCGTAACCGCGCGCCTCGGACGAGAAGTGGATCAGCAGGTAGGAGGTCGCACACAGCGCGCCGGCCACGAGAGCTTCGGTGCTTCCTCGCCGCGCACCGATTCGGAAGGCGAGGGCGACACTCGCGACGCCCGCCAGCAACGAGTGGATGCGATAGAGACTCCAGTGCTCGAGATCGCCCAACACGTAGAAGATGAGGGTGTTGAGGTGGTGGTTGTTCGAGTGGCGAACTTCGCTGAAGATGTCCCATCCGCTGTCGATGCCGAGAACGATCTTCAGGGTCCAGATCTCGTCCAGCCAGAAGTCGGTGAAGAGGCCGGGGAGACGCAGGGCGGTTGCGACCAGAACGAGGGCCGCAAGGGTGAAGCTCGCTGAGTAGGCTGTGCGGCCGTCCATCGTCTCGGGCACGATACGCGAAACGATCGAGCGGGAGTATCCTGTCGCCCGTGGCGAAGCGTGCTCTCCTCACTCCGATCGGGCTGTTCGCACTCGCCCTGGCCATCCGATTGCTGCCCTGGCCGACGACCATCGAGTCCGGCCGGGTCGTCTTCTTCGGAATGGACGCCTGGTATCACATGCGTCGCGTCCAGGTCGCTCTCGCGAACAGTGGCTGGCCCCCCAGCTTCGATCCCTACGTGAACTTCCCCGCCGGCGGGTCGCCCATCTGGCCACCGCTCTTCGACGCCATCGTCGCGTGGATCCTCTGGCCCGTGCATGTTGTGGCGGATTGGTTCGTCGTGGAGGCCGTCGCGACCCTGCTACCGCCGGTCCTCGGAGCGCTCTGCGTCGTCGTCCTCTACGCATTGGCGAAGCGGGTGTTCGATTTCGCGGTGGCACGCCTCGCGGGGCTGCTCTTGAGCGTCCTGGGCGCCCACTACTGGTACTCCCAGATCGGGTTCCTCGATCATCACGTTGCGGTGGCCCTGCTCTCGACGGGGTTGCTCGCCTCCGCGATGGCGGTGCTCGAGCAGGCCACCCCGCGTCGCGCGCTCGTCGTGGGCGGACTCGCGGCAGCTGGACTGCTGATCTGGCCCGGCATGGTGTTGCACGTCGGCGTGATCGAAGTCGCCTTGCTCGTGGCCATGGTCGTCTCGGATGATGCCCGGGCCCGAGCCCGAAGCCTGATCTTGACGAACGCGCTCGCGTTGGCGCTCGTGCTGCCGGCTTGTGCCACTCCGACCCCCGGTTGGAGTTCCTTCAGCGTCGCCGTCCTCTCGTACTTTCAGCCCTGGCTCTTCCTTGCCGGCGTTCTGCTCCCGGCGATCTGTCTGCTGCTGTGGTCGAGGGCGTCCGCCGGGTCGGCGGTCGGCGCACGCGCGGGCCAGGTGCTCGCGCTCGGCCTCGCGATCCTGGCTGCGAGCTTCGTCGCATTCCCCGATCTGCTCGCGGGGATCTCGGAGTCCTGGCAGTGGCTCACGAAGGACGAGGTCTTCCAGGGTCTCGTGAAGGAGTCGAAGCCGCTGTTCGTCTCGGAGGAGGGTCCGGGTACCTGGCACGCCGAGCTCCGGCTGTCGCGGTTCCTCTACCTGCTGCCCGTTGCCCTCGCTGCACTCGGCTGGCACGCGCGGCGCTCGGAGAAGCGAGCTCAGCTCTTCCTCCTCATCGGTTGGACCTTGGTGCTGGCCGCCCTGACGCTGCTCCAGCGCCGCTTCTTCAATTCCCTGTCCCCGGCCTTCGCGTTGGTGCTCGCTTGGGGGGCTGTCGCCTCGTGGCGCCTCCGCCCGGAATCGCTGCGCACGGGGTCTCCACGCGTCGCCGTTGCGGGCGTGGCGCTGGCGGTCGTCCTGTTCGGGTTGTGGCCCACGCTTCGCGGCTACCGCCTGCCGCTGCAGAATCTGCGCAGCGCGATCGTCGGGTCGCCCATGCACGTTCCGAAATCCGAGTTGTCGCGCCGCGTGTTGATCGATGCCGCCGAGTGGCTTCGAGAGAGTACGCCGCCTACCGCGTCGCCTCTCGATCCCGCAGCGTTGCCCGAGTACGGCGTGCTGGCACCCTGGGGCTACGGACATCTACTCAAGTACGTGGCACGACGGCCGACGATCGTCGGCAACTTCGGAGATGACGTGGGCGAAGCGAATCTCCGACGCGTCAGCGCCTACTTTGCGAGTCGCGAGCCCGATGCGGTTCGGATTCTCGACGCTCTGCGGGCTCGCTACGTGCTCGTGCGCAGCCTGCCGGATGTTCCGCCCGAGCGGTTGCTTGGGGAGGCCATGCGCAAACGCATGAGCGTCGATGACAGTCCCGGCCTGCAGCACCACCGCCTGGTCTACGAGTCCAGAATTGCCGGAGAGTACCTGGCGGCGGGGCGTTCCGAGTTTCGCATCTTCGAACGGGTGGAAGGCGCGCGGATGGTCGGCCGCGCGCCGCCCGGAACGCAGGTGGAGGCCTCCCTCGCTTACGAGAGCAACCGAGGGCGACGGGGCCGCTACCGCACCGCGACGCAGGCGGACGCTTCCGGTCGTTACGAACTCCGGTTGGCACACGCCAGCCGCGGAGGTCCGCCAGGAATCCGGCCGGAGGGCCCTTACGTGGTCCGGACGCGAGGGGGGGCCGTCTCGGTGACCGTCGAGGAGCGCGCCGTTCGTGCTGGAGCCGTTGTGGTCGGTCCGGACTTCCCCTGATGTGGTAAACCCCGCGCGGGGGGTTCCAGCCTTATGCACCGCTTCTTCGGTACCGCTTCGTGGCTGCTCGGCGCAGCAGTTTGCCTGGCCTTTGCCCCGCACGCCTCGGCGCAGCTGGACGACTGGGACGATGACTACTACCCCTTCGCTCGCGAGGGGCTCTACGTGGGTGTCGGCGCTCTCTTCGCGCTCGAGAACTTCGATCGCGGCGCCGCGATCGGGGGAGCGGCTCTGGGGATCAGCGCCGAGGATGGGGGAGGGTTCGAGCTGCGTGGCGGCTCACGGGTGCATCCGAACTTCGCCGGAGAGCTGCTCTTCCAGTTCCACGGCGGCTTTTCGGTGAAAGACCGGACCAGCGGCTCGAAGGATAGCTTCAACGGCTGGTCGCTGACCGGGAACGCGAAGGGGTATCCGCTGCTCGGCCGGGTCCAGCCCTACGGGGTCGCGGGCGTCGGGCTCCTTTCCTTCACCCAGAAGCGCGACGCCGATCTGGGCTTCGTCGCCAGGATCGGTGGCGGCGTCGACTTGTACCTCTCGGAGGCGGTGGTCGTCGATCTGGAGATCGTCTACCTGCTGCCGGCAGGGTCCCTCGATGACTACCAGTTCACGACCTTCACGGTGGGCATTCAGTACCGCTACTGAGGCGACCCCGAGAAGAACAGCGGCCCGGTGGTTTCCCACCGGGCCGGCGTGTCCGCCCTCGCCGCAGGGAGTCGAGAGACCCGGGCAGGTGTCTTCCCGGGTCTTCCCAGCTCCGGCGGGTGGATCGGCCCGCCACGAGGAACTCGCTAGGAGGACACAGGAAGAGTCACCGCCTCGCGCTTCCTGGTTCCAACCCGGGCGGCTAGAACATCACCGCGCGTGAGCGACGCAGTGCGAGTCACCGGGAACGGCGAGGTTCTCGCAGTCCGGTCGCTCGCACCCCCCTAGGGGTACGAAAATCCCCGCAAGCACCTGGGCGTCGTGTCGCTGTGCGTCCGCAGCGAAGACGTGCGCCTCTTCGGGCGAGTCCGCCTCCGCGATGAACAAGCAGTCCAGGGCGTGTTCGGCGCTCTCGCGTCCGGCCGGGATCCCCACACCGGGCACCCGTCCCAGGGGCTCTTGCGTGACGTGAACCCACATCCCGTAGTCGAGATCCCGGTACCAGCGTCCGTGCCGGGCTGCGTGGTTCAGCACCTCGCCGAGATCGGCCTTGGTCCGCGGCGTGAGAATCGAGCGGTAGCTGTCGAGCCGGTTCGCGTTGGCCGCCGGATCGTGCTTCTCGCGAACCAGTCGCTCGGTGGCGAGCCAGCGCGCCGCCAGGCAGGCGGGGCAGCAGGCGAGGACGCGCGCGTCGAAGGACTCGCCGCAAGCATCGCACGAGACCTCGCTCATCGGAGCCCTATCATCGCGCATCCAGGAGAACCGCCATGGTGAAAATTGACGTCGCCTACGAGGGCGATCTACACACGACCTGCCGGCACGGCCCTTCGGGGCGGGAGCTCGAGACCGACGCTCCGGTGGACAACCAGGGCCGAGGGGAGTCGTTCTCGCCGACCGACCTGCTCGCGACCGCGCTGGGCACCTGCACGCTCACGGTGATGGGCATCGTGGCCCGCCGGGAGGGCTGGAAGCTCGAGGGCGCCCGGAGCCGAGTCGAGAAGCACATGGTGGCCGACCCGGTGCGTCGGGTGGGGCGTCTCGTGCTGCACTTCGAGCTGCCCGCCGGCTTCGCGGCGGATGCTCGAGCGACGCTCGAGGAGGCCGCACGTACCTGTCCCGTCAAGCAGAGCATCCATCCCGAGATCGAGACGGAGCTGGTCTTCGATTGGGCGTAGGCTCGAGTTCCCAGCTGCGCGAGAATCGGCTGCGGTGGACCCGGGCTTCGATCTAGTCTGCAGGTTCGACCCGGTCCGGTGAGCCCGACCACGTCCACGCGTAGGTGGTCCGGGAGACACCGAGCATCACGCCGCCCAGGCTGCTCGGATGCAGGAATAGGCCGTCGACGGCCTTGTCGTCGTCGGGCCCCGTCCAGTGGCTCGCTGCATGGGTGCGCGCACGCTCGCGGATGTCGTCGGCCCTGTCGCTTTCGCCGTAACACATGTACAGGCACGGACCGCGCTTCGCGAAGAAGCGCCCCATGGTCTTGTCCAGGTCGTAGGGGTGGATGATCTCGACCCGATCGAGCTCGCCTGCTCGGAAGAGGGTCAGCCTGCCGTCGTAGCCGAAGTTCTCCGATCGAATCGGCACGAAGGTTCCGATGTCGAGGCCGAAGAGTTTCGCGAAGCGCTCGCACCATGCCTTGGGGTGCTGGACGAGATTCGTGACCTCGTAGAGCCGGGAGAGCAAGCCCTGACGACTTCGCTCAGCTGCGGGCGACAGCACCACCCGGAGTCCCTGCGAATCGAGGGCATCCGCCGCGATGAAGACCTGATCCCCTTCGCTCGCGAGTTCGACACCGTGGCTTCGGAGGTGATCGGTGAGGCCGGGGAGATCGCCAGTCGCGAAGCCGGCGGCAAACAGGCCGGGACCGGCTTCGTGGACGGGGCCGGGGCCGTCGGCTTCGAGGAGTTCGACCTCGCTGGTTCCCACGGCGAGGACCGTGCGGCGGCAGCCCAGGGCGGCCACCCGATCCTCTCGGACGACGGCCGCGTCGAGCAGCTTCACCCAGGCCGCGGCGGCAGCCGGACGGTCGTGGACGGCGAGCTGTATCCGGTCGACGCTGAGCGGGCATTCCGGCATCGAGATTCCTCCCCGCTCTCGGGCGCGGAGTTTCAGGGTAGGACGGCCTTCGTCCCCTGCACATCCACGCTCTCGAAGACGCCTTGCGTGAGGTAGGGATCGCTCTCGGCCACGCGACGGGCGCTCTCGAGGTCGGCCGCCTCGAAGATCACGAGCGAGCCGCAGGGGGCGTCCGACGCGTCGATCAGGGGCCCCGCGAACCGGATCCGCCCAGCGTCGGCAAGCTGCTTCAGGTGCGCGAGGTGCTGCTCGCGCACGGTCTTGCGGAGTTCGAGGCCGTTGGGGCCGTCCTGGCCCCGGTATACGAAGAGCGGCATCGCGGTCCCCCCAGCACCTACCTCGGGAGGCTACCGCATGCGAGCGGTCAGGCGCTCAGGGAGAGGAGCTCTTCGACGTCCACGGTCGGACTCGGCACCCGGCTGTGCATCAGGCTCCGGAACACCAGCGGCAAGCTGCTGGTGATCGTGAACCGCGTCGGGACGGAACCGTCGTTGCGCCAGGAGTGCGGGATACACGCGCGGAAGTGGAGGCTGTCGCCCGCCCGCAGCACGTACTCCTCGTCGCCGATCCGGAAGCGGACGAGACCTTCGCCACACACGACGAGCTCTTCGCCCTCGTATTGCATCGGGTCGCTGCCGCTCGAAGCCCCCGGCTCCAGGGTCACCCGCCACGTCTCGAGCGCCGACTTCATGAGGTCGCCGCTCAGGCGCTCGCCGACAACGGCTCCACCAGTGTTGCTGGGTTCGCGCTCGCAGGCTCGGGAGTGGAAGACGTCGATCTCGGTGTCGCCGTCCGCGAGCATCTCCGAGATCGGCCGGCCGAGTCCGTGAGCGAGCTTCAGGAGAACGGCCAGGCTGGGCATCATCTGTCCGGTCTCGACCTTCTGAACCGTGCTCGTCGCGAGGCCGCTGAGCTCGGCGAGCTCTTGCAGAGTCAGATCGTCATCCTCGCGCCAGCCTCGAATCCTTCGGCTGACGCGGGTGATCTGCTCGCCGACAGCGAACTCCATGACGTGCTTCTCCTTGATAAGATAAGTGGCCTCGAGAGGGACGTGGGTTACGGCGGGTCCGCGGATCCCCGCCGAGGCGGCCCTGTCGGCACGCCCCGGAGGGACTGTCGGTCGCATCTGCCGGTCGGTTGCCGTTCCGGGTCGGCTTCTGGAGCCCCTCCCGGGGATGGACGATCATCGCGGCCTCGCGTTCGGAGAGGAGAAGTCATGGCGACAGTCAACGGTGTGCTCGGCCCCATCGACACGGATGCGCTCGGCTTCACGCTCATGCACGAGCACATCATGATCGCCAACTGGTCGATGCGGCAGGCCTTCGCGGACTGGATCGACGCCGAGCAGATCGTCGAGTACGCGGCGGGTGAACTCGTGAAGGCGAAGGAAGCGGGAGTCAAGACCGTCGCCGATCTCACGCCCATCAACATCGGCCGCGACATCCACATCATCCACGAGGCCGCTGCGCGTGCCGACGTCAACGTGATCGCGTCCACCGGACTCTACTACCACGAGGAGCCCTGGCTCGAGGCGTGGCCTCCGGAGAAGCTCGTCGAGTGGCTGATTCGCGACATCACCGATGGGATCCAGGGCACGGACATCAAGGCGGGCCTCATCAAGTGCGCGACGAACGAGTCCGGCGTCACCGAGTTCAACAAGAAGCTCCTTCAGACCGCCGCCAAGCTGCACCGAGCGACCGGTGTCCCCATCTCGACCCACACCGACGTGGCATGCCGGTCGGGGCTGGGTCAGCAGGAAGTCTTCGAGGAGGAGGGGGTCGATCTGTCGCGGGTCGTGATCGGACACTGCGGCGACTCGGAGGACATCGAGTACCTCACGGAAATTCTCGAGCGGGGCAGCTTCATCGGAATGGATCGCTTCGGACTGGACATGATCCTGCCCACGGAGCAGCGCGTCCACGTGATTGCCGAGCTCTGCAGCAACGGTCACGCAGGCCAGATGGTGTTGTCCCATGATGCCTGCTGCCACATCGACTTCTTTCCCAACATGGACCCGGGCCTGAGTCTCGCAATGGTGCCGAACTGGAACTTCCGGCACATTCCGTGCGACGTCGTGCCGGCACTTCGCAAGAATGGCGTGACCGAAGAGCAGATCCGGGAAATGACCGTCGACAACCCGCGCCGCATTTTCGAACAGCAAGGCTCCTACTAATCCCATCCGAACCGGAGATCCTCCTGCATGAAGTTCTGGCAGTCCCTCGCCTTCACCGAAACCGATCAGCTCATCGAGACCGCCAAGATCGTCGAGGAGGTGGGCTTCGAAGGAGCCTTTGTCTCGGACCACCTCTTTCTTCCCGGCAGTTTCGAGAAGAGATACCCCTACAGCGAGGACGGCGATCCGGGCTTCTTGGCCGAGACGCCCTGGCCGCAGCCGTGGCCGACCATTGCGGCGATGGCGGCGGTGACTTCGAAGCTGCGCTTCTCGACGTTGATCTACATCCTGCCTCTGCACGATCCGATCGAGGTCGCCAAGGCGACGGGCACCCTGGCGGTTCTTTCGAACAACCGCTTCGCCCTGGGCGCGGGCGCCGGATGGATGCACGAGGAGTTCGACATCATGGGCGTCGACTTCAAGGCACGCGGCAGGCTCTTCAACGAGTCGATGGAGGTGTGCCGGAAGCTGTGGACGGGTGAAATGGTCGAGCACCACGGCAACGCCTACGATTTTCCCCCGCTGCAGATGGCACCGGCGCCTACGGAGCCCGTACCGATCTACATCGGCGGAATCAGCGAGGTCGCACTGCGCCGCGCTGGAACGTTCGGCGATGGCTGGCTGGGATCCGGCCAGACCCCCGAGGAGGCGCTCGAGATGCTCGCGAAGATCCGCGAGCATCGGAAGGCGGCTGGGCGCGAGAACGAGCCCTTCGAGGCGGTCGTTCCCCTCGTCACCGAGCCCGATCCCGACGCGTTCAAGCGACTCGAGGACGCCGGGGCGACGGCGACCGTCAGCTACCCCTTCACGTATACGGTCGGGCCCACGAGCGACCTGGACGCGAAGCGCGCCTATCTCGAGGGCTTCGCGAACAACGTGATCGTGCCGCTCTCCTGAGACGGACGTGGACCACGGCCTGATTGCGCCGACGACGCGACCGAAGCTCCCGAGCGGCCGTACCCAGCGCGTGAGCGAGGTGTTCGACTGGGTGCTCGAAGAGGCCCCAGAGCGCGTCGCGCTGATCGGCCGCAGCGGTCGTCTCAGCTACGAGCAACTCGATCGAGAGGTGAACCGCGCCGCGGAGGTGCTGTCTGCGCGCGGTGTCGCTGCGGGCGACCGGGTTGCGGCGTGTCTCCCGAACGATCTCCCGATCGTGGTCGCGTTCCTCGGGACGATCCGGCTCGGTGCCATCTGGGTGGGCGTGAATCGCCCGCTGGCGACTCCCGAGAAGGCCTGGCTTCTCGAGGACAGCGGCGCACGCGTCTACCTGACGAGTGCGGACCTCGCGGGTGAAATCCGCGATCGCGACCTCGTGCTGGACGAAGACGAATGGGCCCGCGAGATGGCGGCTGCGGGCGACCCGCCGCGTCCCGCAGCGTGTGCGGAGATCGATCCCTTCGGTCCCGCCGCCATCGCCTACACGAGCGGCACGACCGGCCGCCCGAAGGGCGCCGTGCACAGCCATCACAACCTGCTGCTGCCGGGCGCGGTTTCGGCGGCGACGGGTCTCTACGGCCCGGACACGCGGCAGGGCGTCGTTCTACCCCTCACGATCCTGAACCTGATCGTGCTGGCGCCCCTCACGGCGTTCCAGGTGGGGAGCACCTGCGTGGCGATGGACCGCATCGATCCCGTCGGGCTCGCGGAGTGGGTCCGGAAGGAACGGGTCGGCCACTTCGCCGCGGTGCCGACGATCCTCCACGATCTCTTCACCCATCCCGACGTCACGGCGGAAGACCTCGCTTCGCTCGAGCGGCCGATGGTGGGCGGTGCGGATTGCCCCGAGGAGTTCCGGTCGCTGTACCGCGAACGATTCGGCAAGGAGGTCGGTATCGGCTACGGGATGACAGAGGCTCCGACGGCCGTGACGAGCGCCTCCGGTGCGCCGGCCGACAAGCCCGGACTGTGCGGAACCGCGCTGCCGCAGATCGAGATCCACATCCTGGGTGACGACGACGAACCCCTCCCGCCCGGCGAAGTGGGAGAGATCTGCGTCGGCCCTGCACGGACGGGCGCCTGGGCGGACGTCTACACGCCGATGCTCGGCTACTGGAAGCGGTCGGATGCCACGCGCGAGGTTCTGCGCGGCGGCCTCTACCACACCGGCGATATCGGCTTCCTCGAAGCCGGCGGGGATCTCTACATCCGCGGGCGCCGCAACGAACTGATCCTGCGCGGCGGTGCGAACGTGTATCCGGCCGAGGTCGAGCGCGTTCTCGGCGAGCACCCGTCGGTTGTTGCCGCCGCGGTGTTCGGCTTGCCCGACGAGCGACTCGGTGAGCGGGTCGTTGCGGTCCTCCAGTTGGGGGACTCGGCAACGACCGAGGAGCTGCTGGCCCACGTCCGGAGCGAGCTGGCGCGCTACAAGACGCCGGCGGAGATCCGCTTCGTCGACGAGATGCCGCGAAACGCGATGGGCAAGATCGTCAAGCACGAGCTGGAGGCGCTCTTCGGCTAGCCGCGTGACCGGAGAATCGCGTCCGCGCCGCGCGGCGAGCGAATCGCCAGATTCGCCGGCTAGCTGTCCAGCACCCGCGAGAGCTCGTCGCGCCCGAAGCGGGGCAGGGGGGTTCCATCCGTTCGCGTGACTCCGGATCCCGCTTCGGCGCGGGCGATCTCGGCGACCTCGTACCCCTGCGCGGTGAGCGCATCCCGGGCGGCGCTTGCCTCGTCCGGCCCGAACGCGGCAAGCAGGGCCCCCGATGCGAGGGTCCCCCACGGATCGGCGCCGATCGCTCGGCAGAGCGCGACGCCCGGCTCGAACCACAGCACGGCTGCGGGGTCGAGGTCGACGATGGCGACTTCCCCCGCCTCGGCCACCTCGTGAAGCGCGGTGGCGATCCCACCTTCGGTCGGGTCGTGGAGCGCCGTGGCGCCGTGGCGCGCGGCAAGCAGCGCCGGCGCGACGATCGAGATGCCGGGATCGCGCAGCGCCTGCCTGGCCCGGGCGAGTAGCTGCGCATCGACTTTCACGTCCGGCCGCGCATCGGCGATCACCAGGGCCCCCTCCACCGGGGTTCGTCCCACCTGCAGGATCACGTCGCCCGGACGAACGCCCCCGGTCGTTACGAAGCGCTCGCCCTCGCACCAGCCGAGCATCTGCCCGACGACCAGGGGCATGTTGACCGCGCCGGTGATCTCGCTGTGTCCACCTACGAGTACGGCACCCAGCTCGCCGAGTGCCTCCTGCATCGACGCGAACAGGTCGCGAACTTCGTCCTCGCGCGTTCCGATCGGAAGCATCACGTTCGCGAGGAACCAGCGGGGCTCGACGCCCATCACCGCGACGTCGTTGGCGTTGATCCATACCGCGTGGCTGGCGACGCCGCTTCCGAACAGCGTGATCGGATCCGTCGCGGCGATCAGGCTGCCGCCCTCGATGGCGATCGCACAGGCGTCCTCGCCGATGCGCGGCCCCACGCGGACTTCAGCCGGCAGGTCGGCCGCATCGGGCAGGAGTTCAGCGAGAAGGGCGGGAGGCAGCTTGCCTGGCGGCAGGATCGGCGAACTCATCGCGCCGAGCTTAGCCATTTCGCGATGGCACACCCCGCTCTCGGCGCCGGGTCTGCAACTGCAGACTTCTCGACTAGAGTGCTTCCTCTCCGCGCTCGCCGGTCCGGATTCGGATCACTTCTTCTATGTCGTGGACGAAGATCTTGCCATCACCGATCTTGCCCGAGCTGGCGCTGCTGATGACTGCGTCCACCACCTTGTCTACATCTGCGTCCCGCACGGCGATTTCGATCTGGATCTTGGGCAGCAGGTCTACGACGTACTCGGCACCCCGGTAGAGCTCGGTATGGCCTTTCTGGCGGCCGTAGCCCTTCACTTCTGTCGCAGTCAGCCCCCTCACGCCGACCCGCTGGAGGGCATCGCGCACGTCGTCGAGCTTGAAGGGCTTGATGATCGCTTCAATGAGCTTCATTCGGCTTCTCCGGGTCGATCCACGGGGCCGGGGGCCCGAAAGCCCGCGGCCCCGCCGGATTGCGTGGAATCAGTTGGGTGAGTACGAGCCATAGGCAGTCTCCGAGTGTTCGGAGAGATCCAAGCCCTCGTGTTCTGCTTCTTCGCTGACTCGCAGACCGCCGAGGACCGTCTTCAGCACGGCCAGGATCATGAGGCTCATGACCACTGCGAACACTGCGGTGAAGCCAACGCTGATGAGTTGCTTGATGACCTGTTCACCTCGGCTCACCCCGTCCAGGGCGAAGTCGGCGATGAAGATGCCTGTTGCGATGACGCCCCAGGCACCCCCGACCCCGTGGACGCCGAAGACGTCGAGGGAGTCGTCGTATCCGAGAGCCGGTTTGAGGAGCGTGACGGCCGTGTAGCAGAGCCCCGCGGAAACTGCGCCCACCGCAATTGCGCCCATCGGACCGACGAAGGCGCAAGCGGGCGTGATGGCGCCGAGGCCGGCCACGGCGCCGGTTGCGGCCCCGAGTACGGTGGGCTTACCGCGGTGGATCCACTCGATGATCGTCCACACCAAGACGCTGGTCGCGGCGGAGGTCTGGGTCGTGAGGAATGCCAGGCCGGCCGTGCCGTTTGCTTCCAGTGCGCTGCCCGCGTTGAAGCCGAACCAGCCGACCCACAGAAGCGACACGCCGATCACGGTGAGGGGCAGACTGTTCGGAGCCATCGGCTCGCTCCCGAAGCCACGTCGCTTACCGATGTAGATCGCTGCGGCCAGGGCGGAGAACCCGCTCGACATGTGCACGACGAGTCCGCCGGCGAAGTCCTTGGCGCCGAGGTCAGCGCCGATCCAACCGCCCCCCCAGACCATGTGGGCCAGCGGGCAGTAGACGATCAGTACCCACAGTACGATGAAGGCGATGTAGGCGCTGAACTTCATCCGCTCTGCGAACGCACCGAGCATCAGCGCCGGCGTGATGATCGCGAACATCCCCTGGAACATCACGAATACGTAGGTGGGAATGGTTCCCGAAACGGAGTCGGGGCCGATTCCGCTCAGCCCCAGCATGCCCAGGCCGCCCACGAAGGCGTTGCCCTCATCGAAGGCGAGGCTGTATCCGACGATGACCCACAGGACCCCGATTACGGCCGCTGTGATCATGCACTGCATCAGTACCGACAGGATGTTCCTGGTGCGAACCAAGCCCCCGTAGAAGAGAGCCAGGCCCGGCAGGGTCATCAGCAGGATGAGCGCGCTGCTCGTCAACATCCAGGCGGTATCTCCGGGACTGATCGCGTCTTCCGCCATGGCTCGGGCGGGGAACAGCAGCGGAACGAGCGTCACCGCGAGGCTGGTGAACAGCCCACGGATTCGATTGCGCATCGGGTGGATCCTCCAAGCGATCCGGACCGGAGTTTGACGGAGATCTGGCCCGAGACTCGCCAGGGCAGGCCAGTCGTGCTCCGGAGCAGCAACTCCTGTGCCATGGACGGCGCATGCGAAAGCAGCCTCGCGTGCTCTAGAGCCTCCGGCAGGGCGGTGTGCGCGTCGGGTCTGCCCAAAAGTCGGGCACCTCGTGGTCACGGAACGGTCAGAGCGGTCCAGGGGGTGCGTTCAGTGGAGCGGCCCGCCCCCGCGGTCCGCGACCGGAGGCCGTCGGCACGCCCCGGCGCTAGCGCTGACGACGGGAGAGTTCCATGACCTCGGGCCCGCGCAGATCGCCCATCCGCACGTCCGGTGCACCCAGGCGTGTGGCGTCGGCGCTCAGATCGTCGAGTTGCTCCTGGGATTCGCGCTCGGCGTCCACGCGAAGCTGGTAGTGGTGGATCTCCCGCCTCACCGTGGCCTCGTCCCAGCCGAGCTCGCGTGCCATCAGTCGTGTGGCCGCGGGCGCTGCACGCAGTCCTCGATCGAAGGTCTCGACGGAGATCCGGGTCCGGCGCGTCAGGACGTCTTCCAGGTGGAGGGCCGCCTCGTGGGACGCCGCGTAGACGACCTCGGCGGCGAGGTAGGTGGGAGCGCCTTCGAGGGGTTCTCCCAGCTCGGGTCGCTCGCCGACGAGCTCGAGAACCTGGCGGGTGAGCGACCCGTAGCGGGACAGCAGATGCTCGACCTGGCTGACGTGCAGGCCGGATTCGTACGCGAGGGCCTCGCGGCGGTTCCAGGCTCCCCAATAACCTTCGGCGCCGAGCAGCGGCGTCTCGTCCGTGCAGCACGGCGGCACCTTCTTGGGAAGCTCGCGCGCCACGAGATCGATCGTGTCTCGCGCCATGATCCGGTAGGTCGTGTACTTCCCGCCGGCCACGGTGATCAGTCCCGAGACGGACTCGGAGACCGCGTGCTCGCGAGACAGCTTGCTGGTTGCGTCGTCCTCGTCGGCCAGGAGCGGACGCAGCCCGGCGTAGATTCCCTCGATGTCGTTCCGGGAGATTGGGTCGGCGAGCACTTCGTTCACGGTTTCGAGCAGGTAATCGACGTCCCGGGCGCTGGCAGCCGGATGGGCCAGGTCGAGATTCCAATCGCTGTCGGTCGTGCCGATGATCCAGTGCTGCTTCCAGGGGATCACGAAGAGGACGCTCGAAACCGTGCGCAGGATCAGCCCGACTTCCGCGCGGATGCGGTCCCGGGGAACCACCAGATGGATGCCCTTCGACGCGCGCACGTGGATCCGCCCGCGGCCCGCCATGTCCTGTACGTCGTCGGTCCAGACACCGGTGGCATTCACGATGCGCCGCGCCGAGACGGTGAACTGCTCGCCTGTCTCGAGGCAGCGGGCGCGGACGCCGGTGACGCTGCTCCCCGTATCGACGAAACCCTCGGCCCGGACGCTCGTCGCCAGTGCGGCGCCGTAACGCGCAGCGGTGCGTGCGAGCGTGAGGGTGTGGCGGGCGTCGTCGACGATCGCGTCGGAGTACTCGATGGCGCCGGCCAGGGCATCCGCGCGCAGGCCCGGGAAGCGCTTGAGCGCCCCGCTGCGAGACCAGTGACGATGTCGGGGCAGCGCGCGGCGACCGGACAGCAGCTCGTAGAGCGCGATCCCGGCACCGTAGTACGGTCGTTGCCAGAGCCTGCGGCTGGCGCGCGGGTCGAGAGGCAGCAGGAAGGACACCGGCGTGACCAGGTGCGGGCACAGCCGGGTAAGCATCAGGCTCTGCTCGCGCCGAGCCTCGCGTACGAGCGCGACCTCACCCTGTTCGAGGTAGCGAAGACCGCCGTGGATGAGCTTGCTCGAGCGGCTCGACGTGCCCGCCGCCCAATCGCGCTGCTCGATCAGTGCCACGCTCAGCCCGCGAGTGGCTGCGTCGAGAGCGGCTCCAGCTCCCGTGACGCCGCCGCCGACGATCGCGACGTCGAACACCTCGTCGCGCATGCGCCGCAAGGACTGCGCGCGGTGTTCGGGGCCGAGGCGGGTGGAGTCCATGGATTCTCCGGGCTGAACCGAGCGCGCAGGATGTTAGCGTGACACCGGTCTGGGCTCGCTGGGATCGCCCTTGCTGGCAGCTTCATCGGTCCTTCGTGATCGCTGCTGAAGGTTCCCGAGATCGAGTCGGCCCGGAGATGGAGAAGCCCGGACCGCGAAGGCGGCCCGGGCTTCTCGTGGAGGACCTGGGGTGTTCTAGTTCGCGGGACCCGTCGGGATGTCCTTGAACGCGATGCCCTTGTCGGGCCGGGTTTCCGGCGGCAGGCCGAGGACCCGCTCCGCGATGATGTTCCGCAGCACCTCGTCGGTGCCGCCCGCGATGCGCAGGCCCGGGATGGAGAGGTACATGTCCTGCCAGAGCGAGTCGCTCGGCGTGATGTCGTCGTCGAGGGTGGCACCGGTCACGCCGGCCAACTCGATTCCGAAGGCCGACATGTCCTGGGCGAGAGCGCCGCCGACGAGCTTGCCGAGGCTGGCTTCCGGGCCGGGTGTCGTCCCCCGCGAGAGGGCCGTCAGGGTCCGGTAGCCGGTGTACTGCACGCCGCGGCTGCGGGTGTAGAGGTCGGCGATCTTCTCGCGGACCGCCGAATCCTCGATCGCCGGCCTGCCGTTGACCTCGGTGTTCTCGGCCATCTCGAGCAAGTCGCTGACGCCGCCGCCGGCACCGCCCCCGCCGATCGATGCACGCTCGTTCATCAGTGTCGTGATCGCGACAGCCCAACCGTTGCCCACCTCGGAGAGTCGGTTCGCATCCGGGATCCGCACGTCGGTGAAGAAGACCTCGTTGAAGCCCTTGCCGCCGTTGATCTGCACGATCGGGCGTATCTCGATGCCGGGGGCCCGCATGTCGACGACGAAGTAGCTGAGGCCCGCGTGCTTCGCGACGTTCGCGTCGGTTCGTACGACCAGGATTCCCCAATCGCAGTAGTGAGCGCCGGTCGTCCAGATCTTCTGGCCGTTGACCACCCAGTCGTCGCCGTCCTTCACCGCGGTGGTGCGCAGGCCCGCGAGATCGGATCCGGCAGCGGGCTCACTGAAGAGCTGGCACCAGATCTTCTCTCCCGACAGGAGTTCGGGAACCCAGCGCTGCTTCTGCTCTTCGGTTCCATGGGTGAGGATCGTCGGCCCGCACATCCCCAGACCGATGCCGAAGACGTTCGGCGGGGTCTGGAACTTTCCCTCTTCCTGTCCCCAGATCACGCTCTGGATCGACGTGGCCTCTCGGCCGCCGTACTCCTTCGGCCAGGTGATGCACGCCCAACCGGCCTCGGCCTTCTGCTTCTGCCAAGCCTGGGAGTCGCGGATGACGTCGGGCGACGAGCGTTCACCCAGCAGATCCTCTCCCGGGTCGTTGAGGTTCTTCAGCTTGGCGTTTGCCTCGAGCCAGCTTCGGGCTTCGTTGCGGAACGCCTCTTCTTCGGGGGTGTCGTTGAAGTCCATCATCGTCTCCGATCGAATGCTGTCGTCAGGCTGCGTTCTGGGTTTGCAGGCGAGAGACCAGCTTGTGCTTCCAGCTGGCCGGGCTGCCGATGACCACGGAAAGGAACTTGGCCCGGCGATAGAAGAGGTGGCAGTCGTACTCCCACGTGTATCCGACGCCCCCGTGCAGCTGGATCATCTCGACGCCGGCGAGGTCGTAGGCCTTGCAGGCTGCGATCCGGGAGATGCAGGCCGCAATCCCGAGCTCCTCGGCGTCGTTGCTGAGAGCCCAGGCCCCGTAGTAGCAGTTCGAGCGGGTGAGCTGGATCTCGCACCACAGGTCGGCGAGTCGGTGCTTGAGGGCCTGGAAGGACGCGATCGGACGACCGAACGCGTAGCGGCCCTGCATGAACTCCTTGGTGATCTCGAACGCCCGCTCGGCCCCGCCGAGCTGCTCGAAGCCGATCAGCACTGCAGCCCGGTTGAAGACCTTCTCGAGGATGGCCTCGGCCGCGCCCGGGTCGCCCAGCAAGCTGGCCGGGGCGTCGGTGAACTCGATTTGTGCCAGCGACCGCGAGGGATCGAACGAGCCGACGGCCTTGCGCGTTATGCCGTCCCCGTCCAGGTCGACGATTACGAGAGCGAGCCCGTCCTTCGTCTGCGCGGCCACGACCGCGAAGTCGGCCACGTCCCCGTCCGGGACGGGCAGCTTCGTGCCGGAGAGCTTGCCGTCCTTGAACGACACCTCGACGCCCTCGGTGCCGTTCTGTCCCGATTTCTCGACGACAGCGAGGGTTCCGATCGCCTCGCCGGACGCGAGCTTCGGCAGATACTGCTGCTTCTGGTCGTCCGACCCCGCGAGCAGGATCGCTTCGGTTGCCAGGTAGACGCTGGAAGAGAACGGAACCGGCGCGACGGCGCGACCGAGTTCTTCCGCGACGACGGCCAACTCGAGATGTCCGAAGCCGGCGCCGCCGTACTCTTCCGGAATCACGGTGCCCTGGAAGCCCATCTCGGCAGTGGCCTTGAAGAGCGCCTGGGAGTAGGGCTGATCCGACTCGAGGATCTCGCGGCAGACCGTCAGCGGCGAGTGCTCGGCGAGGAAATCACGCGCCGTCTTCTGGAGGAGCTTCTGCTCCTCCGAAAAGTCGAAATTCATGGGGGTCTCCGAGGGGTGAATGTCGTTCGAACTCGGGACAATCCATCGGATTGACATGGATGTCAATAACCGAGCCCGGGCCTCGCTGAGCGTCTGGAGGAGCGGAAGTCCCCGTTTCTACAGGGTGTGTCTACTTCGCGTCGGCTGCGTCGAGGGTCTGTTGCAGCCGATCCACCACCTCGATGAACTCGTCGATGAACTGGTAGATGACGTCTTTGGAGCTCATCTCCTGGGTCATGCGGCCGACGACCTGCCCGACCGGCATCCCGATCAGGTCGCGGGCCTTCGAGCCTTCCTTGCGCGCCGCCAGGCCGATGCGGGCCTGGGCCTCGGCACACGCCATGTACTGCAGCGGCATCGGCAAGGTTCCGGGACAGTCCTCCCGCTCCCAGGCCTCGGTCCAGCCGGTTCGCAGGAGCCTCGCCGGCTTGCCCGACAGCGAGCGGGAGCGCACGGCATCCTTGGGCTTCGCGCTGAAGAGCTTGTCCTTCAGGAGCTGGGAGGCGTCCGCCTCGTCGACGGTGAGCCAGACCGAGCCGGTCCAGACGCCCGATGCGCCGAGCGCCATGGCAGCGGCCGCCTGGCGGCCGGTCGCGATGCCGCCGGCGCCGAGGACGGGCGTGGGTGCCACCGCATCGACGATGTCGGGAATCAGGACCATCGAGCCGATCTCGCCGGTATGGCCGCCGGCCTCGGTTCCCTGGGCGACGATGATGTCGACGCCGGCCTGCTTCTGACGCAGCGCGTGCTCGACGGCTCCGGTGAGCGCCGCGACCTTCACGCCGTGCTCGTGGGCCAGGTCGATGATGTCCTTGGGCGGCGGGCCGAGTGCGTTCACGAGCAGCTTGACGCCCTCGTGCCGAAGGGCGACCTCGACGTGGTTGCGTCCGCCGCCATCGGTCCAGCCGAGGAGCCCACTGCTGCCGCCGACCCCGGAGTCCGTGCCGCTGCGTGCGCTTTCGGGCAGGGGCGGCACCTCGTACTCCTCGAGCACCCGCTCGATCCACTTCTTGGTCTCTTCGGGAATCATGTCCTTGAAGGCGCTGGCGTCGACCTTGCCCGTGTCCGCGTCGGCCTTGCCGAGGCCCTCGTCCTTGCCCGCGTAGCTCATGGGCATCACGGTGTCGACGCCGTAGGGCTTCCCGTCGACGTTGTCGTCGATCCACCTGAGTTCGAGTTCGAGTTGCTCGGGCGAGAAGGCCAGGGCGCCCAGTACCCCGAGCCCGCCAGCGTTCGTGACCGCAGCCACGACGTCTCGACAGTGGCTGAACGCGAAGATCGGAACGTCGATGCCGAAGAGATCGCAGAGATCGGTGCGCATGGGAGCCTCCTGACGGGGCGGGCGGCGAGACCGTCCGAACCGCGATTGTAGTGCGGTCTGTATCCTAGGCTCAACCGCCGGCCGGTGGCGAAGCGATGGGGCGCCGGGCGTGTCGCTCAGCCCCCTAGCCCGAGAGCCAGGCTCGACAGTTTGAGCGCGCGGCCGAACTGGCTCGTCTGGTCGGGATCGCCGGCCTGCAGGAACGAGAACGAGATCCCGGTTGCGGGCTCCGCGAAGCCGATCTGGCCGCCGGCGCCGGGCCAGCCGAAGGCGGTCGGCGACTTCCCCCAGGTGGTTCCGAAGCCGGCGCCGATCACCACGCCGAGCGTGCGGTTGGCGGGCAGGTTCATCAGCGGATCGGGGAGCGTGCAGCGGATGTTCGTGGTGGCGTCCTCGAGCACGTCGGCCTTCCACAAGCCGCCGGGATTGTGGAGGAGGGCCTGGTAGAAGAGTGCGAGCGTGGAAGCCGTCATGACGCCACCGCCGCCCGGGACCCCGGCTTCGATCATTTCCCCGTAGTCGAAGGCTCGGTCGCGCGGCGACGGTCCCGAGAGCTGCGCGATCTTCGTCTGCTCGGCGCGCGGGATGCCGAGCACGCGCGGCAGGCCGAGCGGCTGCGTGACGCGCTGCTCGACGAAGTCGCGGAAGTCGAGGCCGCCGAGTCGTTCGATCAGCTCGGCCAACACCCAGTGAGCGGAGCCCCCGTGGTAGACGTACTGGGTGCCCGGCTCGTACTCGAGTTCCCACCTGGCGAGGCGCGCGATGCGGCGCTCGGGGTCGGCGCCTTCGAGCGGGCCCATCATCGCGCTCGGGAAGCCGCAGATCATCAGTAGCACCTGCTCGACGGTCACCGCATGCTTGCCGTTGGCTCCAAACTCGGGGGCGTAGTCGGCGACGGGTCGGCTGATGTCGAGCAGGCCGTCGCCGATCAGCAACCAGATCGCCGAGGCGACGATTGGCTTGGTGGCGGATGCGACGCCGAAGCGCGTCTCGGGATCGGCGGTACCGAAGGATTCCGTCCAGACGATCTCGCCCTCTCGGCCCACGGCGAGCTGGCAGGCAGTGAGCCCGTTGGCGATCTCTTCGGCGGCCGCTTCTCGAAGTGGTGTGACGTCGATTTCGTTGGCCATGGGTCAGACGTTACAGCGCCTGTGGGCTCGGGGTCGGCGTGGCAGCATCAACGCTTCGGCAAGGGCATCCCTGCCGCAAAGCCGTGGTCTGCCGCAAGCGACGCGCCCGTCACGATCGAGCTGTCATCGGAAGCCAGGAACAGCACCGTTCGCGCGCCCGCCGAGATCTCCTCCGGCTTGTCGTGGGCCTCGATCACCGCCTGGGGTGGCTGGAACCCACCGGTCGCTTCCATCACGAGATGCTTGCTTCCGAAGCCCGCGTTCACCGCATTCACGCGGATCTTGTCGGCTCGCAGCTCGAGCGCAGCCACTCGCGTGATTCCTTCCACGGCGAACTTGGTAGCCGAGTACGCAACCGTCAGCGGCGAGGGCAGCGCGGCGTCGACGGTGGAGATGTTCACGATCGAGCCGCCGCCCGCCGCGCGCATCGGCGCGATGGCCGAGCGCACTCCCAAGAAGACGCCCAGCTCGTTTACGCGGAAGAGGCGCTCGTAGTCCGCCGCCGTCGTGTTCTCGAGCCAATCGAGATGCAGCACGGCGGCATTGTTCACGAGCACGTCGAGGCGGCCGCCCCAGTCGAGTACCGCCTCCATGGTGGCTGCCCAGTCCGCCTCGCGAGAGACGTCGCAGTGTTGGTAGCGCGCCGCATCCCCGAGTTCTTCGGCTGTTGCCTGTCCCTCGTCGTCCAGGATGTCGAGGAGCGCGACCCGCGCGCCCTCGGCCACGAAGAGGCGGGCAATCTCGGCACCGACGCCCCGCGCGCCGCCCGTGACGACCGCGATCCGGTCCTGGAGGCGACCGTGGGAGGTGGGCATGGAGGTCTCCTGGTGGCAAGGTTCACGGTGTTGGCTCGCGCCTCTGATTGCTGTCGCGGTTTCAGAACACCGCGATCGGATTGACGGGTGACCCGGTGCCCCCCTCGACCCGTAGCGGTGCAATCGTCAGCAGGAACTCCCAACGCTCGCGTTCGATGCACGCCGCAGCGAGGCGGTCGAGCCGCAGGTTGTCGAGCAGGTGCACGCCCATCGCCACGAGGCAACACTGGTGGAGCGGCATCGGCCACCCCTCCACCCCGGGCCCCGGGATCGCGTCGGAGATTCCGTCGCTGCCCAGCACGGCGATTCGCCGCTCGTGGAGCCACGGCACACAGGTCGAGTGCAGGCCGGCCATGCCGGAGAGCGCCGACCAGCGGCCCTGGCTCCGGCCGCGCGCGTCGCGGCCCGTCGCGACAAGCAGAATGTCGCCCTCGTCGACGTGCACGCCCTGGGCTTCCTCGGCGGCTTCCAGTTCGTCGGGTTCGATGGCGGTGCCGAGTTCGAGCCACTCGACGCCTCGCAGGCGCGGGATGTCGAGCAGGACACCGCGTGAGGCGATGCCGTCCTTCGCCGCCATGATGCTGTTGCGCAGCGCGCCCGTGCTCTTTACGTCGGTTGCCGGGAAGCCGTTGTACATCTTCTCCTTCACGAAGACGTGGCACAGCGCATCGATATGAGAGATCGACATGCCGTGAAACGCCACGCCGATGAAGTCGGACGTTGTCTCGAGCCCCGGCACTTCGGGGATCGTGCAGGCGTCACCCGCCGCCACCATCATGTGCAGCGCGGGGTGCGGATTGTCGGCGGCCGGCTGCGTCGCGAACTCCTGTGCACAGCTCAGGGCCGCACCGTCACGCACGAGCGTGGCGGCTGCCGCGCGCTTCTTGTCCGTGATGTAGTTGAGGGCACCGCGTTGGTCGTCGTCGCCCCAGCGGCCCCAGTTCTTCGCCGACTCGAATGCCTGCTCGAGATACTCCGCGCTCACCTTCTCTGCCATGCTGTCTCCCGACGTGTGCGCCTCGCACCCCTCCCGCACAGAGTAGACCGGGAGGAGGGCGGAACAACCCGCGCGTCGGATCGCCGAGCGCTTGCTTCGTGGCCAGCCGGCTACTTGTAGGACACGATGTACGAGACCCACGCGGGGTCGTCGGGGGCGCTGGTGGCCTTGCGGTAGATCCCGTTGGGCTCGTTGGTCTTCCGGTCCGTTCCTTCCCAGTAGACCTCGGACTCCGAGAAGCCGGCTTCGGCGAGGAGGTCTCGTAGCTCGGGGATCGACCACAGACGCCAGTCGTAGGTGAAGGCACGGCGCATTTCGGAGCCGTCCGGAAACTCGAAGTGGATGTAGTTGATGACGTGGTTCGAGACCGGGTCGAAGACGTGCTGGTCCCAGACGTAGTCGAAACCTTCCTGCTCGCGGGTCTCCGTCATGGTTCGCTGGGCGTCGGCGCCTCCGTAGAGGTCGATTACGAAGAGGCCTTCGTCGCCAAGGCTCGCGTAGGCCCGCCGGAGGTAGTGGAGGAGCAGGTCTCGGGTCTGGAAGCAGAAGTACGAGAAGTTGAACGCGCAGGTGGCGTCGACACCGGCCGTCTCGTCTTCGAGTACGTCCGCGAGGCGTAGGTCGACCCGCTCGCGTTGGTCGGCGTCGAGCTTGGGGAAGTGATTCGTGCGGCACCATTCGAGCACCTCGGGCTCGATGTCGATGCCAATGGCGCGGTTGTCTCCATGGACCCGCACCCACTCGCAGCACATGGCGGCGGTCCCGCAGAAGTCCTCGCGCAGGATCCGGGGCGAGCGTCCGTAGCGCTTCTTGAAGAGGCGATCGATCAGCCAGACGTCGGCTTCGACCTCCTGTACCGACTCCTCGTAGAGCCGGTGGCGGTCGGCGCCGCGCGCGATCTTCGTCGCTACCGCTTGAGGTTTCTTTCGCTTGGGCTTCCCCTTCTGCTTCTTGCCCTGATGTGTGTGGTTACGTGCCACTGAATTTCCCCTCCGGCGGACTCTAGTCGATGTATCCGAGCGCGCGTAGCTGGTCGAGGATTTCTTCTTCACTTCCCGAGGGCGCGACTTCGAGTCGTTCGATTTCGACGGTGTCGTAGGTTGCGATCGTCGTCACCGATTGCGGCGGTGCGAGGAACGAGGCGACGCGGCCGTCCATGTCTTTGCCGAGCGGCAGGCCGAGCCAGGCGAGGATCGTCGGTGCAACGTCATTCACGGACGGCGTTCCGGTATCACTGCCCGGGCCGATGCCGGGGCCGCGCGCGAAGAGGATGCCGTCGAGGGCGGCCTCGCTCGCGTGGACGCCCGTGAGGTCCCCGAGGTGGGAGCCGGCTTCGAAGCCGTGATCCGAGACGACGACGACGAGGTCATCCTCTCCGTACGAAGCCGAGAGCAGGCCGATCAGGGCGTCGCTGTACGCGTAATAGGCGTGCAGCGCATCGCGGCCGGCCTCGCGCTGCAGCGGGCTCATGTCGAGGGGCTTCGCGTAGCGCTCCGGCGTCTCGACGGATCCCCAGAGCCGGTGCGAGACACGGTCGATCCCGGGTAGGAAGACCATCATCAGGTCGGGTCGCAGCTCGGCCTCCACCTCGAGGGCGATCCGGGCGGTGGCTGCGTCGTCGCGGAAGCGCTTCGAGAGCTCTTCCTTCTTCATCCACTCGGCGAAGCCCAGGTTGCCCAGGAAGGGATCGTCCAGGCCGGGGATGCCGAGCCGATTCGCAAAGACCCCCACCGCGCGCGGGTGCCAGTGGGCCGGAAACACGCGGGTGCCCTCGTCCAGGGTCTCGGCACCGGTCAGGTTGCGGAGTTCCGCCAGTCGGGTCGGTTTCGCGTGGTCCGAGATCATCACGCCGTTCACGACCTCGGGCGGGTAGGTGTTCCACCAGTTCACGACCGCGACCTTCTTGCCTGCCGCCGAGACAATGTTCCACAAGGCGTGGGTCTTTCGGTGGACGCTCAGGTACAGGCGTTGCTTGCCCGCCTCGTCCTCGAACGTGAAGCCCTCGACGCCGTGATTCTCCGGGGCCTTGCCCGTGGCGATCGAGTTCCAGATGCGAGGTGAGTAGATGGGCTGGTGAGAGCGCAGGTTGCCCGAGGTGCCGGCGCGTGCGATTGCTGCGAGCCAGGGAAGGCGTCCGGTCTCGAGGAGTGGGCGGATGATCCGAAGGGTCGCGCCGTCGATTCCGACGAGCAGCACGCGTCCGTGCTGTCGAGAGGTTTCGGTTTCCGGCAGCGGCGGTGCGGGGTAGGGAGTCGCGTATCCGCCCCGACGCTCGACGGGGGTCAGCTGCAGGCCGCGCTCGCGGAGCAGCGCGAAGACGCCAGCCTCTCCCAGCAGGTTTCGCGCATCCGCGAGGAGGAAGTCCTGGTGCACACCGGGCTCCGCGAGCAGCTTCTCCAGCCCATCCGCGAGCCGGGCGTTCTCGCGCTCGATCGTGAGCCGGCGGCTCGCAAGCAACTCCGGGTGCGCGTGGTCCGTCGCGCGCAGGACGTCATCGAGGGCGACTGCATCGCCCCGCCTCCACGCCCGCATGGCCCTGGGGAGGTCGATCCGGGCGCGCTCCGAGTCGATCAGCGCGCGCTGCATTACTTGAGACTGGATCTCGCGCGAGAGGGCGACGGAGCGGTCGTAGCTCGTCGCAGACTCCTCCAGCGGCAGGATCTGCTTCGGCTCGCCGCGTTCGCGCGCGAGATGCGCGAAGTAGACCTCGAACTCGCGCTCGGGCGCAAAGCCGGTTCGCTTCAGGTCCGCGACCCGAACGCGGGTCGCTGCAAACCACGGGGCCGTGACATCGGCATGGGTCGCCGGCAAGCCAGCGCGCCCGACGGCCTCCACGTAGGCGCTGAAGAGTTCGGGGGTGAGCCAGTTCGCGAGGTTGTCTCCCTCGGCCAGGTGGGCCTTCCATCCGATCAGTGCGTTCTGCTTGCTGAGAACGGCGCTGTTCGGCAGGACGAGACGTCCCGAGGCTTCGAAGGCTGCCATCACCGCCGGGTCGAAGCGCAGCCGTTCGGTCTGGGAGAGCGCCACCGTGGCCAAGACATGCACCGCTGAGCCGTTGCCCCCGGGGTCGGTCAGCTTCCACAGCGGCAGCGGGTCCGAGGCGGAGCAGGCGGTTGCCGTTGCGAAGAGCATCCCGATCGCGGCTGTGGCGAGACATCTGGCCGGTTGGTGCGTCATGAACGGGTGCGCGTGACGGTACCACTGGCGCAGCGGACTTCCGGCGGAAGTTGCCGGCCGGCTGCGCCTCGGTTGCCGGTTGGCGGTGCAATCCAGGCTGCAGCAGAGTTGCCGGCAGTTGAGGAATACTCGATCACAGTGGTACTTTCCCTTCATCTCTTCTGAGAACGGACGATACCTCTCCCGTCCCTGCAATCGCGTCCGTCGTCACCTCGCGGGTCGCTCCCGGAGCCGAAACTGAGCCTCACGTCCAGCCATCACGAGCTGCTTCATCATCGCATTGCTGTGGGTCTCGCTTCCGCGACGGCACGCCTCGCCGACACCCCCGCGGTCGACACCCAGATCGTGCTGCATACGCTCACGAGCAGCACGATCGCCGATTTCGATCCCGATGCGGCTTCCTGCAGCCTGTCTTCGGATGTGATCGCCGGGGTGTTGCAGCGCTTCGAGGGTCGTCCCCCGGGCACGTCGCTCTTCGTCCTCGATCCCGGGGACGCCCTGCTGTGGTTGCAACGCGAGGGCACCCTGGAAGATCCGCTCGGTTGCTTCGTCGACTGGGGGGGGCGGTTGCTCTCGGGGGTGGTCGATCAGCTGTGCCTGCCCGCGGAAGTCGAGTACGGAGCCCCGGTGCTCGAAGAGCAACCCTTGGTGGCGGCACTGCTCGCCACGCACCCCGCTTCGGATACGGTCGTGCTCTCCATCCAGGGTCAGCTCGTATTCTCCGTCGGGGGCGTCGAAGACGACATGCACGCTCCCTTCTCGATCCACGTCCTGCTCGAGCCGAAGTTCATCGCTGAGATCCTCAGCGAGCCCGCCGGAGACACGAGTCCCATCAGCCGATAGCCTTCGGGCGTGGCGATCTATCTCATCCGGCACGGCGAGACGGCCTCGAACCGATCCCGCGTAGTTCAGTTCCCCGAGACGCCCCTTTCGGAGCGCGGTATCGCGCAGGCCCGTCAGCTCGGCGCGCGTACCGCGGATCTCGGAATCACCCGGATCCTGACCAGCGACATGGCGCGTGCGAAGATGACTGCCGAGGCCGTCGAAGCGGCGACCGGTGCGCCGCTCTCGCTCGATTCCGATCTCCAGGAGCGCAACTTCGGCGATCACCGGGGCACGCCCTATACCGAGCTGATCGAGCAGGGCATCGAACTCTTCGCCCCCGATTTCGACCCGCCGAACGGGGAGAGCTGGAACCGCTTTCACGAGCGGGTCGATCGAGCCTGGGCGAACGCGTGCCGGATCGCCGAGTCCCTCGAAGGTCATCTCGCCCTGGTCACCCACGGCCTCGTGTGCCATTCGATCGCCGCGCGACTGGCGGACGTGCCGGCCTCCTTGCTGTCGCCCGCGAGCTACGGCAGGAACGGACCGCCGATTCGCTTCGGCAACACTGCGATATCGCGGTTGGAGGGGCCGTCGCCCTGGCGCTTCGAACTGTTCGCCTGCACGGTCCACCTCGAGGGTGTGACGGCCGATGACGGTTCGTCGCTCTCGGGGATCTAGATCCCGTCCGTCGCGAGCCGGGTTCGGACACTTCGCTCGCGGTCTTCTTCGGGGTGGGGGCTCCGACCCCGATCCCTCAGGCTCCCTCGATGAACTCGCTGAGCGATCTGTGCACCTGGTTGGCGCGATCGCCGCGCCAGCCCTGGATGGCGGTGAGCACGAAGTAGGCCTGCTCCTTCAGCCCACCCGGCTTGCCCTGCTTCGCGGCTGCCAGAGCTTGCTCGGCGACCCTGCGCACCGCGCCGCTCGGGCACTGCTCGCAGACCACCGTGAAGGCCTCCACCACACCGAGGGTTCGATCGTAGTCCCGGGACATCGTGGTCCGGATTATATTCCTATTCGGAGGGACGTTCGATGGCTCGAATCCGGCTCGGCCTTGCAGTTCTCCTCAGCAGCATCGCGCTGACGCTCTCGGCGACCGTGGCCGGCGAGTAGCGGCTCCGTGGCGGGTTTCCCCGCCGGCGATGGAAACCTCGTTTCGGAATTCGCGCACACGAATACCGGTCCCGTTCCCGTGCGGTCGAGCTAACCTTCCCTCGATGAGGCTCTATCTCCTGCGGCACGCTCGTGCCGAGATCGTTGGGGATGCCGCACGCGATGACTCGCGTGGGCTCACCGAGGAGGGCCTGGGCGAGGCAGCGGGAGTCGGCTCCTGGCTCTCCACTCGAAGTGAGCCCCCGACTCACGTGTTGTGCTCGCCCGCGCGGCGCGCCGTCGAGACGATGGAGCGGGTCATTGCGGCGCTGTCCGAGAAGCCGGCCACCTCCATCTCCGAAGATCTCTACCTCGGCTCTGCCTGGAAGCTCTTCGAGAAGGTGCGCGGGACCGAGCCGGGCGTTTCTTCTCTGATGCTGGTCGGACACAATCCGGGAATTGCGGAACTTGCCGCCAAGCTCTCGGGCCGCGGAGACCCTGCCGCCCTCCGCAGCCTCGCGAGACGCTTCCCGCCGGCGACCCTGGCCGAGTTGGAGCCCTCGGCAACGAGCTGGGTTGCCCTCGAGCCCGACGGCGCCAGGTTGGTCTCGCACTTCGTCGCCTAGTACGTCCGACTCTCCAACTGCTTGCAGGTAACTTGCAGCCTGCCCCAAGGCGGCTGGAGACCGTCTACGGCTAGGAATTCGCGGATCTCGTTCCGCGGACGAGCCGGCTCGGGTGGGCTCAACGATTCGGTTCGGGCTCGTATCCGAGGTTTGGGGAAAGCCAGCGTTCGATCTCGCCGAGGGTCTCGCCCGAACGGCGGGCGTACGCCTCGACCTGGTCGCTGCCGAGTCGGCCGACGGTGAAGTAGCGGGCTCGAGGGTGCGCGAAGTAGAGGCCACTGACACTCGCTGCGGGAGTCATCGCGCAGCTCTCGGTGAGTTCGATGCCTTGTTCGGGTGCGTCCAGCAGGTCGAAGAGGATTCGCTTCGGCAGGTGATCGGGGCAGGCCGGGTAGCCGAAGGCGGGCCGGATGCCGCGGTACTTCTCGGCGATCAGCTCTTCGTTCGAGAAGCTCTCGTCTGCGCCGTAGCTCCACTCGCTGCGCGCTCGGGCGTGCATCAACTCGGCATACGCCTCGGCCAGTCGATCGGCGAGTGCCTTGACGAGGATCGCGTTGTAGTCGTCGAGATCCTGCTCGAATTCCCCGGCCAGGGCGTCGGCACCGAGACCCGCGGTGATGGCGAACGCGCCGATCCAGTCGTCTACGCCGGAGCTGCGAGGCGCGACGAAGTCAGACAGGCACCGGTTCGGGGTGCCTTGGCCGAGCACGGCCTGCTGGCGCAGCATTGGGAAGCGGGTGAGCTCGCTGCTGCGGCTCTCGTCCGTGTAGAGGACCACGTCCTCGCCTTCGCCGCTGGCCGGCCAGAAGCCGTACACGGCCCGAGCGGTGAGGAGTTTCTCGTCGATGATCCGCTGCAGCAGTTCGGAGCCGTTCTCGTAAAGCTCGCGTGCCGCTTCACCGTGCTTCGGGTCATCCAGGATCTTCGGGAACTTCCCCTTCAACTCCCAGGCGGAAAAGAAGAACGTCCAGTCGATGTAGTCGCGAATCTGCGAGAGGGACACGTCGTCTACGACCCGGCGTCCGATCGACGCGGGCTGGGGGCAGTCCTCGGCTCTCCACTCGATGACGGGGCGGTTCTGCTGGGCCTTCGAGAACGGCAACAGCGGCCGTTCCTGCCGGTCCTTGTAGAGAGCCTGCAAGCGTGCCTGATCGGCGCGATTCTCGGCGTCGAGCGTTTTTTTCTTCTCGCGATCGAGGACCGACGACACGACTCCCACAGCCTTCGAGGCGTCGAGCACGTGGACGACGCTCTCGTGGTAGCCGGGGGCGATCTTCACAGCCGTGTGCTGGCGGCTGGTGGTTGCACCGCCGATCAGGAGCGGGAGTTGGAAGCCCTGGCGCTCCAGCTCGCGCGCTACGGTCACCATCTCGTCGAGGGACGGGGTGATCAGGCCCGAGACCCCGATCAGATCCGCGTTCTCCCGCTTTGCGGTCTCGAGGATCTGCTGGGCAGGCACCATCACACCGAGGTCGATGACCTCGAAGCTGTTGCAACCGAGCACTACGCCGACGATGTTCTTGCCGATATCGTGGACGTCGCCCTTTACGGTGGCCATCACGATCTTGCCCCGGCTGCTGCCTCTCGCCTGATCCTTCTCCATGTAGGGCTCGAGATAGGCGACGGCCTTCTTCATGGCGCGTGCGCTCTTCACTACCTGTGGGAGGAACATCTTGCCCGCACCGAAGAGTTCGCCTACCACCGCCATGCCGGCCATCAGCGGGCCCTCGATCACCTCGAGGGGCTTGTCGGCCTGCTTACGCGCCTCTTCGGTGTCGTCCTCGATGAAGTCGACGATGCCGTGCACGAGGGCGTGGGAGAGCCGCTCGTCGACGCTGCCCTCGCGCCAGCGGAGGTCGCGGACCCGCTGCTTGCCCTTGCCGGAGACGGTCTCGGCATACTCGACCATCCGCTCCGTGGCGTCCTCGCGCCGGTGGAAGATCACGTCCTCGACGTGCTCGAGGAGTTCCCGAGGGATGTCCTCGTACACTTCGAGCTGTCCCGCATTGACGATGCCCATGTCCATGCCGGCCTGGATCGCGTGGTAGAGGAACGCCGAGTGGATCGCCTCGCGGACGATGTCGTTACCGCGGAACGAGAAGGACAGGTTCGAGACGCCGCCCGAGACGTGGACGCCCGGACAGCGCTGCTTGATCTGTCGCGTTGCCTCGATGAAGTTCACGCCGTAGAGGTCGTGCTCTTCGATGCCGGTCGCGATGGCCAGGATGTTGGGGTCGAAGATGATGTCTTCGGGCGGGAAGCCCGCGTTCTCGGTCAGCAGGCGGTAAGCCCGTTCGCAGATTTCGACTTTGCGGGCGGTCGTGTCGGCCTGGCCGACCTCGTCGAAGGCCATTACGACGACCGCGCAGCCGAAGCGGCGGACGGTCCGGGCGTGCTCGAGGAAGACCTCCTCGCCTTCCTTGAGCGAGATCGAATTGACGATTCCCTTGCCCTGCACGCAGCGCATTCCGGCTTCGAGCACCGACCACTTCGAGCTGTCGATCATGATCGGGATGCGTGCCACCTCGGGCTCGGTGGCGATCAGGTTCAGGAAGTCGGTCATGCACTTCTCGGAGTCGAGCATGCCCTCGTCCATGTTGACGTCGAGGATGTTCGCGCCGCCCCGGACCTGGTCGAGGGCCACCTCGAGGCCGGTCTCGTAGTCACCGTTGGCGATGAGCCTGCGGAAGCGGGCCGAGCCCGCGACGTTCGTCCGCTCGCCGATGATCGTGAAGTTCGACTCGGGGCGGATGGTGAGGGGCTCGAGCCCGGAGAGTCGGGTATAGGTCGCTTCCGGCGACGGCGAAGGCAGCGGCCGCGGCGGAACGTTCTTCACCGCCTCGGCAATCGCGCGGATGTGATCCACGCCGGTTCCGCAGCAGCCCCCGAGTAGGCTCACGAGCCCGCTCTCCGCGAATTCGCGGAGCAGGCCTGCGGTCGTGGGAGGCTCTTCGTCGTAGTCACCGAACGCGTTCGGAAGGCCGGCGTTCGGGTAGCTCGAGACGTGACAGCTGGCGAGCCCGGCGAGTTCCGCCACGTACGGGCGCATGTCGGCGGCGCCGAGCGAGCAGTTCACTCCGACAGAAAGCGGTTCGATGTGGCGGACCGAGTTCCAGAACGCTTCCACGGTCTGGCCCGAGAGGGTACGGCCGCTGGCGTCGGTGATGGCCACCGAGATCATTACCGGCAGGTCCGTGCAGAGCTGCTCCTGCACCTCGGCGATCGCGACGAGGGCCGCCCCGGCGTTCAGGCTGTCGAAGATGGTCTCGACGAGGAGGATGTCGACGCCACCCTCTGTCAATGCGCGCACCTGATCCGCGTAGGCGTCCTTCAGTTCGTCGAACGACAGGCTCCGGAAGGTCGGGTCGTCGACCCGGGGCGAGATCGAGAGGGTCTTGCTGGTGGGCCCGATGGCGCCGGCGACGAAGCGGGGCTTGTCGGGCGTCTTCTGCGTCCAGGCATCGGCGCACTTCCGAGCAATGCGCGCGGCTGCGAGGTTCATCTCTCGGACGGTCTCGTCGAGATCCGGCAACTCGTACTCGGCCAGCACCACGCAAGTCGACCCGAACGTGTCGGTCGCGATGATGTCGCTGCCCGCTTCGAGAAAGCCGTCGTGCACCTTCGCGATGACGTCGGGGCGCGAAAGGGGAATCAGGTCGTAGTTGCCGCGCAACTCCTTGTGGTGACCCTGGAAGCGCTCTCCCCGGTAGTCGTCCTCGACCAGGTCCATGGCTTGGAGGGTGGTGCCCATCGCGCCGTCGAGGATCAAGATCCGCTCGGCGAGCAGGCGCTCCAAACGTTCGCGTACGGTGGGCGCGCTCATGGGTTCCTCGGGGCAGCGTTCGGCAGGATGATCGGCCAAACGGCTGCATCAGTTTATCTCAATATCGAGATGAATCCACTAAACCTGCGTTCTGGCGAGGATCCCCGTTTCGACCGACCAAATCCCCGAGGGGCTCCCGCCCGGCCTTGGCGTTGGAAACCGCCACTCGGCCTAGCTCTCGATTTCCGTGCCCGTCGCGTTGTGAGAGCATCCGACAGGGTCGCCGCGCGGAGGAAGCCATGGGTGAAGCCAGCATGAAGACCCGGGTCGCCGAGATGTTGAAGCGCCTCGAAGACGACGAGGTCGAGATGGAAGGACTCGACCTCGACGGCCTCAAGGCTGCGATCTCGCACCCGAAGGCGCTCGAGACGCTGGCGAAGTGGATGCCCTTCGAGGCGACCTCCGTGCAGGCGGGCGAGTCCGCGCCCGACTTCAGCTTGCCGGGTATGCCGGGTCACGGCCCCGACGGCGAGTCGATGACCTTGTCGTCGCACTTTGGCAAACGGCCGGTGGCGCTGATCTTCGGGAGCTACACCTGACCTCCCTTCCGGGCCCAGGCTGGGTCCCTCAACCGGATCTACCGACTCTACAAGCAACACGTGGACTTCTACGTCGTGTACATCACCGAGGTTCACGCGAGCGATGGCTGGCAGGTGAAGGAGAACCTGCGGGACGGCGTCCTCATCCCGCAGCACGAATCGATGGAGGAGCGAGTCGGGGTGGGTCAGACGTGCATGGTAAAGCTGGCTCTCGAGATGCCGGCGGTCGTCGACGAGATGGACGATGCGGTCGCGGAAGCGTACGCCGCGATGCCCGAGCGCCTCTACCTGATCGATCGGGAAGGGAAGGTCGCCTACAAGGGCGGTCTCGGTCCGATCTTCTTCAAGCCGAGCGAGTGGCAAGAGGCGATCGAGACCTATCTCGAAGGACAGCCCTGAGCGGGAAGACAGCCCTGAGCGCTAGAGGAAAGACGTGAAGCAACGCGTCCGAGGCATCGAGATCTACCACGAGATCCACGGGAAAGGTCCGCGGCTTCTGTTCATCGGCGGCAGCGGCGGCGACCTGCGTCATAAGCCCGGTGTCTTCGAAGGCCCACTCGTCCAGGAGTTCGAGGTGCTCTCCTACGATCAGCGCGGCCTCGGGCGTACGGATCAGCCCGACGGGCCGTACTCGATGGCCGATTACGGAGAGGACGCGGCGGCCCTGCTCGATGCGGTCGGCTGGGATCGCTGCTGCGTGATGGGCGTCTCGTTCGGCGGCATGGTCGCCCAGGAGCTTGCGGCGCGATATCCCGAGCGCGTCGAGCGGCTGGTGCTGGCCTGCACGTCGAGCGGCGGGAAGGGCAAGCCGTCCTACCCCCTTCACGAGCTCCAGGAACTCCCGGCAGGGGAACGCGCACTGCGTTCGATGGAACTCTCCGACCTTCGCCGCGACGCCGTCTGGCGGGAGGCGAACCCGGCCGAGGCGGCGGGAGCGCTCGAGTTCATGAAGGCCCGCGCGGCCGCCGGAGCCAGCGAGCCCGGGCGCGAAGAGGGCTTCCGCCTGCAGCTCCAGGCGCGCGCCGGGCACGACACCTGGGATCGTCTCGCAGGCTTGTCGATGCCCGTCTATCTCTGCGGGGGCCACCACGACGGCATCGCGCCGCCCGCGAATCAGCACGCGATGGCCGGACAGATCCCAAACGCGAAGCTCGAACTCTTCGACGGCGGCCACCTCTTCCTGATGCAGGACCGCAGCGCACTCCCGAAGATCGCCGAATTCTTGACCGGGTGACTCCGGCCCTCGTTCCCGAGACTCAGTCGCCGAACGCCTTTCGGGCGGCGATCAGACCATCGACGGCATTTCGGAGCGGGGCGGTGTCGGTGTCGTAGCGCGCGCCCGTGAGGAAGCGGGTCACTCCCAGCTCCGCGAGGGCTTGCAGCTGGGCGGCGGCCTTCTCGGGCTCCGGGGGAAGTCCTCCCATGCATGCGACCTCCGGCTTTGGCTGGCCGGCCTGCTCGGCGAGGACGTGCAGTTGCTCGATCGCCGGAGCCAGCTTCCCCGGATCCGCGGACATCGGCATCCAGCCGTCGCCGTAGCGCACGGCCCGTTTCAGCGCATGCGGAGGCGAGCCGCCGACGAGGATCTTCGGGCGCTCGGGGTTCGGGCGGAAGTAGAACTCCTGACCGTTGTGCTCGATGACATCGTCCTCGGCGTCGAAGCAGCGTCGGATGAAGTCGAGGGTCTGGTCGGCGATCGCGCCGCGCTGGCTCCTGTCGACTCCGAGAGCGCGGAACTCGGGATCCATCCATCCGATGCCCACCCCCAGCGTGAGCCGACCCCGCGACAGCTCCTGGACGGTGGCGATCGCCTTTGCGGTGGGAAGGGGCGGGCGGTACGGGAGGATCAGGACACTCGTGCCGAGCCCGATCCGCTGGGTCACGCCGGCGAGATAGCCGAGAGTCGTGAGTGGATCGAGGTAACGGCCGTTCGAGCCTTCGGCGTCGTCCGGTGGAATCGCGATGTGGTCGGTCACCCAGAGTTCGTCGAGGCCGGCTTCTTCCGCGTAGCGTGCGCACTCGAGCAGCGTGTCGGGTCGAGAACCCTCGCCCATCACCCGGACCGCGATTCCGAACCGCATGTTTCGACCCTCCTGTCGGTGCCGTGCTCCCCGAGATGGTGGTCAGGCGGGCGCAGGTTGTCGACCCTGGGTTAACCTCGTCGCCCGGGGGGTCCCTGAGAACCGTGACCCAAGACTCGGCGGCACACGCTGCGCATGTGGAGCTCGAGTCCGTCCACCTCGCGTTTGGTGAGCGGATGGTCTTCCAAGATCTCTCCTGCCGATTCGCGCGCTCCCGGATTACGGTCCTGATGGGGGCCAGTGGTTCGGGAAAGAGCACCGTGCTGCGGATGATCGGCGGCCTGCAGCGACCGGACTCGGGCCAGGTCCGCGTCGGCGGAGAAGACGTCGCATCGCTGCCGGGCAGCGAAGTCGAGCGTGTGCGACGGCGTCTGGGCATGCTCTTCCAGGACGGCGCCCTGCTCGACTCCATGACGGTGCTCGAGAACGTCGGTCTGCCGCTCCGGGAGCACACGCAACTCGGAGAGGGCGAGATCCGAGACGCCGTGCACGAACGGCTCGCCGCCGTCGGGCTGGAGGGCGTCGACGATCTGCTGCCTGGCGAGCTTTCGGGCGGGATGCTGCGTCGCGTCGCGCTGGCCCGGGCAATCATCCTGGATCCCGAGTTCATCCTCTGCGACGAGCCCTTCTCGGGCCTCGACCCGCCGAACGTCGAACGCATCGAGGCCCTCTTCAGCGAGCTGTGCCGGTCTCGAGGGCTCACGTTGATCGTGACATCCCACCACATGGCCTCGTCCCTGCGCATGAGCGATCAGATCGTCCTGCTGCGTGACGGCCGGGCGGTGACGGGCACGCCGGGGTCGCTGGCGACCAGCGGCGATCCGGAGATCACGAACTTCCTCGGCACCGACGGCGCCGTATTGGCCCGCCAGGTCTCGGCGGAGACGGCGACGTGAGCGACAGCCTGGTGCATCGAGTCGGCCGGAACGTGTCCAGCTGGGTCGAAGGGTTGGGTCACATCGTCGGCTTCGCCGCAGAGATCGTGTCTGCGATCGCGCGTCCGCCCCTGCGCGGACGGCGGCTCCTGCGCGAGACCTACGACGCCGGCGTGCTGTCCATCGCGCTCATCAGCGGCGCGGGCTTCGCGGTAGGCATGGTGCTCGGGCTGCAGGGATATACGACGCTGGCTCGCTTTGGCGCCCAGGAGTCCCTGGGCGCGGTCGTCGGCCTGGTGCTCATCCGGGAGCTGGGACCGGTGGTGACCGGGCTCCTGGTGATCGGGCGCGCCGGATCTGCGACGACGGCCGAGATCGGCGCCATGGTTTCGACCCAGCAACTCGACGGGCTCCGCATGATGTCCGTCGATCCGCTCCACTTCGTCGTGATGCCGAAGGCGCTGGCGCTGCTCGTCGTGATGCCGCTGCTGTCCTCGCTCTTCACGGTATTCGGGGTCTTCGGGGGCTACGTCGTCGGCGTGCAGCTCGTGGGTCTCGACGGCGGTGCCTACATGGCCAGCCTCGAGAACGCCGTGGACTTCAGGGACGACGTCCTGCAGAGCCTGGTGAAGGCGGTGGTCTTCGGGGCGCTGCTCGGGGTAATCGCGACCTACCGAGGCTACACGAGCCCGCCTCACGCAGCGGGCGTCAGTCGATCCACCACGTCGGCGGTGGTGACCACCTCGGTCTGGCTGCTGCTCACCGACTACCTGATCACCGCCTTGTGGGGCGTCTAGGCTAGAACGGAGAACCCAATGCAATCGTCAGCCACACGCGACTTCATCGTCGGACTCTTCGTCCTGGGAGGGCTCGCTGCCGTGTTCTACCTGTCGACGAGCCTGGGCGGACTCTCGTACACCGGAGACGCAGGCTTCGAGCTAGTGGCGATCTTCGATGACATCGGCGGGCTCTCCCAGCGCTCGCCCGTGAAGATCTCGGGCGTGAAGGTTGGCCAAGTCGCGGAGATCGCGCTCGACGAAGACCTGCGAGCACGTGTCGCCCTCGACCTCGACCCCGGTCTCGAGCTGCCGATCGACTCGACGGCTGCCATCCGTACAGCCGGGCTCCTCGGCGACCAGTTCGTCTCCCTCGAGCCGGGGGCCGAGGACGAGTTGCTGGCTCCCGGCGAGATCTTCACCTTCACGGAGAGTGCGCTCAGTCTCGACGAGCTCGTGGGCCGCTTGGTGCACGGAGACGCGTTCGGCGACGAATGACGCTCCGCGGGCTCGCGATTGCTCTCTTGGCGCTGGCGTGCAGTGCATCCATCGGATGCGTGACGACGAACGCCGACCCGGACCCATGGGAAGGCGCGAACCGGGGTACGTTCGCGTTCAACGAGCTTGCGGACAAGTGGGTGGTGGCGCCGACCGCCAGGACCTGGGATTTCGTGCTTCCGGATGTCGTGGAGACGGGGATCGACAACTTCTTCGAGAACAGCCGGGCACCCGCCGGCGTGCTCAACAATGTCCTGCAGGGTGAGTTCGAGGAGGGCTACCTCCAGGCATGGCGCTTTGTCCTGAACACCAGCTTCGGCATCGCGGGCGTGATCGATGTCGCGTCGATGGCGGCATGGCCCGACCATCCCGAGGACTTCGGCCTCACGCTGGCAACCTGGGGGGTGTCCCATGGTCCCTACCTGGTGCTCCCCCTGCTGGGCGCCTCGTCGGTACGCGACACCGTGGGCCTCGGGATCGACGCCGCCGTAGCTTCCTACTCGTACTTCATCCCGTTCTACGTTCCTGTCGCCGCACGCGCGATCGATCTGCTCAACCAACGTGCGATCTACTTCGATGAGATCGAGCAGAGTCGCGAGGAAGCGTTCGACTTCTACGTCTTCGTCCGGAACGCGTACCTGCAGAATCGCGAGCACCGGCTTGCGGGTCGCCCTGCGGGGGGAAGGGAGGAGCCCGTCCGGGCTTCCCAGGAGGAGGATGACCTCTACTATTTCGAGGACGAACTCGAGGACAACTTCGAAGATGAAGCGGACTGACGCACTCCTCCTGGTAGGCCTGATCGCGGTCGTTGCGCCCGCCCTGGCCGCGGACTTCAAGATGCCTGCGGTTTCGGCTCGCCGGGTCGCCGAAGGCACCGTCGATCAGGTGATCGCAGTCCTGAACGAGTCGGGAGCCTCGGAGGCCAGCCGACGCGACCGGATTGCGGCGATTGCCTACGAGCACTTCGACTTCGACACCATGTCGAAGCTCGTGATCGCGCGGCCGTGGCGGAAGTTCACGAAGCAGGAGCGGGCCGAGTTCGTCGCCGAGTTCAAGACTCATCTGGCTAGAAGCTATGGGCGCCGCCTCGGCCGCTACCAGGGCGTGCAGCTGGAGGTGGTCGGCGAGGTTCCGGAGCAGCGCGGCGACGTGACCGTGAAGAGCGAGATCGTGGGAGGCCAGTTCGATGGCGCGACGATCGACTACCGGTCGCGGGCCAAGGATGGCGAGTGGCTGGTGATCGACGTGACCATCGAAGGCGTGAGCCTCGTCTCGAGCTTCCGCTCCCAGTTCAAGCCGATCGTGGCCCAGGGGGGTGCCGCGGAACTGTTGGCTCGCTTGAAGGACAAGAACGACAGCCTTCAGAGACAGATCGAGGCCGAGCAGAAGGAGTAGCCATGGAGGCCTGGAAGATCGGCGACGTCGAGATCACCCGGGTGGTCGACGTCGTACAACCGTTTCCCGCGACCGGGTTGATCCCCCAGGCGACCCCCGAGGCGCTCACCGACCTCCACGATTGGCTGTGTCCCCACTTTGCCGACACGCAGGGCAATCTCCAGCTCAGCATCCACGCCTTCGCGGTTCGCTCGGGAGACGCGCGCATCGTCGTCGATACCTGCATCGGCGACAAGCAGCGGCCGCTCGGGATGCCCGAGCTGCAGTCCACGTTTCTCGAAGATCTCGAAGCCATCGGCTTCGCTCCGGCCGCGGTCGACCGGGTTCTCTGCACCCACCTGCACTTCGATCACATCGGCTGGAACACGATTCTCGAGGACGACCGCTGGGTACCGACCTTTCCGAACGCTCGATACCTCGTCGGTGAGGCGGAGTGGGGGTTCTGGAAGGACGAAGACGATCCCTATGCGCCCGAGGCCAAGGCCGACTCGGTGCTGCCGATCTTCGAGGCCGATCTGGTGGACCTCGTCGAGTCCACCCACGTGGTGACGGACGAGATCCGACTGATTCCGACTCCGGGTCACACGCCCGGACACGTCAGCGTGCTGATCGAGTCGCGAGGCGAGCAGGCGATCATCACGGGCGATCTCTTCCACAGCCCGTTGCAGATGGCTCACCCCGACTGGACCGACATCGCGGACGTCGACGGTGCACTCGCCTTCGAGACCCGCCAGAAATTCCTCGAGTCCTATGCGGACGGTCCGGTCCTCATTCTCGGGACCCACTTCGCGTCCCCCACGGCGGGCCACATCGTGAGAGACGGCGATACGTTCCGCTTCTCGATCTGATTCGCTTGCAGTTCCACCACGAGATCCACGGCCACTCGGGACCGTTTCTGCTGCTGGTCCACGGGCTGCTCTCGAGTCGCGCCCAGTGGCGCCCCAACCTGGTGGCGCTCTCGCGGCACTTCCGGCCGGTGGTCGTCGAGTTGTTCGGCCACGGTCGTTCGCCGTCGCCGGATGAGCCGGACGCCTACCGGCCCTCGACCTACGTAGCCGGCTTCGAGGCGCTGCGGGCGTCCCTCGGCGCGGAGCAGTGGCTCGTCTGCGGACAGTCGCTCGGTGCGGCGCTGACGCTGCGGTACGTCCTGGCTCACCCCGAGCGCATTCCCGCCCACGTGATCACGAACTCGAATTCCGCCTTCGCGACCGAGGCGTGGGCCCAGGCCGTGAAGCCCGGCATGGAAGCGCTGCAGCAACGGCTCTTGGCCGAGGGCCGCGCGGCGATGGAGTCGGTCCCCATCCATCCGAAGAATGCGCGGAGCCTCCCGCCGCAGGCGAAGGCCGATCTCGTGGCGGATTGCGCACTGCACGATCCGGTGGGCATCGGTTTCACAGCCAGCGTCACCGTGCCGAATTCGCCGGTGCGCGAGCAAGCCCGGCACAATCGCGTCCCGACCTTGATGGTTCACGGAACCCGGGAACGGCGCTTCCGCGAGCACGCCGCCTGGGCGGCCGCGAACGTCCCCCGGCTCGAGGTCGTGCCCGTCGAGGCAGGTCACGCCGTGAATCTCGAAGCTGCGACTGTCTTCGACGAGACCGTGGCCGGCTGGCTGCGTCAGACCGGGATCTTGTAGAGCGCCGCAGCGTTGTCCTGCAGCACCTTGCGGCGGACGCCCTCGTCGATCTCGGCCAACACGTGGGTCAAGTGCTCCCGATTGTTCGGGTACAGGCATGTCGGGTGCGGGAAGTCCGTCTCGAAGAGGACGTTGTCGACCCCGACGTCCTCGATCAGCTTCTGGGGGGCCATCGTCTCGAACCAGAAACACGCGAAGACCTGCCTGCGGAAGTACTCGGAGGGCTTCAGCGGCAGGTGCTTCAGCTCGTTGGGGACCGTCTCGGACAGCTGGTAGTCGAGAGCTTCCAAGAAGAAGGGCACCCAGCCGATCCCGCTCTCGACGGAGACGAAACGACAGCCGGGGAAGCGCTCGGGGACACCGCTGTAGAGCAGGTTGCCGATCACCCGGGCGTTGTCGAGGTAGAGGTTTGCGGAGCCGAGAGCGAGCCGGCGCTCGGGGCCCATCGAGGGCCACGAGGCACGCCCGTACATGTTGAAGCCGGTGTCGCTCGCACCGATGTGGAAGTTGATCGGCATCTGCTTGTCCTGGCACACCTCCCAGAAGGCGTCCCACTCGGGTTGACCGAGGTCCGGCAGGCCGATGCTGTCGGGATCGCTGCACATCACGATGCCCCGGAGCCCCATGTCGTGGGCGCGCTCTACCTCGCCCACAGAGGCCTCGATGTCCCACCAGGGCATCAGCGCCATCGGGAAGAAGCGGTCCCCCGAGTCGTTCTGCATCTCGGCCATCGCGTCGTTGTAGATCGTCACGCAGGCATGGCGCAGGTCGCGGTTCTCGAGGTTCTGGAAGCGCTGGTTCCCGAATCCGGCGAGGTTCGGATACACGATCTGTGCGTGGATCCCCATGTCGTCCATCATCGCCAGGCGCGCCTCGAGGTCGTAGGAGGCTGGGTGGACGTCCTCCATCTTCCAACCGAAGAACTCGATTCCCTGCGACTTCCGGCCGTCGTTCCGAATCACGCTCGACGGCGAGGCGAAGCCGATCTGGACGTCACCGTCGACGTACCAGGCCTCTTTGCCGTCGATGGTCTTCACCTGGGGAACCAGTTCCTTGTACTTCCCCGTGGCACGTGAGCTCCAGAGGTCGTGGGGTTCCGAGCAGTGGGTGTCGGTGTCGATGACCTTCAGGCCGTCGAGCAGCGGGAATGCTTCGGACATGGTCAGGATCCTTTTCTTTCGGGTTTTTCGAGTGGGCCGAATACCTG
>JAYGDB010000024.1:0-4851 GCA_046583095.1 Myxococcota bacterium | reverse complement strand
GCTGCGGCTGACCGATCCCATCAACCGCTGGAGCGTGACCGTCGAGCCCACCGAGGTCGCCGACATCCAGACCCAACCGGCGCGCACCCGCAACCGCCCCGGCAAGCGATCGCGCGTCGGAGTTCGCGCGGAAGCGATCGTCGAGGAGGCGCCGCGGCCGCCCCGCCGGCTGGGCCACATCGTGGTGGGCTCACCCGATCCGCTGCGTACGACGCCGATCTACCAAGCCCTGGGCTTCCGCATCTCCGACATCGTCGGCGGCGGGCTAGCGACCTTCATGCGTTGCTCTCCCGACCACCACAACCTGCTGGTCGCGCCCGGCCGCGTTCCGTACCTGAACCACTACGCGCTCGAGCACGACGATTTCGACTCGCTGGCGCGCGCGGCCAGCCTCTACCTGCGCAACCACGAGGACGACCGCCAGATCGCCGGCCCGGGGCGTCACCAGATCGGTGGCAACGAGTTCTGGTACATGCTGGACCCGAGCGGCAACTTCTTCGAGTTCTTCTCGGACATGGACCGGATCGACGACGACGACGCCTGGGAGATCGGTACGGACTGGGAGCCCACCGATTCCTGGTCGCTGTGGGGCGAACGTCGGCAACCCGAGGTGTTCTTCAGCCCCGTCGACATGGACGAAATCGTTGCGGGCTGGGAGAAGGCCCAGGGCTAGCGCCCGCGTACGCGAGGTGGAGACGATAGGATCCACTAGAATCGCGACGAGGAAGAACTCCGTGACGCTCGCCTTCTCCCCCGACGAACTCCTCTCCACCACCCGCTCCGTGCGAAAGCGGCTGGACTTCAACCGCCCGGTGTCGCGTGAGCTGATCGAGGAATGCCTCGAACTGGCCCTCCAAGCACCCAACGGCTCGAACCTCCAGCTCTGGCAGTGGCTCGTGGTGGACGACCGCGCACTCGTCGAGCGGGTAGCCGAGCTCTATAACGAAGCCATCGCCTGGTACAGCGAGCAGGTGAACTCGGGCGAGGAGGGGATGTACGCGAACGGTCCGCCTCGGCGCTTCGAGCAGATGACCGAGTCGGTGATGCACCTCGCGCAGAATCTGCACCGCGCACCGGCTCTGGTGATCCCGTGCATCGCGGGGCGGCTCGAACGGGCGAGCGTCTTCCACCAGGCCAGCATGTGGGGCTCGATCCTGCCCGCCACCTGGAGCTTCATGCTGGCGCTGCGCAGCCGCGGGCTCGGCAGTGCCTGGACGACCGTCCACCTGCACCGAGAGAAGGAAACCGCGGACCTCCTCGGGATCCCGTACGAGGAGTACACCCAGGCCGGTATCTTCCCGGTGGCCTATACGATCGGCAGCGAGTTCCGACGCGCGCTTCGCGAACCCGCCTCGAGCGTCCTGCACTGGAATCGATGGTAGGAGAGAGCCTCACGACGCTCGCAACCCACGAGCCACTGTGCCCGGGACGGAAGGCGGCTGATCCCGGCCGAAATCGTGGGGGGGCAGGCGCTACATTGATCGCAACCCGATCGGCCGAAGGAACAAGTTGCGCTCTCTCTCGATCCTGATTCCCGCGTACAACGAGCACGCCACGATCGACGCGGTCGTCGCCGACGCGCTCCGGGTAGGGACGGAGCTGACCCCGACCCTCGAGGTCATCGTCTGCGACGACGGCTCGTCGGACGGCACCGGCAAGCAGCTCGACGACATCGCGTCCCGGGACTCGCGCGTGCGACCTCTTCACCGGCTGCAGAACCGAGGGATCGAGGCGTCGATCCGGGCCCTGTACGCTGCAGCAGATCACGACTTCGCGTTCCTGATCAGCGCGGACGGGCAGTGGCCGATGGAGTCGCTGCACCCGATGGCGGCCGCCATCGAGCAAGGCGCCGACCTGGTCGTCGGTACGCGCGACAACAAGGGCAGCGTCTACACGCCGTACCGCCGGCTGGTTTCCTCCGGGTACGAGCGAATCGCTCGTGCCCTCGGCTCGCCTGTCGGCGATCCGGGCTCGATCAAGCTCGGGCGCACGGAAGCGCTCCGCGTACCCGTGGCGGCGGTGGGAGTCTTCTCCGAGGCAGAGAGACTGATCCGGGCCGCGCGAAGCGGATTCTCCGTGGTCGAGGTCCCGGTCGAGTTCCACCCCCGGCTCTCGGGAAACGCAACCGGGGCCAGGCCGCGCGTAGTACTCCGCGCCGCCGCGGACGTACTACGCGCTGGGGCATCCCTCTACTTGGGGTGGCCGCGTGCCCGCGCGCCCAAGTGCGACGTCCTCGAACCCGGAGACAACCCGGGGAGTCCGGAGGCCCCCGGCCTGGCCCAGCGAGTCATCGCGCCACTGCTCGATCGCCGCGTCACTAACGCCGTCCGCTACCTGCTCGACGACTGGCTGCCTCCCGTAGTGCGCGAGCTTCGCCCGCTGAATCGGCTCCTCACCAACGTGTTCCACGGGCGAGAGTTCGATCTCGATTTCAAGCAGAAGGCCTTCTCGATGACGAGCGGCGAGTTGAAGGCCACCTACGAGCGGTTGGGAGCGGGCGCGGGCCGCTACCGCGACTGCGACACCACGCCGACGCAGGTCGAAGCCATTGTCGATACTGTCGTCGGCACGCGCGTGCTCGAGGTGGGTTGCGGCAACGGCATCCTGACCGAGCGCCTGCTGGCGACGGGAGTCGAGGTCGTGCCGGTCGACGTGGCGATGCCGTTCCTGCAGGCGACCCGCGAACGTGCTCCGGATCGGCTGGAGCCGGTGCTGGCGGCGCTACCGCAACTCCCGTTCGCCGATGCCGGCTTCGACACGGTCGTGTGCACGCACACACTCGAGCACATCCCACAGCTCCACGAATCCGTGCAGGAACTCCGGCGGGTCGGCGCCCGGCGCCTGATCATCATCGTTCCGTGCCAGCGCTACTATCGCTACACGATCGACTACCACCTGCACTTCTTCCCGTCTGCGGCACCCCTCGCCCACCTGGTAGCCGGAGATGTTCGCGCCGTCGATGGAGACTGGTTCTGCGTCACGAGCCTCTGAAGGGGCTCACTGCAACGAACGGGTGCGTGGGGGTCGCGGCCGGGTGACGGCGCTTCACGCCAAGGGGAACGATCACCCCGGGCGGTGCCGCGCGAAGCCTGCGGATCTGGCAGCCTAGTCTCAGCTGCAGGAAACGTGCTTTGCGCCCACGCCTTCCGACCAACGAATCCGGGTACCGGCCGAGAAATGCTCACCGCAGGCGTGGCAGTCTCCGTCGAACTTCGCGGACTCCGCAACTCCCCGAAACGCTTCGCCGATCGCGTGAAAGCCGCCTCGGAGTACGCTGATGGAGTCTCGAATGCCCAGGCTCGACGGCCTCTTGATGACCGAAAGGGCGGGAAGAACTCCGAGGAGGACCGCAAAAATCGCCAAGCTCTCTAGGCTTCCCGTGCTCATCGGGGTCTCCTCTCGCGTCGTCAGTGGGACCAGTGTCGGGTAGGAAGTGGACTCGGAAGCCCTTTGGGTGACGCAAAAGATCCACGTGGGTGACAAAAACATCCACACCGCTCCCAAGACGGGATCAGCACGCGGCCGAATGGGACCCAACGCCCCCCACGGGGATAAAGGCGGGTCCGCGTGAACAGGTCGTCGCGCATAGGGAATGGAACGTGCTCCTGGATGCTCGAATTCCGGGTGCTGATGGCGCCGCGGAGCGGAGGCGGCCGCCGGCTGCATCGACGGTCTTCCCGAAGTCGAGATCCCGTCCGTCGCACTCGCGCATCAGAAACTCCGAACTGCGGTGATCTCCGGGGCTCGGGACACGCATTGGGTCCGACACGCGGTGGCTGCTGAAAAGTTGGAGGCACGCAGCCACCGCGAACGCGGCGCAGTCTGAGACGCTGTGGATGTCGCCCCCCACGTCGATTCGCTGCTTCGACAGGAATTCGTCGAGGTCGTCGAAGCGAACCACGGGGACTCGCTCGCCGAGCCCCCTAAAGCCGGGACAACACTCGGAGGGAAACGTCGATCCCGCAACGGCATCCACGTGGAGCACGGATTCGACCTCGTGCCGCGCCATCGACAGGCACCGGGCCAGGCAACCGCAACCCACGTTCAAGAGCCGTGAATGGAGTGAGTCAGGAGAAGCGATAGCATGGGCACAGCATGAGCCTCCGCCAGCGAGCCGTCGACGCCGTCGTGTGGACCGGCATCCGCAACTGGGGGAGTCAGGCGGCCAACTTCCTCGTATTCCTCGCCCTGGCCCGGCTCCTGCCGCCCGAGGCGTTCGGGCTGGTCGCGTACGCAACCGTGATGTTGGCGCTCGGGCAAGTCCTGGCCAACCAGGGCTTCGCGCTGGCCATCGTGCAGCGCGAGCAGCTCGACCCCGAGCACATCGATACGGCCTTCTGGACCGGGCTCGGTCTGTCTCTCGCACTGGTGGCTCTGTTCGCCGGGCTGGCGGAGCCGCTTTCTGTGCTGGCTGGAGAACCGCAGCTGGCCCCGCTCCTGCCCTGGCTGTCACTCAGCATCCCGCTGGGCGCACTGAGCGCGGTCCACCAGGCGCTGCTCCAGCGGGAGCTCCGATACCGCCCACTCGCGATTCGATCGCTCCTGGCCGCCACGGCCGGCGGCTTGTCGGGTATCGCAGCCGCTCTGTCCGGTTTCGGGGTCTGGAGCCTCGTGATCCAGCAACTCGTCAACGGGAGCGTGGCCGTGCTGGTCCTGTGGACATCGAGCACTTGGCGTCCGGGGCTGCGCGTCTCGAGAACGCACTTCGGGGATCTCGCCGGCTTCGGAATGAGCGTGGTGGGGAGCAACCTCGCACGCTTCCTCGCCACGCGTTCGGACCGGCTACTCATCGGCTACCTCCTGGGACCTGCCGAGCTCGGCATCTATGTGATCGCGTTCCGGGCCATCCAG
>JAYGDB010000083.1:0-18325 GCA_046583095.1 Myxococcota bacterium | reverse complement strand
GAAGCCCCGGTAAACGGCGGCCGTAACTATAACGGTCCTAAGGTAGCGAAATTCCTTGTCGGGTAAGTTCCGACCTGCACGAATGGCGTAACGACTTCCCCACTGTCTCAACCAGGGACTCAGCGAAATTGAATTGCCGGTGAAGATGCCGGCGACCCGCGGCAGGACGGAAAGACCCCGTGCACCTTTACTACAGCTTCACAGTGATCGTCGGTTCACTACGTGTAGGATAGCTGGGAGACTTTGAAGTCGGGACGCTAGTTTCGGTGGAGTCAACCTTGAAATACCAGCCTTATTGTATTGCCGATCTAACCTGGGCCCGTTAGCCGGGTCGGGGACACTGTGTGGTGGGTAGTTTGACTGGGGCGGTCGCCTCCTAAAGAGTAACGGAGGCGCGCGAAGGTTCCCTCAGGCTGATTGGAAACCAGCCGTAGAGCGTAAAGGCAAATGGGAGCTTGACTGCAAGACTTACAAGTCGAGCAGGTGCGAAAGCAGGTCTTAGTGATCCGGTGGCTCCGGATGGAAGGGCCATCGCTCATCGGATAAAAGGTACGCCGGGGATAACAGGCTTATCTCCCCCAAGAGTTCACATCGACGGGGAGGTTTGGCACCTCGATGTCGGCTCGTCACATCCTGGGGGTGTAGCATCTCCCAAGGGTTCGGCTGTTCGCCGATTAAAGTGGCACGCGAGCTGGGTTTAGAACGTCGTGAGACAGTTCGGTCCCTATCCGCCGTGGGCGCAGGAGATTTGAGAGGATCTGTCCCTAGTACGAGAGGACCGGGATGGACGAACCTATGGTGTATCGATTGTTCCGCCAGGAGCACTGTCGAGTAGCTACGTTCGGATGGGATAACCGCTGAAAGCATCTAAGTGGGAAGCCCACCTCAAGATGAGATCTCCCGTAGACTTCGGTCTCCTTAAGGGCCGTCCAAGACGAGGACGTTGATAGGCTGGGGGTGGAAGCGTGGCAACACGTGGAGCTGACCAGTACTAATCGCCCGTGCGGCTTGACCATATCTCTTCTGTCTACGGACAGTGCGTCCAGCGACTGGGCACAGAAAACTATTCGATTATCGAGGTCGCCTCTTTCATGAGAGTCGTCATTTTCAAATAAGAGAGTCGTCGTTCAAATCCGAGAGAGTTCTCGAGACGCGACTCTTCGATTTTCCCACCGTTCATAGAGTGGGGGCCACACCCGTTCCCATTCCGAACACGGAAGTTAAGCCCCACTTCGGCGATGGTACTGCGAGGCTTCCTTCGTGGGAGAGTAGCACGACGGTGGGATCTACTTCCGAAACCCCGGCGCGGACGCGCCGGGGTTTCTCTGTTGAGGGCTCTGTTCGGGAACTTTCTGTTGCTGCGTTTCTCTCTTCGCAGTTGGAAACGATTGCATCTTGGGTGCTCAAGGAAGGCTTGGATCGGATGAGTCGCTTCCAGCCGGCTTCTGCCTCCAGCCCGTGAGCCATAGATTGCGGATCTGTACCACTGGGCCCAGGGCGAGACCCGCTACCAGCACGGCATCCCAGAGGTGGAGCGCATAGGCGAGTAGGAGTGCGTTGCCGGCCAGACTGAGGACCCAGAAAGCCGGGGGAAAGTGGCTCTCTCGCGTCTGCTCCGAGAACCACCACTGCACCACGAAACGGCTACTCCAGAGCGACTGTCCGACGATGGCGACGCCGAGCCAGGCCCATGACTCTCTGCCTGCGAGGGCCGCGTTCGCAAGGCCTGCACCGATCAATGCCAGTACTGAAATGGCGACCAGCGGGATGGCCTGGCGGCGCTCGAAGGGACGAACGTTCTCCGAGCTGTCCCCGAGACGCAGGTTTCTCAGGTAGATGAGGGCATTGATCGCGAATCCGATCAGCAGCACCCAGACGCCGCGCTCCACCGCGTAGGCGCCGAGCAGCGCCGATCCCGACAGCGAGAGCAGCCAGAAGATCCGGGGCGCCGCGCGCACGCGAAGACGCTCGGCGTGGAGCCACTGAACGAGTACGCGGCTCGCGAAGCAGGCGTTGCCCAGCCAGCCCACCCACTCGATGGCAGTCACGACTCGTCGCTGCCTCGGACCTCGGGACGCACGATCCGCGAGCGCATCCAGCGCACCGCGAGGAGGTCCTCGAAGGCCCTCCACGCGCGATTTCTCACGCCGTACTTGCTCGCTCCGGCCACCCGTGCGCGGTGGGAGACGGGGTACTCGATCACCCGGTAGCCGTGGAAACGGAGCAGGGTGGGAAGGAAGCGGTGCATCCCCTCGAAGAGCGGGATCGCGCGGATTGCCTCGCTTCGGACGAGCTTGAGCGAGCACCCCGTGTCCCGGATGCGGTCCCCCGTCACGGCGTTGCGGATGGCGTTGGCCACCCGGGAACTCACGCGACGGAGCCAGTCGTCGTGACGGTCGGTGCGGTAGCCCACGACTGCGTCGTTCTCGCCCAGGGCCTCGATCATTTCCAGCAGGTCCGCCGGGTCGTTCTGCAGGTCGGCGTCGAGGGTGGCGACGAGAGGCGCGCGCGCAGCCGCGATTCCGACGCGAAGGGCCGTCGTCTGGCCGCAGTTTCGAGTGAGGATGAGCGCGCGTACGCGGGGGTCCTTCGCGGCGAGTTCGTGCGCGACTGCGCCTGTACGGTCCCGACTGCCGTCGTCTACGAGGATCAGCTCCCAGGCCAAGCCGTTTCCAAAACTCTCGAGGACGCGCCCGTACAGCGCCGGGAGACAATCCTCCTCATCGTAGGCAGGGACGACCAGGGAGAGGCTCGGGACGGTCACAGCGCGAGCGTAGCCCGTCCACCCTCGCGACGCGGAAGCACCCAGCTTTCGGCACCCGAGGATCGCCGGCGAGCAGCTCTCTCGTTGGCTCGCGCCCTCGGCAACGTGCCGGTTGGTGCGATCATCTTCATCGAAGAGTCGTGGCTCGAGCCGACTTCCGATGCTGGCTGAGTTCCCGAGAGCCGCATAGAATTCTCGCCTTCAGGGGGAAGCCCCAGGGAGGAGTCAGCATGCCGCTACAGGTCGCCTTCACGTTGAGCGACAAGGACCTGCGCCATTTTCGACGACACATGAAGGCGGCGCAGTTGATGGCGAAGGAGATGGGCGAGCATGCGATCGTCCGCGCTGCCGAGGGGCTGCTCGAGGAGATCAGTCAGGTCAAGCTCCCGGACTTCATCCGCGAGCGTCTCGAAATGCTCGAGTCGTTGATCGAGATCCTTCGAGACGAGCGCTGGAATCTTCCGCCTGCGGATCGCAGTCGCATCCTCGCCGGGCTCGCCTACTTCACGGATCCCGAGGACATGATCCCGGACGAGGTTCCCGTCATCGGATATCTCGATGATGCCATCATGATCGAGCTCATCGTCCGGGAGCTACGCCATGACATCGAGGGCTACCAGGACTTCTGCGCGGCGGAAGGCAGCCTGAAGCAGGCGAAGAAGGGCACGCTCGAGGACCAGCAGAGACTCCAGGCTCGAAGGAAAAGGCTCCAGCGCCGGATTCGCCGGCGGACTCGCGCGTCGCGCAATCGGAGTCAGCAGAAGGGCGCCCGCATATCGCTGTGGTAGCACTCCTCCTGGGGTTCGCTGAATCGGAGACTCAGGGATGACAGATTCTTGGGGAATTCGCGCTTGGCTCGACGATCTGCACAGCCGGACGATGTATCGGCGCAGGCGGATCATCGAGAGCCCGCTGTCCCGAGAGGTCGCCGTGGACGGTCGTCGGCTTCTGAACTTCTGCAGCAACGACTATCTCGGTCTTGCCGGGGATCCGCGGATCGCCGAGGCCTTCTCGAGAGCGGCTGCGACCTGGGGGGTGGGAGCCGGAGCCTCTCACCTGATCTGTGGCCATACCCGAGCCCATCACGAGCTCGAGGAAGCCCTGGCCGAGTTTACGGGTCGCCCGAGAGCGCTGCTCTTCTCCAGCGGCTACATGGCAAACATGGGCGCCATCAACGCCCTACTGAGCTCGGGAGACCACGTCTTCGAGGATCGGCTCAACCACGCATCGCTCCTGGACGGCGGCTGGATCAGCCGCGCCGATTTCCACTGGTACGAGCACGGGGACGTGCACGATCTTGAGAAGAGTCTGGATGGCTGCGCGAGCGGGCGCCGAAAGCTCGTCGTGAGCGACGGTACGTTCAGCATGGACGGTGATCGTTGCCCACTCGAAGAGGTCGTCGCGGCCGCGCGGCGGCACGGCGCCTGGGTGTTGATCGATGACGCGCATGGGATCGGTGTGCACGGACGCGACGGCTGTGGGCTGGTGGATCCGCAGCGATTCTCGACGGAGGACGTTCCGGTCCTGATGGGAACTCTCGGCAAGGCTCTCGGAACCTTCGGTGCCTTCGTCGCGGGCAGTCAGGACCTAGTCGAGCTGTTGATCCAACGCGCCCGCTCGTACGTCTTTACCACCGCGCTGCCCTCCGCGGTCGCGGTCGCCACCCTCGCGAGCCTGCGAATCGTCCGCGAGGAGCCGTGGCGCCGCGAGAAGCTCGCCAATCACGTGGCTCGCTTCCGTCGCGGGGCGGAAGAGCTGGGACTCCATCTTCTGCCGTCCTCGTCGCCGATCCAACCCGTGATCATCGGCGACCCCGGAGAGGCGGTAACTTGCAGCCGAGCGCTCGAGGAGCGCGGTTTGTTGGCGACGGCCATCCGGCCGCCGACCGTGCCCGAAGGAACGTCTCGTCTGCGGATCACCTTCACGGCCGCGCACGAGGAGTCCGACGTGGATCGGCTGCTCGAGGCGCTCGCCGAAGTCTCCGACCGGGGCTGACGTCGCTCTCAGACTGGAGACGGGGCCGCGTTCGAGCTCTTTGCCCTTGCCCGGGCCGATCGGGTCCGATCCCCGTACATGCGCTAGTTGTAGTCGCAATGCTGAAAGCCGCGTCCCGGGTCTTCTTCGTCGCCGGCACGGATACCGGCGTCGGCAAGACAATCGTCGCTGCCGGCTTGCTGCGAGCCCTTGGGCGAGCGGGTCGCAGCACAGTCGGTCTCAAGCCCGTCGCGGCAGGCTGCGATCGCGTGGGTGGTGAGCTCGTGAATAGCGATGCCTTGGCGTTGCAGCGAGAAGCCAGCCGCAAGCTCGACTATGCCGAGGTCAACCCGGTCGCGTTCGAGCCGGCCATTGCCCCACACCTAGCGGCACGCCAGGCGGATCGTCCCATCCTTTGCGCATCCCTGATCCGTCACTGCGACACCTGGATGGAGCTCGTACAGAAGGAAGACCTGGATGCTCTCGTCATCGAGGGTGCCGGGGGCTGGCTAGTTCCCTTGAACGACCGGGAAACGCTGGCGGACTTCTGTGAGGGCCTGGGTGCCCAGGTCATCCTGGTGATTGGAATGCGTCTTGGCTGTCTGAACCACGCACTGCTCACCGTCGCCGACGTCGAACGCCGGGGCCTCCGGCTCGCCGGCTGGGTGGCGAATTGTCTCCCGCCCCCGATGGCGGAACTCGATGCAAACATCGCCACGCTCGCGGGCCGTCTTTCGGCGCCATGCCTGGGACGGATTCCGGCCGGGGATTCCGGGGACATGGTGGAAAGCGCCGCCTCGCATCTCGATATCGGACCGCTCCTCGAGCCCGCGGCGTGATCGACTTCGACCGGCAGCACATTTGGCACCCGTACACGTCCATGCTGGACCCGCTGCCGGCGTACCCGGTCGCATCGGCGGAAGGGGTTCGCATCCGGCTGACCGACGGCCGCGAGTTGATCGACGGGATGGCGTCGTGGTGGTGTGCGATCCACGGCTACTCCCACCCGCGCCTGAACGAGGCCCTGCGCGGCCAGATCGACCAAATGAGCCACGTGATGTTCGGCGGCCTCACTCACGCCCCCGCGGTTGGCCTGGCCGAGCGCCTGATCGACCTCTGCCCGGAGCCGCTGCAGCACGTCTTCTTCAGCGATAGTGGCTCGGTTGCTGTCGAGGTCGCCATCAAGATGGCAATCCAATACTGCTTCGCGACTGGTCGTAGGCGGAAGTCACGGCTGCTCACGATTCGCGGTGGCTACCACGGGGATACCTTCGGCGCGATGGCAGTGTGCGACCCCGTGACCGGGATGCACGAGATCTTCACCCCCGTCTTGCCGCAACACCTCTTCGCCGACCGTCCCGAGAGCCGGTTTGGTGAGTCGCTGTCCGAGAGAGACGCCAGCGGGTTCGAGGCGCTTCTGCGCGAGCACCACGAAGAAGTTGCCGCCGTGATCCTCGAGCCGATCGTCCAGGGGGCCGGCGGCATGTGGTTCTACTCGGCCGACTATCTCCGGCACGTCGTGGACTTGTGCGGGGAGCTGGACGTGCTTCTCATCTTCGACGAGATCGCGACGGGCTTCGGACGCACGGGACGAATGCTCGCGTGTGAGCACGCGGGTGTATCGCCGGACATCCTGTGCCTCGGGAAGGCGATGACCGGGGGCACCGTCAGCCTGGCTGCGACGCTTACCACGGCACGCGTCGCTCACGGCATTTCCGCCGACGGGGGGGTGCTGATGCACGGGCCCACCTTCATGGCCAACCCCCTCGCGACTGCGGTCGCCAGTGCCAGCATCGACCTGCTCCACGAGGGCAGCTGGTCGGGGCAGGTGGCCGCTCTCGAGAGGCAACTCGAGGCCGAGCTCACCCCGCTCGCGGGACATCCGGCTGTCGCCGACGTGCGGGTCCTGGGGGCGATCGGAGTCGTCCAGACTCGGGCGCCGGTGCCGGTCGCCGACCTTCAGCGTCACTTCGTCGAGCAGGGTGTTTGGATCCGCCCCTTCAACGACCTCGTGTATCTGATGCCGCCCTACGTCACCGCCCCGGCTGATCTGAGCTGCCTCACGGATGCAATCGCGAGTGGTCTCGACCTCCTAAAGCAAGTCGCTCCCGCTCCCTGACTCCCCGCGGCTGGCAGAGCATGATCGGATCTGTTTGTCTCTGGCCCCTTCCGATGGCAGTCAACTCCGAACGCATGTCGCGTCGGCTCATACGCGGGTCGATTGCGCTCCTCGGGCTGGGAGCGTGTGCGCTGCTCGGGCTCGCAGCGGCGGGCGTTCACGCGAACGGCGCATCCGAGTCCGTCCTCCCCCAGGCATCGCCTGCTGCGCGCCTCGCGCGGGGCAAGCAGGCATTCGAGTACTGGGATCTCGTGGCGACGTTCGAATCGGGGCACCGCATCTTCGCCCGTTTCCAGGTGACCAACGCGGGTCCCGGTGATCGCACCGCTTACGCGCTGGGCCATATCCTGTTTCCCGGTGGTCAGGTCGTTCAGTTCCAGAACGGACGCCTCGAGGGCAAGTGGGGGATCTCCGACGACCGACTGCGTATGGAAATCGGATCGAGCGTCCTCGATCTGCACGCTCCGACCCGCCACTTCGAGGTCGATAAGAACAAGAAGGGCATCAAGCTCTTCCTCGACTATGAGGGCACGGGGCCCATCCGGTCGTGGCCCACGCCGCCGGAGGGCTACCACCTGGATCTGCTGACGCTCGGTGGACCGATCGCCGGGACTCTTTGGGTGCGCGACGTCACGGCCGAGCCGGTTTCGGTCGCGGGAACCGTCACTGTGACCCATGCGTGGAGCGACGACAGCGAGTTCGATCTCGCCCGGCTTCGCGTCGAGCCCTACGGCATGGCGGCAACGAACGGAGACTCCCACCTCTACGCGCTGAGCGTAGAGCCCAAGCAGGGTGCAACGCGAAGCTGGATGCTGGTCCGCACCGGCGAGATCTGGCGCGAGGCCGACGGCTTCGCGCTCTCTCGCATTGGGGAGCACGAGTCGTCCGAGAAGGGATACCCGATTCCGTCGTCGCTTTCGCTGCAAGGGGAGAACGTGCAAGGGCAGGTCGATCTCGGCCGTGTGATCTTGCGACACGATCCGATGGCCCTCGCGCCCGCTCTCTTCCGCTGGGTCCTGTCTTTTCGAACCAAGCCGAGCCAGGTGTGGCTCGAATCGGACTACGCGATCGAGTGGCTCGGGAGCTTTGAGCCAGTCTTCCTGAAGGGTACGGGTGTGTCTTCTTTCTACTATCTGAATCCGCTGAAGTGACTCGCGGGGATACGTGCCCGCGGGCGCTGCGGATCGCCGAGGTCGCGGCGGTTTCAGCGGGGTAGGGCGCCTGCGGCCACGCCCTCGCGTGCGACCACCACCTCGGGTCCGCCGCCGTACAGGGGCATGCGGTGTGCCAGGTAGCGGCCTTCGGCAGCGTCGAACCAGAAGCGCAGTTCGGGAACGACCGCGCCCGCGAGCCACGACAACACGCGCCCGAGTTTCGGTCCAAAGCGGATCTCCACCACCTGATCGCTCGGTTCGCGGGAAGAGCGCTCTGCGGCACGGGCCACGAAGTCGACCAAGCGGGCGCCACCGCGGCAAAGGAAGGTCTGAAACTCGATTTTCTCTACCTCTCGGCGGACCAACGGTTGGAAGAGGAGCCCTAGCGTCGCATTCGCGACGCGGTCGTCCGCGGGCAGCGGGATCGTCTGGATGTCTCCGTCGCGGGCTCCCGGAGGGGTGCAGCGGGCCACCCCCTTCTCGTGATCGACCTCCACGAGAACCATCGGGTTTCCATTCTTATCGTGGGACAACGAGTCCTCGCGCAACACACGCAGCGCACGACCTTCGTCGATCTCTTCGAAGAAGGCATTGATCAGGTTGCGTGGGCCGTCCTTCACGGACGTCGCGGCGCGCATGTGGATCTTGCCGTCCGGCGTGCGTTCGTAGTAGAGGGTGGCCTCTCCCAGTCGCTTGCCGTCATCGTCATAGGTTCCGGCGGGAATCGAACCGATGCTGTGCGGGTGCGGCAATACGAGTGCCGAGCCGGCGTGGACGGACGCCGCCACGAGACACAGCACGCCGGTCGAGATCGGCAGCAGCAGGCGCATCGGCGCACTATACAAATTCGCCACCTCCACGGGGGATCAGGCCATCTCGTGGATCACGTCTTCGGCGAAGCGGTGGATGCCGTCGCACTGTTTCTCGAGATCGTCGGTGAGGCCGGCGTAGAACGCCCAGGGCATGGTCAGGATATGTGTCACGCCGGCGTCTTCGAGGCGACGATAGGCCGGGACGTCGGCGGCGTCGGTCGCGCTCGCCATCACGTCAAACGAGCCCGCGAGTGAGGCCTCGGCCCGCCACTTCCGGATCTTGAGGATCGACTCGACGATGTCCTGGCTGGACTGCAGGTCCGAGATCCAGCCGTCGTTACGGGCCGCGCGGCGCAGCGCCGGGTCCGAGATTCCGCCGACCCAGACCGGGATGCGCTGTCTCGGCGCCGGCTGCATGCACAACGGCGCGAAGTCGTAGAATTCGCCGTGGTGCTCGACAAACTCGCCCGTCCACAGCTTGCGCATGACTTCGAGCATCTCGTCGGTCCGTCGTCCACGGTTGCGGAAGGCCTGTCCCAGTAGCTCGAACTCGACGTTCGACCAGCCGACGCCGATCGTGAGAGTGACTCGGTCTTGGGACAGCACTGCCGCTGTCGAGATTGCCTTGGCGGCGATGAAGGGATTTCTCATGGCGAGCACGAACACGTTGTTGGTGAAGCGAAGCCGCGTCGTGACCGAGGCCAACGCCCCGATTGCGACCCACGGATCGGGGAAGACCGAGGTCTCGTCGTAGCGGCGCGTGCCGTCCTCGGTGTACGGGTAGGGCGTGTCCAGGGTCTCCGGGTAGACGACGTGATCGGAGAATGAGATTGCCTCGAAGCCGGCTTCCTCGGCAGTGCGTGCCAGGGCGACGAGGTTCTCGAGGGGTTGGAAGGCCGCCGAGATGACGAACTTCATCGGCGGGTTTCGAGCAGGTGCACGGCGAGAGAGCGCCGCTGCTCCGGGTTGAGCGGGGAGGTGGGCATCGGCTGTGGAGGGGTTTCGAGGAGCAGCGACAGGCTCTCGATCGTGTAGCGCTGGTCGAGTTTTTCGAGCCGCTTCACCGCGATCCCCGGCCCCGCGCTTGCGGGCTCGTGACACGTCGCACAGGCGAACTGTTCGTACAGCACCTCTCCGGCACGCGACAGCCGGATGCGCTCGCTGCCCGGGAGCGTCGCCAGCGGATCCGGGTGTCGGGACGTGGCCGATGGACTCTGGCCGCCTGCGGCCTCTTCGCCGTACGCGACGCGCCAGATCGCGCCCGCGTAGTCGTCGGAGATGTAGAAGGCGCCGTCGGGGCCCTCGGCAACGTCGACGGGACGGCCGATCACGTCTTCGTCGACCTCGAAGCCGGTTGCGAAGTCCTGCTCGCGAATGCTCCCGTCCGGCTCCCAGTGGAGGGAGACCACCTTGTAGCCGTCCTTCTTGCTGCGGTTCCAAGAGCCGTGGAGGGCTACCAGGGCTGCCTGGCGGTACTCGGCCGGCACCTGATCACCCCGGACGAACGTGATTCCGAGAGGGGCGTTATGTGCTCGGAAAGGATGGCTCGGCGGAATCGAAGCCGCGATTCGCGCCTCCTGGCCGGCGCCGAAATCGGGATCGGGAACCCGGTTGCCGTTCGCGATGGGCCAGCCGTAGAAGCCGCCCTCGACAATCTTGTTCAGCTCGCAGGGCGGAAAGTTGTCGCCGAGCAGATCTCGCCCGTTGTCAGTGGCGTAGAGATCGCCCGTGACCGGGTGCCAGTCGAAGCCGACCGAGTTGCGCAGGCCTGTCGCGTAGATCTGACCGTTCGAGCCGTCTGGCCTGAAGCGCATGATCGTCGCCCGCCGCTCGTCGTCCTCGACGCAGACGTTGCAGCTGGATCCGGCGTGCATGTAGAGCCATGTATCGGGGCCGAAGCGGAGAGTTTTCGCCCAGTGGTTGCCGCCGCCGGGCAGCCCAGTGACGATGCGCTCGAGTTCGCCGTCCAGCTGCCCACTGGCCGCGTCGAAGCGGATCCGGGCAATTGCATCGGCTTCGCCGATGTAGAGCCAGCCCTCTCGCAGTTCGATCCCGTGCGGCCGGTTGAGGCCCGACAGCAGGACGCGCATGCCGTCGGCCCGGCCGTCCCCGTCCGAATCCCGTTCGAGCAGGACGATGCCGCCGGATCGCGGCGTGGAGACGAGCAGATCTCCCGCCTCGGTGAATCGGAGGAAGCGCGCGCTGGACTGGATCCCCTCGGCGTAGACGCCGATCGAGAAGCCGGGCGGCACGTGCAGCCGCTTCCGGATCTCGGCTGCGACGGGCATCTCACCCGCCCAGCCGAACAGCATCCGGCCGATCGGGGCGTTCACCGCGAAGCGCTCGGGCAGCAGGTACTTGCAGGAGAGGACCAGGATTGCGAACGCCAGGGCTACGCCGATTACGATCCGCTTCAGCACGTGTTCAGGTGACTCCCGTTCCCAGGCTTCGGGCGGGCGGAGCGTACCATCCGCGGCCCGGCCCGAGCGGCCGCGGATTCCCGTGGGGAACTCTTGACGAATTCCCTTGCCTATCACACACCTTCGGGTTCTCGGAGGCTGGGCGACAAATGATCAGGGTCCGCAAGGGCGACCTCGTGCAGGTCATGACAGGAGCCGATCGCGGCAAGCAAGGCCGCGTGATCGCCGTGGATGTGGCGCGTGCCAAGCTGCGGGTGGAAGGCGTGCGGATGCAGAAGCGCCACCTCAAGCCGGGCCGGCGCGGCGCGCGTCAGGGCGGCATCGTGGAGCAGGAAGGCTATGTCGACGCCTCCAACGTGATGCTCGTCCACTCGGGTGACAACAAGCCGTCTCGCGTCCGGGTCGAGCAGCAGGGCAACAAGCGCATCCGAGTCTTCGCGCGCGGCGGCGAACCCGTCCCCGAGCCGCTCGGCCGCTGAGGGCGGAGTAACGATCCATGGCAAAGACGAAGCGAGAGAAGATCAAGCTCGAGTCGACGGCTGGCACCGGCCACTTCTACACGACCTCGAAGAACCGCACCAATACTCCTCACAAGCTCGAGTTCAAGAAGTACGACCCCAAGATTCGCAAGCACGTTCTCTATAAAGAAACGAAACTCAAGTAGATTCCTGAGCGCTCGCGCCCGCGTGGAGATCTGAGAGGGATGGGAGAGGAACGATGACGTGGGTGATCACCAGCCTCTGTCGCGATTGCCTGGATATCTCCTGCGTCGAGGTGTGTCCGGTCGACTGCATTGTCGAGTACAAGGGCGACAAAGCCGCTGACTGGCCCGGCCAGCTCTACATCGATCCCGAGGAGTGCATCAACTGCGGGGTGTGCGAGCCCGAGTGCCCCTGGGAGGCCATCTTCGAGGACGAACAGGTGCCGGAGGTGTTCAACGCCGACGTCGCTCTCAACGCGAAGATCATCGAGATCCGCGACGACTTCGAAGTTCCGGAGAAGCCCGACACGGAAGTTCCCTCTCCCGAGCAGGTCAAGGCGAACAAGGAGAAGTGGGGATACGACGGGTAGCCGCCAGCGGCCGCCTAGGCGCTGTCGAACGCCGTTGCCATGACTTCGGTCGGGGACTGGCGGCGCGTCCAGGCTTCCAGCTGGGCGGCAGCTTGGTGGACGAGCCACCACTTGCCCGGGACCGCCCGTGCGCCGCGTGTCTTGGCGTCTCGCAGCAGCCTCGTTTCGGCCGGGTCGTAGACGGCGTCCATCACGATCGAGCCCTCGCGGATCGAAGAGATCGGGATCGGCGACACGTCTTCGTTCAGGCCGACGCTCGTCGCGTTGACGAGGACGTCATAGTCGAGGTCGGCGAGCGCCTCGAGGGGTCCCGCCGACGTGGCGTCCAGCGATGCGGCGAGATCGGCGGCCTTCGATTCTGTTCGGTTCAGGATGACCACGGAGGCGCCCTGCGCGCGTAGGCCGAAGACTGCCGCCCGCGCCGCGCCGCCGGCACCGAGCACGACGGCCCGGCTTCCCGATAGTTTCGCGCCCGCCTGCTCCTCGAGCGCGGCGATCGCGCCCCGCCAATCGGTGTTCGTCCCGACCAGCCGGTCGCCTTCTCGGGTGATCGTGTTGACCGCGCCGATCCGGCGCGCGATCTCTTCCACCTCGTCGATGAGTGCCATCACGGCGAGCTTGTGCGGAATCGAGACCGCGAGCTGGCGGATGCCGAGTATGCGCATGCCGAGGATTGCCGCCTCCAGCCGGTCGGGGGGCACGTCGAAGGCGTGGTAGCTGGCGTCGATCCCGAGCTCCTCGAAGGCGGCATTGTGCATGGCGGGGGAGCGGGTGTGGCCGGCCGGATGCAGGATCACGCCACAGATCGCCGTTCGCGTGGATATCAGGCCCGCCATGGCGCCCAGGGATATCCCATCGGCACCTGGGCGGCCATTCCGGGTGGCGTTTGGTATCAAGGGAGCAGCCAGGGAGGTGTGAGCGTGTCCGGAGAGGATGCACCGCGGGTAGCGGTCTTGATGGGCAGCAAGAGCGATTGGGAGGCCATGAAGCCTGCCGTCGACTCGCTAGAGACGCTCGGCGTCGGTTGCGACGTACGGGTCATTTCGGCGCATCGAACCCCCGAGCGTCACGCCAGATACGTCGAGGGCGCCGGCGAGCGGGGAATCGAGATCTTCATTTGCGGCGCGGGTTTCGCGGCGCACCTGGCCGGGGTGACGGCGGCCCTGACGCCGCTTCCCGTGCTGGGCGTGCCTCTCGACAGCTCACCCCTGGACGGTGTCGATGCGCTGCTCTCGACCGTGCAGATGCCCGGTGGCATCCCCGTCGCGACCTTCGGGATCGGCAAGGCCGGGGCCAAGAACGCGGGCCTGTTCGCGGGGGCGATCCTCGCGGGCCGCGATCCCGAGGTGCGCAAGAAGCTCGACGAGCTCCGGAGCCAGCAGACGGCCGCGGTTCCCGAGACGCCCTTCGACTAGCGGTTTCGGGTGACGGGGCTGCGGTTCGCAGCGCCTAGCTCTGCGAGCGCTGCAAGGCTGCCTTCAGGTCCTGCCACACGTTGCGACGGTTCTCCGCCGAGTACTGTCGCAGCAGATACGCCGGGTGGAGCGTGGGCATCAGCGCGATGCCCCGGTACTCCTGCCACGTGCCGCGCAGCCGCGTGATCGCGACGTCCCGGCCGAGGAGCAGGCTGGCAGCGGGCTTGCCGAGGCTCACGATGACCTTCGGCTTCACCGCGTCGATCTGCCCATCGAGGAAGGGCCGACATGCGCTCACCTCCTGGGGCAGCGGCGTGCGGTTCTTTGGCGGGCGGCACTTCACGATGTTGCAGATGTAGACGGAGCTGCGCGGGATCTCGAGCCCCTTCTCGATCATCTGCGTGAGCAACTCGCCTGCGCGACCGACGAACGGGAGACCCCGTCGGTCCTCCTCTTGGCCCGGGCCCTCGCCGATGAACATCAGATCTGCATCCGGGTTGCCGTCGCCGAAGACGATCGTGTTGCGTCCCTCGCAGAGCTGACAGAGCTGGCAGTCGCCGAGGTGCTCGCGCACGGCTTCGAGAGTGGGCGACGCGCCCCAGGCGGCGGTCGGTGCCAGTGCGTCCGCAGCGGCCCGGTCGAGGCGCGGAGGGTCGGGGGACAGCTGGAACGAGGGCGCAGCCTTCGGCGCCGCCGCGGCTTCCGGTACCGCCTCCCACGTGTCGATGCCTTCCTCGATCCACTCGGCCAGGGACTCGCGCGCATCGGCGAGCGCCCGCGCGGCTTCGAGGCTCAGCGACCGGTCCACTGGGGCTCCCGTCTCTCCGCGCGATCGATGGAAATCGCCCGGACGCCGCGCCGATCGTTTCGGACCTCGACGTTCAAGCGCTCACTCTCCCAAGCTCCTGAGGGCCTGGCCCGCGAGTAGCTCCGGGCGTGTGTGTTGCAACCGGGCTGCGTCCTCGAGCGGCCGCCCCGTCCCGGCCTCGATCGTGCCGTGCCGCTGGATCTCGATCTTGTCCACCACCTCGAACGCGAAGCCCGGGTCGTTGGCGTCGTCGTGACAGCCCCCGCAGATCTGCAGAATCACGCAGGAGTCGCACTTGTCACCGAGGCTGATGATGCTCCCGATCTTCTTGGCTTGCTCGCCGATGTGTGCCTCGCCCGGCCCGTGGCAGGACTCGCAGCCCACCCGGGCCAGATCAGGATGGGCGCTCGGAGCGGCTCCCTCGGCGAAGCCCCCGGGCAGGCCGAAGGCGGTCGTGTGGCATGCCTGGCAGGCGGTGTCGCCGCTTTGGTTCTTCTTTTCGAGCGACGCAAGCGAGCGGGCGTGGGCGCTCGCCTCCCAGGTCGCGAACTCACTGGGGTGGCAGCCGCTGCAGGCTTCCGAACCGACGTACGCGGCATCCGTTGGCATCAGGTTGCCCGGACGCGTGCCACCGAGGGCCGCGCGCTCGTGCGGTGTCATCGCCGCGATCTGGGTGTGCGAGATGTTCTTTCGGAAGCTGGGGTAGTCGAAGCCGAGGGAGTGGGTCGGGTTGTGGCAGCTGATGCAGACGGGCTCGTAGTTACCCGCCTGGACGAAGCTCTTCGAGAGGTGCGGCCCGCCGCGCCCGTGGCAATTCTCGCAGCTCACGTCTTCCAGATGGGCGGGAGCGTCGTCGATCGAGTAACCGCCCGGGGCCGCGTAGCCGACGACGTGGCAGCCGATGCACTCGGGGTTCCGCTCGGCAGCGTGGGTCACCAGGGTGTCGTAGGCGCCGGCGTGCTTGGTGTAGTGCCAGCTCTCGAGTTCGAGTTCGTGGCAAACCCCGCAGACGTCGCTTCCGGTGTAGCCCCTGGGGTTGAGCAGGTAGGGAATCTTCGTGCCCGAGATTTTCGCGATTGTCATGCGCGCGAGGGCCGGGTCGCGCTTGTCGCGCCAGCCCTGGATTCGGTGGACGATGCGCCGCTGCTTGTCCAGGAAGAAGATGTCGGGCACCCCGGCTTGCAGTTGAAAGAGCTTCTGCAGCTTGCGCTCCGAATCGAGCAGCACGTGTTGGAGCTCGATCCCCAGTTCCGCCAGGGCATCGCGGACCGCACGCGGTCGATCCTGGATCGACACCGCGACCAGCGACGGGCGCTTGTCGGCGGGGATCTTCTCGATCTGGGGCAGCAGGAACTCCAGGGCGTGATGACAGTGCGGGCAGGTGTGCAGGAAGAAGATCAGGACGACGGGGCGTCCCGCGTGGTCCCGCAACCGGAAGGGCTCGCCTCCGTTGAGACGGATCCCCTCGAAGAGCGGAGCGCGCTGCCGCTCTCCAAAGGCCAGGGCCTCTTTCGCTCGCTCGGGCAGTCGCAGGGCCGTGCGGATCTCGCCCTCGACGCGTGCTGCCTCGTCGCTCTTCTTCGCATCGAAATACGATGCACCCCAGAACATGTAGCCCTCGGCATCCACGGCCACGAGCGTTACAGAGGTCTGCAGCCCGAGTCGTCGCGTGATCCGCCCCGGCGAGTCGTCGATGATCGGGAAATCGAGATGATGCTCGTCGCGGAAGGCCCGCGACTTGCTGCGGGTCGAGCCGACGGTGATGCCGACCACCGCGAAGTTGTGGCTCGTCCGCAGATCGCTGATCGCCCGAGTGGCCTCGGCGACCGGGCCGGATTCGGCCACCTCGGGATTGAAGAAGACGAGCAGCAGGCGTTTCCCGATGTAGTCCGAGATCGAGACGCTCTGGTTGTCGAGACTGATGCCGTTGAAGCCCGGTAGTGGGCGCTCGTTGGCGGAGCGCGCCAGCGAAGGCCCAGGGAATAGAACGACGAGTAGGCAGAGGCTGACGAGAAGGGTGCGGCTCGAGGGTTGCACGCGCGGCAGGATACTACGACGAAGCGCCGCCGCATCCCTGCGACGGCGCTTCGCTCTCGAAATTTCGTTCGCGTTCGGACTCGTTCGAGAGCATCCTCAACGGAGCAAGGCTGTCAGACCTTTTCGAGGATGTGGATCCCGCAGGCGCTTCCGAGCCCGATCACGTGGGTGAGTCCGTGGCTCGCGCCCTCGACCTGGCGTTTGCCGGCCTCACCGCGCAGATGCGTACTCACCTCGTAGATGTTGGCGATACCCGTAGCTCCCAGCGGGTGTCCCTTCGAGAGGAGGCCGCCGGAGACGTTCACGGGGATCCGGCCGCCGAGAGCCGTTTCGCCCTCATCGACCATCCGGCCCGCGTCCTCGGGCTTGCCCAGGCCGAGGTTGCCGTAGTGGAGGATCTCGGCCGTCGCGAAGCAGTCGTGCAGTTCCACGAGGTCGATGTCGTCCGCGCCCAGGCCCGCCATCTCGTAGGCCTTCGCGGCTGCCTGCTGGGTGCAGGTGTTCACGTCGGGCATCGAGAGATTGCGCTCCTGGTACGGGTCGCTCGTCAGTACCGAAGCCAGCACCTTCACGGCCCGGTTGCTGCCGATCTCCTTGAGCTTGCGCTCGCTGACGAGTACGGCCGCCGCCGAGCCGTCCACGTTCACCGAGCACATCAGCTTCGTGTTCGGGTACGAGATCATCTCGGAGTTCATGACCGTCTCGAGAGGCGTCTCGATCTGGTACATGGCCTTCGGGTTCATCGTGGAGTGGTGGTGGTTCTTGACGGACACCTGCGCGAACTGTTCGAAGGTGGTGCCGTACTTCCGGCTGTGCTCCATGCCGGCTTCCGCAAAGACCGCGGGCATCGTGCTCGAGCCGAGCAGCCCCTCGGTGGAGATGCCCTTCCTGGCGCCGCCGCCGCCGAGCAGGCCCCTGCCCATCTGCTCGACACCCACGCAGAGGACGGCATCGTAGACGTCGGCCCGAATCGACATCCAGCCTTCGCGGAACGCGGTGGCGCCCGTCGCACAAGCGTTCGCACAGTTGACGACCGGAATGCCCGTCTGGCCGATCTCAGCCAGGATGCGTTGCCCGACCATGGCGCCGGCCTGTCCGAGGTTGCCGCTGTAGAGGGCTTCCATGTCCTTGAGGCCGAGGCCCGCGTCGTCCAGGGCCATCATGGCCGCCTGCGCGCCGAGCCGCGGCACCGAGGTCTCGGGGAAGCGCCCGAACTTGATCATGTCCACACCAACGATATAGACGTCACTCATGCTGGATCTCCCTCAGCCTCGCGGCTGGAATCAGCCTTCAGCTTCGCGGCTGAAAGTAGTAGGTCAGGTATTCGTTGCCGTCGGCGTCCTTCTGCGGCGCCGTCTGGTAAATCACTTCGACGGGCATGCCCATCGCGATCTTCTCGGGATCGGGCTCGACGTTGATCAGGTTGCCCTTCAGCGTGCCGCCGCCTTCGAGGTCGACGATGGCCGACACGTAGGGCACCTCGATCCCTGGAAACGAGCGGTGCACGATCGAGTAGACGTACAGCTCGCCGGTGTTCGAGAGCCTGACGGGCTCGATCTGGTCGCGGGTCGAGCACTTCGAGCAGACCGAGCGTTCGCCGAGAAATACGGCGCCGCAATCCTTGCACTTGTGGCCCTCGAGGTAGGGATCCCCGTCATCGGGGATCTTCAAGAAGGGCACGACGGGCAGCAGCCCGGGGGCTGCATTCTCTTCCGGCATCGAGACGTCCTCCCGCTTCCTCTCGGGGGGTT
>JAYGDB010000056.1:0-3051 GCA_046583095.1 Myxococcota bacterium | reverse complement strand
TCGAGCCGAAGCCCTGAGCCCCGCGCTGCATGCTGGGAGGTGGCTAAGATTGTCGAAGGAGGGGCCGATGGCCGGGGAGTCGTCCAGCAGCGGGAGCGAGCGCAGTGGCTCCGCCTCGTCTCGGCTCAGCAAGTCGAAGTACCTGGCGGGGCTCCAGTGCGAGCGGAGGGTGTGGCTCCAGTCGCACGACGATGCCCTGGCGAGCGAGTGGAGCGCCGCGACGCAGGCGATTCTGGATGCCGGAACCGAGGTGGGCACGCGCGCGCGCGAACTCTTCCCCGGCGGAGAGTTGGTGGACGAGCCGCCGTGGGAGCACGCGCAGGCGGTGGCACGCACGCAGCGGCTCGTTGCAGAGGCGTCGCGGCCGGCCATCTTCGAGGCCGCCTTCGAGCACGCCGGGGTGAGGATTCGCGTCGATGTGCTGGAGCGGCTGTCGAGCGGGCGCTGGGGGCTTCGCGAGGTGAAGTCGTCCGGCTCGGTGAAGGTCCAGCACCTCGACGATCTCGCGGTGCAACACTTCGTCCTCACGGGAGCGGGGCTCGACGTGGTGTCGAGCGAGCTGATCCACGTGAACACGAGCTACGAGCGCGGTCCGGACGGCATCGACTGGGAGCGCTACTTCGTTCGGGTCGAGTGCTCGAAAGACATCCAGGAGCGGCTAGTCGACGTGCCCGAGCGTGTGCACTCGCTTCTCGCCGTGCTGTCCGAGCCGACGCCACCCGAGGTCGCTCCAGACCGTCATTGCAAGAATCCGCACGAGTGCGAGTTCTGGGCGCACTGTACGCGCGACAAGCCCGAAGATTGGGTCTTCCACCTACCCAGGATGAGCCAGGACCGTTACCAAGACCTGGTTCGGCAGGGCCAGGAGCGCATCTCGGAGCTGCCGGCTGACGTGGATCTCACGCCGGTCCAAGAACGCGTGCGCGACGTCGTCCAGAGCGGCGAGCCCTTCGTCTCCTCGACGTTGCAGGCTGCCCTGGCGGATGCCGGCCCGCCGGCCTGGTACCTCGACTTCGAGACGACGAACCCGGCGATCCCGCAATTCGAGGGGACGCGTCCGTATCAGATGATCCCGTTCCAGTGGTCTCTCCACCGGGTCGATGTGGACGCATCTCTCACGCACGCGGAATTCCTGGCCGAGGGTCACGAAGACCCGCGACCCGCCTTCTGCGAGTCGCTCCTCGCGGCGCTTCCCGACGACGGCGCAGCGATCCACGTCTACTCGCGCTTCGAGGCGACGCGGCTTCGTGAACTGGCGGAGGAATTTCCGTCACACGCTCCGGGCCTCGACCGCATTCGCGGGCGCCTGTTCGACGAGCTCGAGGTGGTTCGACGCGACGTGTACCACGGCGACTTCGGTTGCTCGTTCTCGATCAAGTCCGTCGCGCCTGCGCTTGCGCCCGGGTTCGGATGGGACGATCTCGGCGAGGTGTCCGAGGGCTCGGAGGCCCCCGTGGCCTGGAACCGGCTGGCGAGCGGAGAAGCAGGGCCCGGCGAGACCGCCCGGCTGCGCGAGGCGTTACTGGCCTACTGCAAGCGGGACACGCTCGCGATGGTAAAGCTGCACGAGGGCCTGACGAAACTTGCAGGGTACTGCGAGTAAGCCCGCCTCCGCGGCTAGCCGGCCGAATCGGATCGACGCGCAACGACGTGAACGGTCGCGCCGCTACGCAGCACGGTGCCCAGGAGGGCGAGGAGCCCGGCCAGCGGGCTGCTGATTGCGAGACAGAGCCAGAGCCAGCCGCGCATTCGCGCATCGTAGGGCTTCGGTGTCCCCAGAGGATGGCGGTGGAGGAGTACGTAGAGACCATTGCGTGGCAGGAAGGAAATCTTGTTCAGCAGGCTCTGAATCCAGCCGAATGGGTTCTGCCGCAGGGAGAAGTGGTGCACGGCACCGACCTCGAATCCCGTCCGGCCGAGCAGCGTCTTCAGTCCAGCCAGTGGAAACTGGTAGAGGTGGCGCGGGAGGTCGAGGTGGAACCAAGCCGCGCCGCTCAGGCGTGCCTGAAGGCTCGAGAAATTCGGCACGGCGACGATCAGCCGGCCCCCGGGCTTCAGGATCCGGTGGACCGCGTCGAGAGTACCGCGCGGGTCTGCCAGATGTTCGAAGACGTGCCAGATGATCACTTGATCGAAGTAGGCCTCGGGATAGTCGGCCGCGGCGACGGTCGACGCGATGCGGACGGAAGCCCGCGAGTCCGCGCCGGAGGCAGCCTCCTCGCTGATTTCGATGCCATGCACCTCGTATCCCCGATCCGCAAGCGCGCCGAGGATCACACCCCGACCGCACCCGACATCGAGGATTCGGGCTCCGTCCGGGATGCCCGCGGTGACGAAGGCGACGTGGCGAGCACCCACGGCGCGAACCAGCCCCTCGACCAGGGGTTGAAACTTCACGCCGGGCTCCCCGTAATATTCATCCGGGTAGTAGCTTCGAACGGTCTCGGGATCGGGCAGGGGATGCAGTCGCCCCAGCCCGCACTCGTTGCAGATGGTGACACACTGTGAAAGAGCCTCGATCTCGAACCGACGCTGCGCCTCGGTTCCATCACAGACCGGGCAGGAGGGCACGGAGAAGGTGGCCCGCTCCGAGTTCGCGACGCTGCGAACGTCGTGCTCGTAGAGACTCGCGCCACTCGGAGGAGTTTCGGGTTGGGACATCGGAGCGAGCATCTTGCAGTTCGCGTCAGAGAACGTCAAGGGGATGTCGCGGCCAGTCGTCGACTCCGCCGTGAGTGGGAACTTCAAACCGCGAATTGGCTGCGTCCGCAAGTACGAGCCATCCGAAGTGGGTTCAGATCTGCACGAGAGACTCGGCGGGCGGGTGATACTATCGTGATCGCAGGCGTTCTCTTGCTCGGGGGTGACCACCGCGTGCAGTGGAGCGCCAATCCTGGCCGGCCAAGAAAATGATCGACAGTGAGCCGGCGAGCGTGGCGATCCGTAACACACATTCCGAAGCGCGAGACGAGAGCCCATGGTCGAGACCGAGTGGAAGCTGATCCCCGCGACGTCGGGCGACGTCTCGCGACTCGCGGCCGCGTTGGGCGC
>JAYGDB010000046.1:0-20716 GCA_046583095.1 Myxococcota bacterium | reverse complement strand
TCCTGTTGTCGACGTCGGATCTCGACGCCGAGGACCCAGCGCCCCGAAGCTTCGGCTTCAGCTACGGCGAAGACACGTCCGTTGGGCCCGATGGCCGCACGCGCGTGCTCGGCTACGAGCGAGAACACGGATCGGGTGCGGTGGCCTACTTCGCGTTGGGCCATTGCCACTCGCCGGGGACCAACATCCAGCCCTTCGTCCACGAGAGTGTGGACGCGGAGGGAGTCACCCCGTTGCACTTCCGGGGCCCGTGGGAGACGCAGGCCTTCGAGCAGCTGCTCTGCAACGGGATCGAGTGGGGCCTCGAAGCCCGGCAGCACCAAGCCTGATCTCGCTCCCGGTGATGCAGAGACCCTGAGAGGAGCTCAGTCGCTCGCCGACAGGCGGTACACCCGACTCGCGGTGGCGCGGAACATCGCGTCCTTCTCGTCTTCGGAGAAGTCGCGGACGATCTTCTTGAGGCCGTTCCAGAGCACCGGGTACGAGATCGAGAGCCGATCGACCGGAAAGTTGCTCTCGAACATGCAGCGGTCGGGCCCGAAGCACTCGATCATGTGCAGGTAGTAGGGGGCCTGGGCTTCCACGAACTCGTCCGAGGTGGGCGGCAGGTCGCGCTCGTGCCAGCCGAAGCCGTTGTCGGGCATCGCGAGGCCGCCGAGCTTGGCGACCACGTTCGGGCACTCGGCGACTTCGGCCACGCCCTTCTTCCACTGTTCGAAGATCTCGGCGCGACGCCCCGCGAAGCGACCCACGCCGAGCGGGGTGCCGAAGTGATCGAGCACCATCTGGGTGTCGGGGACCGCCCGCGCGAGTGCCGCGAAGGACGGGTTCTGGTGGTGGTAGTGCCAGGTGTCGTAGCTGTAGCCCAGCTCTCCGAGCCGCTTCAGCCCGGCCCGGAACGAGGCGTCCTGGTAGAGGCCCACCGGAGCCTGCGCCGCGATCATCAGGGCTTCCGGGTCTTCGTCGTGCGCGCCCGCGTGGCGGATGCCGCGAAACAAGCCGCGGCCGGCCTGCTCGTGGAGTGCGAGCACTTCTTCGACAGCGTCGCCGAGCTGCAGGTCTGCGTGCGCGACGATGCCCGCGATGCGGGCCTTGCCCGGGCCGCCCTTCGCACTCTGGGCCGCGATGTCGGCCACGAACTCGGTCTCGCCGATCGGTCGCAGGTGCTCCGGGCCCTCGGCCCGGTACTCGGCCGAGCACTCCAGGAACACGGTCTCCACGATGTTGTGCCCGCTGCCGGTGTCGGCCCAGAGATCTTCGAGCAGGTACGAGGGCATGAACCGGAGGGCATGCCAGAGGTGGTGGTGCGGATCGACGATCGGACGCTCGGGCTCGAGGATTTCTTCCTGAACCTGGGCGTGCCAGGGCCCGAGGTCGCCGACAGGCTGGACCATCTGCGATTTCTCCCTTCCTGGGTCGAGGGCTCTGATGGTATCCCCAAAAGCCCCATTCCATGATGTAAAATTCGTTCGTCGATCCGGGCCGCGACTGCGAACGACCCCTCAACCCAACGGAAACCCGATGCCGAAATACGACGCACTGGCGGCACTCCCGAACGGCGAACCCGGCCCCTGGGGCGATCCGGTCGAGATCGCGTACGACAAGCGCGACGTGTTGCTCTACGCGGTCGGGATCGGGATTCGCGACCTCGGGTTCGTGTACGAAGGGCACCCCGGATTCTCGGTGTTTCCGACGTTTCCGATTCGTTGGGGCGGTGCGGGCGCTCCGATCGACCGGTCCCTGATCCCTTCGTCTCCGGGGCCCCTCAATATCGATGCGGAGCGCTATCTCGAGATGATCAAACCCCTGCCCGTCGAGGGCGCGGTCCGCGTGCGCTCCCGGCTGATCGGTGTTCACCCAAGGGGCAAGGGAAACGGCTTCGTCGAGTGCGAGAGCGTCGTGACCGATGCGGCCGGAGATGTCTGCATCAAGATGGTGAACGGCTCGTTCCGCCGCGGCGTCGAGGCGCTGGGGGACATCGAGCCGTTCGAGGGGTCGGGGCAGACCTTCTCGGAGAAGATCGCGGTGCCGGAGCGAGAGCCGGACGTCACGGTCAGCGCGCACGTGCCCGACAATCAAGCCCATCTCTACCGGTTGTCGGGCGACTACAACCCGTTGCACATCGACCCGGAGTCCGCGAAGTTCGGTGGCTTCGACGAACCCATCCTGCACGGCTTGTGCACGTTCGGCCATTGTGGGCAGTTGCTGCTCGCAGCGCTGTGTGACAACGATGGAAAGCGTTTTAGGAAGATCAAGCTGCGTTTCTCCTCCCCGGTCTTTCCCGACGATACGCTCGAGATCCTGGCGTGGAACGAGGGACCCGGTCGCGTATTGTTCGAAGCGAGAGTCGGGGACCGGGTCGTGGTGTCGAACGCGTACTTCGAGTTTGCCTGACCGAGGGTCGCCCGCGCGGTCGTCGCGGTCGCGCAACCCTGACAGAGACTGAAACCGAAAGAGAAGAAGAAAAGAGGAGATTGCCGTGGCCGGGCTCGAGACCACCGAGGAGATGTTCGACCTGAGGATGTCGGAGGGCGCCAAGCCGCTCTTCGAGAAGGTCAAGGCCTTCATCCGCGAGGAGGTCGAGCCGATCACGCTCGAGTTCCATCAACTCGGCGAGGGACGCGAGGATCGCTGGTCGTGGGCGCCGGGGCAGCTCGAACTGCTCGACAGCGTCAAGGCGAAGGCCAAGGCGAACGACCTGTGGAACTTCTTCCTGCCCGACGACGAGACGGGCCAGGGCCTCAAGAACATCGACTACGCGTACCTCGCGGCCGAGTTGGGCAAGAACCCGCTCGCGTCGCAGTGCCTCAACTGCTCGGCTCCGGACACCGGCAACATGGAGGTCCTCGAGCGGGTCGGAACCCCGGAGCAAAAGGAGCAGTGGCTGAAGCCGCTGCTGAACGGAGAGATCCGCTCCGCGTACGCGATGACCGAGCCCGACCTCGCGTCGTCGGATGCGAAGAACATCTCGTGCCAGGCTGTTCTCATCGGCGACGAGTGGGTGATCAACGGCGAGAAGTACTACATCTCGGGCGCCGGAGACCCGCGCTGCAAGATCCTGATCACGATGGTGCAGACGAACCCGGACGGGCCGCCGCACCTGCGCCAATCGCAGATCCTGGTTCCGATCGATGCACCCGGCCTCGAGATTCTCGGCCCGATGCACGTGTTCGGAAAGGACGATGCACCGCACGGCCACATGCATCTACGCTTCACGGACTGTCGCGTCCCCAAGGAGAACATCCTACTCGGCGAGGGGCGCGGCTTCGAGATCTCCCAGGTGCGCCTGGGGCCGGGCCGCATCCATCACTGCATGCGGTCGATCGGCGCGGCCGAGCGAGCCATCGAGCTGATGGCGAAGCGAGGACTGTCGCGCGAGGCATTCGGAAAGCGCATCGCCAACCTCGGCAAGAACACCGAGACGATCGCGAAGGCGCGAATCGACATCGAGGCGATGCGAATGATGGTCCTCAAGGCCGCGAAGGCGATGGACGTGCTGGGCAACTCCGAGGCGCGCGTGTGGGTGAGCGCGGTGAAGGCGATGGTGCCCGAGCGCGTTTGCCGGATCATCGACGAGGCCATCCAGATGCATGGCGCGACGGGCGTCTCGCAGTGGACTCCGCTGGCCGACATGTACACGGGCCAACGCACGCTGCGGCTCGCGGATGGCCCTGACGAGGTGCACTGGTTCGTCGTGGGCCGAGCCGAGCTCGCGCGCTGGGTGGAAGACGGTGCGAGCGACTACGACCCGAAGGCCAGCTACCTGTCCCGGCCGCAGATCGAGAAGGTCTAGCCTCCACCTCACGCCGCCTGCGTGTGGACCGACTCGCAAACCGGGTGGTGACCATCTGCTCTAGAGGGAGGGTGTATGCCTGATTCACAACCCATGTGGCTGCGCCTGCGCCAGATCGCGCTGGTGGCCGAAAACCTCGCACCGGTCGAAGCCGAGCTGATCGACGTGCTCGGCATCGAGGTGTGCTTCCGCGATCCTGGGGTCGGCCACTTCGGGCTCGAGAACGCGCTGTTTCCGATCGGCAACCAGCTGCTGGAGGTGGTGGCGCCGACGCAGGAGCAGACCGCCGGCGGTCGCTATCTCGAGCGCCGCGGCGGCGACGGTGGCTACATGGTGATCACCCAGTGCAACGACCATGCACCGCGACGGGCCCGGGTCGAAGCCCTCGGCATTCGCCTCGTCGCCAAGCTCGACTCCGGTGCGTTTCGCAACATGCAGCTGCATCCGAAGGACACGGGTGGCTCGTTCTTCGAGATCGACGAGATGCTGGGTGAGGGCGCTCACGAGTTGGACGGCCCCTGGGCGCCCGCCGGCAAGGACTGGAAACGCGCGCGCCACCTGGAACGGGTGACCGGCATCCTGGCAGCGGAGGTGCAGTGCGACGACCCGCAGCAGGTTTCCTCACGTTGGTCGGAGATCGCCGAGATCCCCCTGACCGACGAGGAGGGTCACCCGGTCCTGCCGCTCGACAACGCCAGCGTGCGCTTCGTGCCCTGCACGGACGGTCGGCCCGAGGGGCTCGGCGGCATCGACGTGGCCTGCGCGGACAAGGCCGCCATCCTGGCTGCCGCGGAGGCACGCGGCGCGGTGACGGGACACGACCAGGTACAGCTCTGCGGCACGAGGATCAATCTGAAATGAGTTGCCACGCCGCTGAAACAGGGCTGGACTCGAATGGTCGGGGCGACTGGATTCGAACCAGCGACCTCTTCGTCCCGAACGAAGCGCGCTACCAAGCTGCGCCACGCCCCGACTGGCGGCCCAGTATGGCGTCTTCCTAGCAGCGCCTCAACGGCTGTTGGGGATGGCGTAGACTGGCAGCCGCCACGGGCGGCGGGCGTCCGGGATCAGGGGGAGAGCTTGGGAGAGGCAGCGGATCCCGGCCAGCTGGAGTGGGCCTTCACTGCAGTCGTCGCCCTGGTGATGAGTGCCGGTCTGGTGATCACCGGGCGCCGCCCCGAGTGGATCGTGGGCCGGCCATCGCTCGTGATCGCCTTCCTGATGCTCGTCTCAGCGCTCGCGGCCGTCGAGCTCTTCCGCATCGACCCGCCCGGTGTGAACCTCGAGCTCGATCCCTCCACTGAGCCCCTGCTGCCCAAGGGGGATCCCGGCCAGGCGCTGTATCGCTCGGCCGTCCTCGACTTTGGGGATGACGAGGTCTACGTCGTCGCAATCGAGTGCGAGGAGGTCTTCGAGTCGGATTGCCTGCAGGCGATCGACGATCTCTCGGTGAAGATCGTTCAGCTCAAGGAAGTCCGGTCCATCAGCAGCTTGATGGACGTCACCTCATTCCGGTACGTGAAGGAAGAGGACTGGGTCGAGGTGCGTCCCTTCATCGAAGAGGTGCCTACGGATCCGGACGAGCTGGCGGAACTCCGCCGCCGTGCCTTGGCCGATCCCGTCTACGTTCGCTCGATCGTCGCCGAGGACGCCCGCACCGCCGCCATCAACATCAACTTTCGCGGCATGACCGATGCCAAGTTGATCGACTCCCGGCTCGACGAGAGGATCCTCGAGATCCTCGAGACCGAGCCCTCCCTGGGAGCACGCAACTTCTACGTCTCGGGGCGGCCGCACTTCAAGACGCACGTCTACGGGGGCATGGTGCGGGACGTTCGCTTCGTGCTGCCGCTCAGCATCGCGGTGATGACGATCGTCCTGTGGATCTTTACGGGAACCTTACGCGGTGTCCTGCTGCCCCTGGCGGTCTCGCTCAGCTCGATCCTCTGGACCTTTGGGGCGATGGCCTACCTCGGTCGCTCGCTGACACTCCTCACGGGCCTGGTCGGTCCGATGTTGCTCGCAATCGGGAGCATCTACGGCGTTCACGTGCTGTCGCGCTACCAGGAGGAGGCCGCGGGAGCCGCGAGTCGCGAAGAGGCGGCGCTCGCGTGTCTGCGTCACATGCTGGTTCCGGTCACGATCGCCGGCTTGACGACGATGCTCGGATTCGCGGCACTCCTGATCACGGATGTGCCGGCCGTCTTCGAGCTGGGATCGTTCTCGGCGCTGGGCATTGGCGCGATCACCATCGTCTCGTTGACGGGCGCCCCGGCTGCGCTGGCGATACTGCCCCTCCGCGATACGCCGCGCTCGAACCTCGCCGTACGCCTCGGCGGGTGGCTCGATCGCAGCCTCGGGAGGCTGGCAGCGCGGGTCTCGCGTGCCGCGAACTCCGTGCTCCTGGTATCGGGCCTGGCGGTCGTCGCGGCGGCCTGGCTGGTTCCGCAGATCGTGATCGACACCGACTACCTCTCCTACTTCGACGAGGCGGATCCCGTTCGGAGGGACTTCGAGGCCGTGAATCAGCTGCTCTCGGGCGCCGTCCCCCTCTACGTCGTACTCGACGGCCAGGGCCCGGGCTCCTTCCGCGAGCCTGCCGTCGTCCACGCCATCGAGGAGATCCAGCGACGCGTGGAAGCCATCGAGGGCGTGGGGCGCACGCTCTCGTTTGCCGAGCCCATGCGCATGCTGAACCGCGCGTTCAACTCCGATGACCCGGCGCACGAGAAGATTCCCGAGACGCGCCCCGGAGTGACCGAGCTCTTCTTCATGATCCCGAAGACGGAGCTTCAGCGCTTCACCACGGTCAATCACGGACGCTCGAACGTCATCATCCGCACCGGCGAGGTGGGCTCGTCGGACATCCTGCGGCTCACGGCCGGGATCGAGGATCAGCTCGCGCAGATCGACTTTCCGGAAGGAATCACCGCTCGGGTGACCGGGAACGCGGTCCTGTTGGCGCGAAGCGCGGACGGGATCGCGACCGGACAACCCATCAGCGTGGCAGTCGCGGCGCTCTCGATCTTCGTGCTGGTCAGCATCGGCTTGCGCTCGATCGGCCTGGGGGCCGTCGCCATGGTGCCGAACCTCGTACCGGTGCTCGTCTACTTCGGGATCCTGGGTCTGGGTGCTGCGCCGCTCTCGCTCCCGACCAGCCTGATCGGCTGCATGGCTCTCGGCATCGCGATCGATGACACGGTGCACTACATCGTCCGGTATCGAGCGGAGCGACATCGCGGTGCGGATCCCCAGGCCGCCGCAAGGCTCACGACCCGCTTCGTGGGCCGCCCGATCGCCATCACCACGGTGGTGCTCTCCATGGGCTTCCTGATGGTGACCTTCTCGGACTTCGCCACGTTGCAGGAGTTCGGACTGCTCTCCGCCCTCACGATGGCAATCTGTCTCGTGACCGACCTGATTCTGCTACCCGCGATCCTGGTTCGAGCGAGGCTCTAGCGCGGAGGCGCTGTCGCCCGGCCCGGTGGGCGCTAGTGGGATTCCAACCTTCTCAGTTCGAAGGTCGTCTTCGTGAGCGGCGGGTTCGGATCGAGTTGCTCGAGTTCGAGGATCGTGTACGACTCGAGCTTCAGGTGCCGCATCGTGAGGTGCTTGGGCACCCAGACCCCTTCGATCTTCTCGATCTGCTTGGGCTCGACGCGAAGTTCCTTCACTTCGACGTCTCGATTGTCCCAGTAGCGAGTGACCAGGGGTACGTTGCGCTGCTTGTCGATGTAGATCCGTAAGCGCGAGTACTCCGACTGTGAGTGGTCCTTCGGGGTCGCCTCGATCACGAAGCAATCGGAGCCGTTCGCCGGTTCGTCGCCGAGGCGCTTGTATTCGGCGTCCTCGATCTGACGGGGCAGGATGTCCTCGAAGCTGAAGTCCGTGCCGAAGACGGCTTCGCCCCGGAGGTTGACCCGCTTCACGCGGCGCTGGCTCGAGAGATAGACGAACTGGTCGTTCACCTCGTCCAGTCTCGAGAGGACCAGGTAGCCCGAGTAGCGGATGTCGAAGGGATGCGTGTATTGGACGAGGGTCTTCGCGATGATGGTGCCCCTGGGCTGCTCTGCCTCAGCGTCTCGCAGATCCTGGAACCACATCTTGAAGCGGCTCTCCTGGGCGTTGCCGCCCCGGTCGCCGGAGACGAGGGTCGACTCCTGGATGAGGGAGTCGAAGCTGTTGTCCAGCACCCGCTGGTAGATGTCGCGTCCAGTGAGAGCGGCGAGCGGATCGCTGGCGATTTGGGGGGTACCGAGATCGTCGGCGCTCAGGGGACTGGTTGCGGCAAGAAACAGCGTGAGGGGCCACGACACGAAGCAGCCGATGCGGCGCATGTGGAGACTCAGCCTCGGGCTTTCTCGCGCAGGGCGGAGATGGCCTCGGTGTAGTCGTCGGCAGCGAAGACGGCCGTTCCTGCTACGAAGACGTCGGCACCCGCGGATGCGGCGGCCAGGATCGTCTCGCTGCTGACTCCCCCGTCCACCTCGAGATCGACATCGAGATCGCGAGCGTCGATCCAGCCGCGGATCGTCTCGATCTTGGGGAGCATCGACGGGATGAAGCGCTGTCCCCCAAAGCCCGGGTTGACGGTCATCACCAGGACTTGATCGACGTCCCCCAGGACAGGTTCGATCGTCGTCGCCTGTGTGGAGGGATTGAGCACGACGCAGGCGCGTGCACCCGCGTCCCGAATCTGGGCGATCGTGCGGTGGAGATGAGGACAGGTCTCGACGTGGACTCCGACCGTGTCCGCGCCCGCAGCGACGAAGGCTTCGATGTAGCGCTCGGGCTGCTCGATCATCAGGTGCACGTCGAGGGGCAGACTCGTGCTCCGCTTGACGGCCTCGACCACCAGCGGTCCGATCGTGATGTTCGGGACGAAGTGTCCGTCCATTACGTCGACGTGCACCCAGTCGGCGCCCGCTTGCTCGATGGCCGCAAGCTCTTCGGCCAGGCGCTCGAACTCCGCCGACAGGATCGACGGTGCGATTCGCGGCTCCTTCTGGCTCATGTGTCCCTCGTGAACCGCACGGCGAAGAAGCCGTCCGTGTCGTGGATGTGGGGCAGGCATCGGAGGAATCCGTCGTCGCCGACGATCTCCGCCACTTCGTCGGGAAGCTCGTCCCGACGGGAACAACGAAAGCTCGGTGTATCGTGGAGAAAGGCGTGCACCACTTCTTCGTTCTCTTCGGGTGTCAGTGTGCACGTACTGTAAACGAGATGGCCTCCCGGTCTCAACACGGTGGCCGTCTGCTTGAGGATCGAGATCTGGGCGCGGGCCAGGTCCTGGGGAGCCGTCGCGGGGACACGCCAGCGGGCGTCGGGGTTTCGGCGCAGAGTCCCGAGGCCACTGCAGGGGACATCCGCGAGGGCCCGGTCGAAGAGCACGTTCTGGGATGGAAGCTCCCGCACCCCCTCTAGAGCATCGAGCCAGCCGGCGGGTAGGCCGGCGAGAGAGCGGGAGACATCGCGCTCCAGGGTGTGGATGCCTGCCAGTCCGAGGCGCCGGGTCGCCCGGGCGACCAGGCGGAGTCGGCGGGGGTGGCGGTCCAGGGCCAGCACGCCTCCGAGGCCGCCGAGCCGCTCGGCGATGGCGGTGGTCTTGGTGCCCGGCGCCGCGCAGGAATCCAGAACCAGGTCGCCGGGCTTCGGATCCAGGAGGCCGACGACCAACTGCGCCGCCTCGTCCTGCACGCTGAAGGCGCCGGCCAGGAAGCCGGGATCGCGCAGCGGATCGCCCTTCGGACCGAGTCGGATGCCGTCGCGTGCGTAGCGGCAGGGGGCGGCCTCGGGAAAGTGCTCCCGGACCTCGGCGAGCAGGGTATCCCGGTCGGTCTTCGTGATGTTCGTGCGCACGGTCAGCGGCGGAGGCGCATTCGAGGCGGCCGCGAGAGCTGCCGCGGCCTCGGGCCCGTACTCCGCTAGCCAGCGCTCGGCGATCCACTGGGGCAGCGAAAGCGCGTGCATCAGATGCTGCAGCGGGTGTTCCTCGAGCGTCGGGAGGCGCATCTCGGCGCGCTCGCGAGCGAGACGCCTCAGCACGGCATTGACCAGCCCCGTCGCGCGCTCGACTCCCAGCGCTCGGACGCAGCGCACGGCCTCGTCGACCGCCGCAGAGTCGGGAATGCGGTCGGAGAAGAGCAGCTGATAGGCGCCGATCCGGAGAGTACTCGCGACCACCGGTTCGAGCTTGTGGACGGGCTGGTCGAGGAGCTGGTCGAGCAGGTAGTCGACGCGCCCCCGCCAACGGAGTGTTCCGTACACCAACTCGGTGGCGAGCGCGCGGTCGGTTACCGACAGATTGCTATGGGAAAGATGTTGGTGGAGCGAGAGATCCGCGTACGCACGGGCGCGCTGGACCCGGTCGAGTACCCGCACCGCCAGCAGCCGCGCCTGGGTCGGCTGCGCCCGGCGAGCCGACGCGGCTTCCTTCTTGGGCTGCGGGCGACCGCGATGCCGTCTGGGGCTCACCGGTCGTCTCCACCCAGTACGCTGCCTTCTTCGATGGGACGGCCGCGCAGGAAGGCGGCCACATCGAGAGGCTTGCCGCCGGGTCGTTGGATCCGCGTCGGAATGAGCCAGCCGTCCCCGGTCGCGATTTGCAGGCTTCCATCGCCGTCTCGTCGCAGGGTTCCGGGTGCCTCGGTCGCAGAGCCGGCGCGCATCGTCGCGGCGAGGATACGCAGCGACTCCTCTTCCAGGGTCGTGACGGCACCCGGGCTCGGGGCCAGGGCTCGGATCTGCCGGACGAGAAAGGAGGCCTCGAGCCGGAAATCGAGTCGCGCGTCGCGCTTGTCGATCTTCGGGGCGAGCGTAGCCCGCGCGGGGTCCTGGTCGGTCCACACGACGGTTCCAGCCGCAACCTCCAGGGTGGTGTCCGCGATGGCGTCGGCGGCCAGCCTGCCGAGTCGCTCCATCAGGCTGCCGGCTTCCTCATCTTCGCCGATCGGCGTCTCGCGAACGAGCGCGACAGGGCCGGCGTCCATCTGCCGTTCGACGCGCATCACGGAGACTCCGGTCGTGCTGTCACCGGCCAGGATCGCGTGGGCGATCGGCGCCGCGCCTCGGTGCCGGGGCAGCAGGCTCGCATGCGCGTTGATCAGATAGCCGAGGCGCGGAAGCTCCCGCGCACGCTTCGGGATGAACTGTCCGAAGGCCACGACGACCCCGAGGTCGGGGGTGTGCGCTTCGAGGGCGGCAATGCAATCGGGGTCACCGACTCGCTCGGGCCGCAACAGCGGGATCCCCGCCTTCTCTGCCACCTGTGCCACGGGAGAGGGAGAGGTCTTGCGTCCGCGACCGCGCGGACGGTCCGGTTGGCTCACGACGATCGTGACCGTGTGCGGACCGTCCATCAGGCGCTCGAGGGTCGGGACGGCGATCTCGGGTGTGCCGAAGAAAGCGATGCGGAGAGTCGTCACGAGCCCAGACTCGCGGGCTCCTCTTCCTGGCGGAGTTGCTTCTTGCGGCGTTTCGCGTACAGGCTGCGCTTGAGTCGGCTGATCCGGTCGATGAAGAGGATTCCGTCGAGATGATCGATCTCGTGCTGGAAGCAGACAGCTCGGAGTCCGCTGACGTCCTCCTTTAGGTCTTCGCCTTCCAGGTTCTGGTACTTCACGACGATGTGCTCCGCGCGCTCGACCTCGGCTGTGAGGTCGGGTACCGAGAGGCAACCTTCTTCCCAGGTGATCGTGCCCTCCCGGCTCACGATCTCCGGGTTGATGATCACCGTCGGGTCGGGCTCGTTGTCTTCCTCGTTCCACACTGTGTCCATCACGATGAGGCGGATGCCAATGCCGACCTGGGGCGCAGCAAGCCCGATGCCGGGCTCTTCGTACATCACCTTCAGCATCTCGTCGGCCAGCTTGCGCAGATCCTGATCGACGTGAGCAACGGGAGCGCTCATCTGCTTGAGGCGCCGATCGGGAAACTGGATGACTTCGAGAGGTGCCATGGGGTGCTCGCTGCGGTAGAGGCCGGGCGGCGCTTCTATAGCATGCTGCCCGGATTCACGTCCACGACGGCGCGTAGACCCTTGCGGAGCTGCGTGCCTCGGGCTGCGACTTCACGCACGACGCGATCGAGCGACTCGGACTTCGCGCCCTTCAGGAGCAACTGGTAGCGATAGCGACCGCGCAGGCGGGCCAGGGGTGCCGGTGCGGGTCCGAGAATCTGGATGCTCTCGCGTGCGCCGCTCGCTGTTGCCTCCCGTGTCGCGTGCTCCGCCAAGGCCTCCGCGGCCTCGCGGGTGGCCTGCTCGTCGGCGCCCGACACCAGAACCTGGCACAGCTGCGAGAACGGCGGGTATCCCATCTGCGCGCGGTACTCGAGTTCCTCGCGGTAGAAGGTTTCGTAGTCGTGGTCGCGGACCGGACGGATCGCGTAGTGGTCCGGAAGGAAGGTCTGCAGGATGACTCGGCCCGGCGTGCCAGCGCGTCCCGCGCGTCCGGCAACCTGGGTCAGCACTTGGAAGGTTCGTTCGGACGCACGGAAGTCGGGCATGTGGAGGCCGAGATCGGCCGCGACGATGCCCACAAGCTGCACGCCCGGGAAGTCATGCCCCTTCGCGACCATCTGCGTCCCGATCAGGATATCGACCTCGTGCCGATGCAGGGCTCGTAGGACCGCTTCGGTGTGGCCCCGGTGCCTCGCCGTGTCGCGGTCGAGGCGCGCGAGCTGCGCGGCGGGGAAGAGTGTTCGCACTTCTTCCTCGACGCGCTCGGTGCCGAGGCCGAGGAGCGCGGTGTCTGGTGTCCCGCAGCCTCCGCAGACGGCCGGGGGCGGCTTGGCGTGATCACAGTAGTGACACTGCAGCAGGTTCTCGCGCGCGTGATACACGAGTGCAACGTCGCAGTCCTTGCAGCGCTCCGCGAAGCCGCAGTCGAAGCAGTAGATCTGGGTGGAAAAACCGCGTCGGTTCAAGAACAAGATGCTCTGGCCGCCGGCATCCAGGGTCTCGGCCAGGGCGCGGCGCAGGGGGCGCGAAAGGATCAGCTTACGACCCCGGGGCGCACGGTTCTTCGCGGCCGTAAAGTCGATCATCTCGACAGTCGGGAGCGGGCGCCCACCGATCCGCCTCGCGAGGACGAGCCGGCGGACGTGGCCCTGCTCGGCGGCATAGCGGGTCTCGAGGGAGGGCGTCGCAGTGCCGAATACGACGGGGCAGCCGGCGAGGCGAGCCCTGCGCTCTGCGAGATCCCTCGCGTGGTATCGAAAGCCCTCTTCGTTCTTGTACGCCGAGTCGTGCTCCTCATCGACGACGATGATGCCGAGATCCTCGATCGGTGCGAACAGCGCGCTGCGCGCTCCCACGGCGATGGGGACTTCGCCGCGTCGCAGCCGTTGCCACTGCTCGAGTCGCTCTCCCGGACGCAGACCGCTGTGGAGAACGGCCAGCTTGTCCCCGAAGCGCGCGCGGAGCCGGGCGACGATCTGGTGGGTGAGGGTGATCTCGGGAACTAGCACGAGGGCCCGACGCCCGGAAGCCAGGGCCGAGGCCACCGCCCTCAGGTAGACCTCTGTCTTCCCGCTGCCGGTGACGCCATGAAGCAGGAAGCTGTCGGGCTGCCTCGCCTCCATGGACGTCTCGATCGCCGCGAGTGCAGCCGCCTGCTCCGGAGTCAGTACGAGTTCCTCATCCCGAGCGACCGCCTCGCCCAGCACGTTGCGGGGGGCCACGCGCTCGCGGAACTCGACGAAGCCCCGGCGCTCGAGGGTCCTCAGCAGTGCGCCGGCGGTCGGTTGGGGGCCCGTGATGAGCCGGGTTGGCAGCTCGCCCTCCGAGGCGACCCGCCGCAGCAGGTCCGCTTGCTTCGGCGCGCGCGCGAGGGGGCCCGTGCAGGTGGCATCGACATCGAGGCCCGGTACCAGCAGGACGACCCGCTCGCGTGCCTCTCGGACGGCGGGCCCGGTCTCGACCTCCACCCGGGTAGCGAGGCCGTCGGCGATCAGGGCCCGTACGGGTGGGGCCGCGCCCGTGAGCCGCCGCGCCAGAGTGGCCGGCGTGAGTGGACCATCTGCCAGGGCCTGTAGGCTGCTCCGGATGCTGCCCTGGGTGAGGTCGTCGTCGAGGGCCCGCCGGCCGCGCTCGGTCAGCGCCAGCCGGTGGGCGACTCGGGGCGAGGCACCCGGGGGCAGCGCGTGGTTCAACGCGAAACCGATGGGGCAGAGCAAATCGTGGGCGGCTCGGGACAGCAACTCGATCATGTCCGGCGAGACCACCGGCTCGGCGTCGATGACGCGATCGATGCTCGCGAGAGAGCGTTCGTGCGTGCCGCCCACTTCGACGATCAAGCCGGTGAGCCTGCGCCCCGAGAAGGCCACGAGCGCTCGGTGTCCGGGTCGGGCATGCTCCGCAAGCTCCTCGGGCACCTGGTAGTCGAAGAGCGAGTCGATCGGAACCGGAAGCGCGATGCGGACGACCGTCGCCTCGCTGCTCCCGTGAGGCCGACCGAACAGCGGAGATTGCATGCTCCAATTGTATGCGGCGCAGCCGCGACCGAAAGACGGAACCTCGGTTCGGCGATGAATCCCGGTCGCGTCCACGTTCGTGACGGGCCGGCCGGCCGTGAGCTGATCGTCGATGGAACCTTCGCTTCGTTCTACCGGCCCGGCAGCGCGGTGACGGGCTCGGTGTGGGACGCGATCGCCGCTCCGCTCCTGGCCCTGGCTCCGAAGCGCCGGCGGACGGTACTGATCCTCGGCCTCGGGGGAGGCAGTGCCGCCCGAATCGTCCGCGCGATCGCGCCCGGGGCGCAGATTGTCGGAGTCGAGCTCGATCCCGCCGTCGTCGAGGCCGCCCGGCAGCACCTGGCTCTCGACGAATTGGGCGTGGAGGTGGTGGTGGAGGACGCCCGGGCGTTTCTCGAGCGGGACCGCAGGCGCTACGACGCTGTCTTCGAGGACGTCTTCATCGGGGAGGGCGACAACGTCCACAAGCCCGGGTGGCTCCCGCTCCCCGGGCTCGAACTGGCCTCCCGGCTGCTGGCGCCGGGCGGGGTGCTCGTGAGCAATGCCCTCGACGAGGCGCAGGCCGTGGGGAAGGCGATGTGCGGGTTGTTCCCGACCGTCTTGCAGATCGACGTCGAGGACTATGACAACCGGATCTTCGCAGCGGGGAGGAGCCTGCCCGAGGCTTCCGGCCTGCGTGCCGCGGTTCACGCGAGCCCCGTTCTCGGCCCGAGCCTGGAACGGTTCAGCCTGCGTACCGTCAAGGCGGCCTCGCAGCGGCGCGTCAGTCGCCCTCGTCGAGGAGCTGCAGCTCGACGCGGCTGAACCGGAGACTGCCGGCTCGGCCATCACCCGCAGGGCGTGACCTGGCTAGCGGAGATTCTTGAGGTTGTTCAGGACGCCCTTGGCAACGCCCTTGAGCGTCTCGAAGACTCCGTTCCCCACGGTCGCACAGGCCTCGAACTCGGGGGTGCCGCCGGGGTTGAGGAGACGTCGCATCTCCTCGAGCGGGGCCGCGTTCGGGAGGTCCCGCTTGTTGTACTGCATCAGGTAGGGGAGCTTGGCGAGTTCGTACCCCTGCTCGGCCAGATTCGTCTTCAGGTTGTCGAGGCTCTCGACGTTGGCCTCCATCCGCTCGATCTGGCTGTCGGCTACGAAGACGACGCCATCCACGCCCTTGAGGATGAGCTTGCGGCTCGCGTCGTAGAAGACCTGGCCGGGTACGGTGTAGAGGTGGAATCGCGTCTTGAAGCCGCGGATCTGTCCCAGGGCCAGGGGCAGGAAGTCGAAGAAGAGCGTGCGCTCCGTCTCCGTTGCGAGGGAGATCATCTTCCCCTTCACGTTCGGATTCGTCTTCGAGTAGATGTGCTGCAGGTTCGTCGTCTTGCCGCACATGCCCGGCCCGTAGTAGACGATCTTGCAGTTGATCTCGCGAGATGAGTAATTGATGAAAGACATGGGGGGCCAGTCAGAGTCAGTCGGCAAACAGGTTGTCGATATCTTCGTCGGTGATCTCGGCGAAGGGGCTCCCGCCCTGCGCCGACTGCTGCTCTGTTTTCTTCTCGATCTCCTCGAAAATACGCGCCAGCGCGGCTCCCGCCTTCTTCACACGGAGCCGTACGAGGCCCAGGGAGCTGCGCTCGTCGAAAATGACGACCAGGATCATGCGAGAGCCCACGAGCGTCATGTGGAGGTTGTCGCGCCGACCCTGGTGGAAGTGTATCGGGAATTCCTCCTCGCCCACGATCTTGGCGAGGCCCCCGGTCGCAGCAATGCAGCCGGCAGTGAGGGAGGCGAGGCTGGTACTGTCGATGCCGCGCATCTCGCCGGTCTCGGCGATCAGCTGGCCCGCCTGGTCGACCACGAAGACGCCCTTGGCGTTCGCATCGCGCGCGAGGCGCGCGCTGACGGCGACGATCTTGCGAAAGTCGTCTTCCAGCATCTCCAGCTGACTGTCGAACATCGGCAGGTGCCTTCCGTAAGAGCTCGAACTGGAAGGGGGATCCCTTCGCAAAGTACCGGCGCCCAAGCTGCGGGGCAACTCGCGCGCTGCGTTGTTGAATCGGCTTCGGGCGCGACGGGCTTTAGCGCGGGGATTGGGCCTAGTCGCTGAACTTGCGCCGATTCTCCAGGGATCGTCCGACGGTTACGTGGTCTGCATACTCGAGGTCCCCACCGAGGGGCATTCCGTAGGCGATCCGGGAGATGAGGACGCCCGTCGGGGCGAGACGGTCGGCGATGAAATGTGCGGTGGCGTCGCCCTCTGCGTTGGGATTGGTCGCCAGGATGACCTCGCGGATCGAGCCGTCACGGACCCGAGCCTCCAGCTTGGCGATTCGCAGCTCGCCCGGGCCGATTCCGTCCAGCGGAGAGAGGGTGCCTCCCAGGACGTGATAGCGGCCCCGGAACCTGCCGCTCTTCTCGACGGCGTCCAGATCGCCCGGCTCCTCGACGACGCAGACGATCGAGGCGTCCCGGCGATCGTCCGCGCAGAGCGGGCAGGGGGTTCGGTCGCTGAGATTGCAGCAGAGCTCGCACATCACGGTTTCCTGCTTCAGGCGAGCGAGAGCGTCGGCCAGGTCCTCAACCAGGGAGCCCGGGGCACCCAGCAGGAAGAAGGCGAGCCTCGAGGCCGTCTTGTCCCCGATTCCGGGAAGGCGTTTCAGGCTGGCGACCAGGCGATCGATCGCGGGCGCGCCGCGCATCCGCTCAGCCGCCCCCGAGGCCGGGCCCGGCAAGACCGGGAACGCCGAGGCTGTTGGTGAGCCGTTGCATCTCTTCCTGGGCGCCCTGCTGGGCGTTGGCGAGGGCGGCGTTGGTTGCTGCGGCACACAGGTCCTGAAGCATCTGGAGATCGCCGTTCTCGACGAGGTTCGGCTCGATCTTCATCTCGAGGATGCGGAGCTGGCCGGAGGCGACGGCCGTCACCATGCCGCCGCCTGCGGATCCCTCGTAGCGGCGCGTCGCCAGGTCGCGCTGCAGATCCGCGAGCTGGCCCTGCATCGCCTGCGCCTTCTGGATGAGGTCGGTGAGGCTCGGCTGACTCACTTCGGCTCCGTAGGCGGCCCGCCGAGGGGACGGATTTCCACGATGTCCGCGTGCAGGACTTCGAGAGCCGTGTTGACCCCGGGGTGGTTGAGGGCTGCCTGGCGGAGCCGACGGGACTCCTCGCGCCCGAGCGTCCCGTTCGACTGTTGCGCCTGGGCGGCCTCGGAGACCTCCACCCGGGTCGTCGCCCCGAAGAAGGCCGAGCAGATCGACTCGAGCTCCTGCTGCTTGTCTTCCAGCCGCTTGCGGTTGAACGGGCTCGGCGCCTCGAAGCACAGCCGTCCGGGCTCCCGGGCCGTGAGTCGGACCGCCTGCAGCACCGCGAACGTCCCGGGACTCTGTTCACGGACCCGCTCGCTGAGCCGGTCGAATACGACCTCGAGAGGAGCGTCGCCCTCCGGTGCCTCCGCGACGACCGGGGCGAGAGCCGGTTCCGGCGCTGGGCCGGGTGCGGCCTCGGCAGACTTCGTCACGGGAGGAAGCGGCCGTGTGGGCTCGGGTGGCCGCGCGCGCTGCGTTGCGCCGCCGCCTCCGGATTGCCCGCCCGAGTTCCGGCCGCCTCCGGCGAGGGAGCGCTCGAGTGTTTCGATCCGGCCGAGCAGGCGGGCCACGTCGTCGCCGGGGGCCAGGGTTGCAAGCCGAACCAGGGCCATCTCCAGAACCGCCAAGGGATCCGGCGCCCAGGCGAGGTCCTCCTGCTCCCGGACGAGGGCTCGGAACATGCGCCGCAGGCGTGCGGGCTCCGCGCGCAGGGCGAGGGAGCGCAACTCGTCGATCTCCTCGTCGCTGCCTTCCACGAGGCCGGGCGTGTCGGGTGCAACCCGCAGGACGACGAGGTCCCGTAGGAGCCCGACGAGCATCTCGGAGAGACGCTTCGAATTGCTCCCGCCGGATGCGGCCCGCGAGCAAGCCGCCAGGGCCGCGGCCGGCTCGCCGTCGATGCACGCCTCGACGATCTCGATCAATACCCGGTGATCGATCAGATCGAGTACCTCGGCGACGGTCTCGTCCCGGACGTCGGTGCCTCCGGAGGCGATCACCTGATCGAAGAGGGTCTGGGCGTCGCGCATCGAGCCGTCGCCCTCGCGCGCGATTGCGAGCAGGCTCGACTCGGAGATCGAGATCTCCTCGGCCTCGGCAATCGAGCGAAGCCGCGTGCCAATTTCCTTGGTGGAGATGCGGAGTAGGTCGTAGCGCTGGCAACGCGACAGCACGGTGACGGGGATCTTTTCGGGCTCGGTGGTGGCAAAGATGAAGAGACTCGAGGGGGGCGGCTCTTCGAGTGTCTTGAGCAGGGCGTTCCAGGCCCCCTTCGAGAGCATGTGCACCTCGTCCACCACGAAGATGCGGTACTTGCCCGGGGTGGGCGCGTAGCGGATCGAATCGATCAGATCCCGGATGTTGTCAACGCCCGTGCGGCTCGCGGCGTCGACCTCTTGAACGTCCCTCGAGAGTCCATCGGAGATCTCGCTGCAGGCGACGCAGGTTCCGCAGGGCGTTTCCGTCGGCCCGTTGTCGCAGTTCAGACAGCGAGCGAGGATCCGGGCGAGGGTGGTCTTGCCGACGCCCCGTGGGCCCGTGAAGAGGATCGCGTGGGGAACCCGATCCGTAGCGATGGCATTCCGGAGCGGTGCCGTGACGTGACCCTGGCCACTGACTTCCTCGAAGGTCCGGGGTCGCCACTTTCTCGCTAGGACTTGGTAGCTCAATGGGGGGCCTCGCTGGTAATCGACCTGCGCGGAGGCAAGATCGCAGGGCACCCCCGCACGCAACCGAAATTCCGCTGCCGCTGCTTCCTTCCGGATCTGACGGGGTTCACGAAACCTCGAGTTCGAGCGGGACCCTGCGATCACGCCTCGGCGCAGGTCGGGTTGACTCTAACTTTCGCTCAGGGATCGAGCCAGTGGCAGCCCTGGGGGCTTCGAGCGGGTCCCGCCGGGCCGCACGAGCCCTCGAGGGAGGATGGAAGGGCGGCTCCGCGTGGGCTGTCTCGGGCGTGCTGAGCCGGAGGCCGGCCCATCGGGCTAGGATCGCCCTGGCCCACTTGGAGGAGTCTCGATGAGTTCGGATGTGGTGTTGATCGATGAGCCCGCGCCGCACGTGCGTCGGCTGACCTTGAATCGTCCCGCGAAGCGCAACGCCTTGAACCACGCGCTTCGCGGCGGCATCGTCCGGGCTCTGCGGGAGGCAGACCAGGATCCCGACGTCCGTGTGATGATCGTGCGGGGCGCCGGCAAGTGCTTCTCGTCAGGCTACGACCTCGGCAGCGGCAACGACGGCCAGGAGTATCCCTGGTACACGCCCGGCGGCGACGGTCACTGGCCGCGTCACGTGACCCAGGGCTGGATGAGCATCTGGGAGCTGGCCAAGCCGGTGATCGCACAAGTGCACGGCTACTGCCTCGCGGGTGGCAGCGAGCTCGCGACCTGCTGCGACCTCGTCTACGTGGCCGACGATGCGCAGATGGGGTACCCGGCCGTCCGCTTCGGCGTGCCCGACAACCACTTCCATGCCTGGTTCGTCGGGATGAGGAAGGCGATGGAGATGATGGTGACTGGGGACTCGCTGTCCGGCGTCGAGTGCGCACGGCTGGGATGGGCGAACGCCTCCTTCCCGATCGAAGAGCTCGAGGAGCGGGTGGTCGACGTCGCGAAGCGCATCACCGGCGTGCCGCCCGATCTCGTCCAGCTGAACAAGCGCGTCGTCCACCGGCAGATGGAGATCATGGGCCTGCACACGGGCATCCGCGTGGGCTCGGAGTTGTGCGCCCTGGGCACCCACTCGCCGAGTCTCCACGAGTTCATGGCGAGCACGCGGGAGAAGGGGCTGAAGGGAGCCCTCCAAGAGCGAGACGAACCCTTCGGTGACTATCGGACGAGTCGAGACTAGGCACCCGGGCCGGGTAGGCGCAGCCTCGAGCCTGGCAACTCGGCTGGGCGGGGTCGAGTTTGGCGGAGAGGGTGGGATTCGAACCCACGGAAGGCTTGCGCCTTCACCTGATTTCGAGTCAGGCACGTTCAACCGGACTCCGCCACCTCTCCGCTCGGCGTACTCGACGAAACCTACAACCCAGCGTCGCGCCCGCTGCGTGGATCGCCGGGGCGACCCGGCCCAACGTACCACGCCGACTTCTGGAGCGCTGCGCGGGCCGACTTCGCGGGGGATCGCGTGGGATTTTTGGGTCGGCACGGCGGGACCGTGGCTGCGAGGCAGCGCCGGGGGTATGGTCTTTGCAGCCCCGACCCCCCGGACGGAGATGTCGAATGCCCCGCAGCGAGCCGGTCCTCCTCACCCTCGCGATCGTCGCGCTACTGATTTCGCCTGTGGGCTTGGACTCCCGCGGTCTGCCCGGCGATCAGGCGGCGTATGCACTGGATTTTTTCGGAAGCGACGATGACGACCCGCCGCCGGCCGCCGAACCCT
>JAYGDB010000015.1:0-40830 GCA_046583095.1 Myxococcota bacterium | reverse complement strand
TACCCGCGAGTTCCACGCCACGGGGACGCATCAGGGTCTGGCGCAGGTCGAGATAGAAGTCGCTCTCGCGTCCGCTCGCGAGCGTCACCTTCCGGCGCTCGAAGGAGACGTCGAGGATCAGCTGCAACAGCTCCTCGCGAGCAGCCATCCGTTCGTTGCCGGGAGCCATCAGCTCTTCCTCATGCCGAGCATCGTCTCGGCGATGATCTTCATGTGCAGCTCGCTGGTGCCTTCGCCGAATTCGAGGCTCTTGGCCTCCATCAGGAGGCGGCCGATCTCGTACTCGGCGGTGCACGAGTAGCCGCCAAAGATCTGCATCCCGTCGAGGGCGTTCTGGACCGCGGCCTGGCTGGCGAGCAGCTTCGCCATCGACGACTCCATCGAGCAGCGTTCGACGCCAGCGTCCTTCATTCGCCCGAGTTGGTAGACGACGAGGCGGGCCTGCTGGGTACGACACACCATCTCGCTGATCTTCTGCTGGATCATCTGGAACTCGCCGATCGGTTTGCCGAATGCGTTTCGGTCGAGCGCGTAGGGGACCGCGAGATCGATGCAGCGTTGGGACTGGCCGACGCAGCGGGCCGCAACCGAGAAGCGCCCCATGTCGAGCGCGGAGCCCAGCACCGGGAAGCCCTTGCCCGCCTCGCCCAGCAGCGCTTCGTCGGGCACGAAGGCGTCGACGAAGTTCACCTCGGCGAGGTTGTCGCGCTTGAGAGTGCGCATCGGGAAATCGCCCAGGGTGAGTCCTTGCGTTTCCCTCGGGTCGATGAGGAAAGCCGTCACTCCCTTGTGCTTCTTCTCGATATCGACGCTCGCAACCACGAAGAAGAGCCCGGCGTGGGCGGCGTGAGAGATGAAAACCTTGGTCCCGTTCAGCAGGTAACCGCCATCGACCCGCTTGGCGGTGGTTTTCATGTTTCCCAGATCCGTGCCGCCGCCGGGCTCGGTGAGACACGCGGAGCAGAGGATGTCGCCACGGGCCATTCCGGGGAGCCAGCGCTGCTTCTGATCCTCCCGGCCGAACTTGAGGATCGAGCCCGCGACGAGCGAGTTGCTCACGGACACCACCGAGGCAGTCACCCAGTCCACCCGCGCCAGCTCTTCGCAGATGATCCCGTAGCTCACCACGTCCAGGAACGAGCCGCCGTACTCTTCGGGGATCATCGGACCCATCAGACCCAGGGGCGGCAGCTTGGCGATCAGCTCGAGGGGGTACTTCTCCTCCCGCTCGTACTCCTCGACGTAGGGGAGGATCTCCTCCTCGGCGAACGCGCGGACGGTGGCTCGAACCTGCCGCTGCTCGTCGGTCAGATCGAAGTCGGCGCTACGATCGAGGGGGGTCGTCATACGGCTAGAGTAGAACTTTGCACCCGCCCGGGCTAAGGTCGCGACCCCCAGGGCCAGCGGCTACCAGCGAGGCGACCGGCGTGAGCGCGACCAAGAAGAACAGCATGAGTCACCGGAATCGACGCAAGACCGCGAAGCTGCACGCCAAGAAGAAGGCGAAGCACAAGCGGGCGCGCCTGCGGAGCAGCAAGGGCGAGCGCTCGACCTACCGCTAGTTCGCGAATCAGTTGCCGCAGCCGTCAGCGGGAGACGGCCTCGCCCAGCTCGGACGCCGCCTGATCGAGCGCTGCGTCGATCGCCTGCTCCCAGACCGAGACATCCCCGGTATCCCCGGCTTCCGGGAACATCACGCCGCGCGAGGAGTTCACGATACCTCCTTCGCGTCCGCCACTCGGACCCTCGGTGAAGCCCCGCACCGCGTCTGCGGCCGTGGCCCCCTGGGCGCCGTAGCCCGGAACCAGGAAGAGCGAGTGAGGCAGGGCGTCTCGGACGGCCTGGTGTTCTTCGGGCCAGGTCGCCCCGACGACGGTCCCGAGCGACGACCAGCCCGTCTCCGGCCCCCGGAGCTCGTCTTCGAACGACGCCAGCAACCGGGCCAGCGACAGGAAGAGTGGTGCCCCCTTTACCTCGAGATCCTGTAGATCTCCGGCCCCGGCGTTGCTGGTCCGCACCAGCACGAAGACACCGCAACCGTGATCCCGCGAGCGCTGCACGAACGGCTCGAGGGTGTCGAGTCCGAGATAGGGGTTCACGGTGAGGGCCTCGACGGCCAGCGGCGAGTCGGGCTCGAGGTAGGCGCGCGCGTAGGCGTCAGCGCTGGACCCGATATCCCCGCGCTTGGCGTCGAGCAGCACCAACAGGCCGCGCTCCCGGGCGCGCGCGATCACCTCCGCCAGGAGGGCGATGCCGGCGGGGCCCAGCTGTTCGAAGACGGCGCTCTGGGGCTTCACGATGGCCGCGCGGCCTTCGATCCGATCGACGAACGCGAAGACGAACTCGCGAACGGCTTCGAGGCTGCGCGGGTCGCCGGGCTTCATACCGCCCTCGCGGAAGAGCGGCGGAATCCGGTCGAGGTGCGGATCGAGCCCGACACACAGCGGATGACCCAACTCACGGACACGGCCGATCAGGGCGTCCGCAAAGTGGAAAGGCTGAGTCAAGGTGGAGGCGCTCCCGACGCCCCAAGATAGCAGAGCAACCCGCTAACCTCGACGGCGTGACGGAGACGTTTCAGTTCAGCCTGGGGTCGACGTCCGGCGCAGCACGGGCCGGGCGCTTCACCACTCCTCACGGCGCATTCGATACCCCCGCCTTTATGCCCGTCGGCACCCATGGCGCCGTGAAGGCACTGACGCCCGACCAGGTCCGCGCGACCGGCGCCCAGATCGTCCTCTCGAACACCTATCACCTGGCCCTGCGTCCGGGCGAGGCGTTGGTGGAAAAGATGGGTGGGCTGCACGCGTTCATGCAGTGGGACGGCCCGATCCTGACGGACAGCGGCGGCTTCCAGGTGTTCTCGCTCCCGAAGGTCGAGATCACGGACCGCGGTGCGCGCTTCGCCAACGAGGTGACGGGCGAATCCATCGACCTCACCCCGGAGCGTTCGATCGAGATCCAGAACGCGCTGGGCGCCGACATCATCATGGCGTTCGACGAGTGCACGCCCTTCCCAGCGACGCGGGAGCAGGCGGGCGCAGGCGTTCGGCGCACGCTTCTCTGGATCGATCGCTGTCTGAAGGCTCACGCCCGGCCGGCCGACCAGGCCCTGTTTCCGATCGTGCAGGGGGGTGTCCACCTGGATCTCCGGACGGCCTGCGCGCAGGCACTCGTACAGGTCGACGCACCCGGCTACGCGATCGGCGGTGTATCGGTCGGCGAGGGGCACGAACTGATGTGCCGCGTCACCGAGCACACGGCTCCACTGCTGCCCGAAGCGAAACCCCGCTACCTGATGGGTGTGGGTACCCCGGAGGACATCCTTGCCGCCATCGGGTTCGGAATCGACATCTTCGACTGTGTGATCCCCACCCGCTACGCGCGATCCGCCACGGTCTTCACGTCTCGCGGGAGGCTCCGGCTCACGAACCGGCGCTACCGGCGGGACAGCTACCCGATCGATCTCTCCTGCTCTTGCGCCGCCTGCCAGGGCGGGTTTTCGCGCGCGTATCTCCACCACCTGTTCGCCGCGAACGAGGTCCTCTCCGCGATCCTGTGCTCGATCCACAACGTCCACTTCTACCAGTCTCTGGTCCGCAGTGCGCGGGAGGCGATCACCCGGGGGCAGTACGAGGAGTTCCAATCGGGCTTTCTGGCTGACTACGGCAAGAATTCGACTGGCGAACGAGCCAAGAAACCGAAAGACTAGGCGCCCGATGTCGCGAAATGAAGGCTTCCTGACGCCTGAAGAAGTGCTCGAGAAACACACGAGAGGACCGACGTCCGGCGTGTTCACGGACGGATCCTGCGACAACAACCCCGGCCCGGGCGGCTGGGGCTTCGTCTGGGTCGCGGACGGCGAGATCCTCGAGCAGCGCTTCGGAGACGTGCCCGATACCACCAACAACCGCATGGAGCTGCAGGCGCTGATCGAGGCCTACAAGCTCCTTCGCAACGACGCGAAGGTCAGCATCTACTCGGACAGTCAGCTGTGCGTCCGCACGATCAACGAGTGGGCGGCCACCTGGGAGAAGCGCGGCTGGAAGCGCAAGACCGGCCCGATCAAGAACCTCGACCTCGTACAGGAAGTCTACGCCCTCGCCGGCGACCATCCGAACGTGAAGCTCGAGTGGATCCGCGCCCACGACGGCTCCAAATGGAACGAGTACGCGGACGCGCTGGCAACTACCTATCTAAGGGAACGTCGCTAGGGAAGCGCTCGTAGAAGAGCTTCTCGTCCACCGAATCCCGGGGTGGCTTCCCGTACTTGCCCTTCGGCCACCCGATCGGGAGCAACGCGCAGCTCGGGATCTCGGGCGGGAGCCCCAGCCACTCGTCCAGCTCGGCCCGAAAAGACGTGTGCATGGTCGTGAGCGAGGCGCCCAGCCCCACGGCCCGGCACGCGAGCAGGATGTTCTGGACCGCGGGAAACAGCGCCTGGCTCTGCTCGCTGCCGCGACGCTTCCAGCCAGCCACGAAGAGGTGCACGGGCACTTCGTGAAGGTGGTCGGCCAAGTACAACGCCGCCAGGGCGTTGCGCCGTCGCGCTTCGGGAAATTTCGGCGTCTCGAGGACCGGCACGATGTAGTCACGAAAGACCTTCCGGTACCGCTCTGCCACCCAGGCCCGCCGCGCGGGCTCGGTGACGGCGATGAAGTACCAGGGCTGGCGGTTGCCCCCGCTGGGCGCGTAGGTACCGGCCTCGCAGACCTTTCGGATCAGCTCGTTGGGGACCGGATCCGGCAGCAGCCGCCGGATCGCGCGCGTGGTGCGGATGCCTTCCAGCAGCTTCTGGTCCTCGCCGAGGGTCGCGATGTCGACTTCCATGGCGGCTACCTCCTACGCGGAATCGTCGTCTTGCCGAGCTTCATCACGTGGCGGAACTCGGCGGACGTGAGCGGGACGACAGAAAGGCGGCCGCGCCGGACGAGCGCGATCTCCGCGAGCCCGGAGTCGGCCTTGATTTCCGCAAGCGAGACCGGGCGCTTGAACGGAACCACCGGCTCGACATCGACCACCACCCAGCGGTCGTCCTTCGTGGTGGGATCGGGGTACGCCTCGCCGGTGACGCGCACCACGCCCACCACCTGCTTGCCTTCGTTCGAGTGGTAGTAGAGGGCGAGATCACCCTTCTTCATCGCAGCGAGGTTGTTGCGCGCCTCGTAGTTGCGGACGCCATCCCAGTAGGTGGAGCCGTCCTTCACGAGGTGGTCCCACGAGTACTTGAAGGGCTCGGACTTCATCAGCCAGTAACCACGCGCCATCTCATCTCCCGGAAATCGAGCGAAGAAGCAGGGGCGTGTAGGTTAACCTCCCAGCCATGACCGAACAGCTCGAAGATCGCGAGATCGGACCGGTCACGGTCCTTTTCGGGGCGGGCGGGGGCAAGTATCCGGACGGAAATTCCCTGCTGGTCCGCGGCGACGACGAGACCATCATCATCGATCCCTCCCTCGGCGTCGTCGCGCGCCACCGCGAGGGACGCCTGCCGGATATTCACCGGGTTTTCAACAGCCATTGCCATGAAGACCACATCGCGGGCAATCACCTCTTCCCGGACGTTCCCTGGCACGTGCATTCCCAGGACGCGATGGGGTTCCGATCCATCGACGATTTCATGGGCATCTACGGCTTCCCGGAGCCCATCCGTTCGGGCTGGCGACAACAGTGCCTCGACACCTTCCACTACAAGGCCCGCCCGGACGTCACCCCGTTCGTGCATGACGACTTGTTCGACTTCGGAGGTGTCACGATACGCATCGTCCATACCCCGGGACACACCCGCGGCCATTCACTGCTCGTCATCGAATGGGGCGAGCGCGGCAGCGATGAGCGGCTCGTCTACCTCGGCGACATCGAGCTCACCGGCTTTGGCCCCTACTACGGCGATGCCTGGTCGAACCTCGAGGACTTCGAGCGAAGCCTCGTCACGGTTCGCAGCATCGAGGCGTCGTGGTACGCCACCTTCCACCACATCGGCGTGCTCGATCCGGAACCCTTCCAGGAGCGGCTCGAACGCTTCGCGAACCGCATCGTCGAGCGCGAGACGGCACTCCTCGAGTACCTCGAAGCGCCTCGAAGCATGGATGAGATCGTCGCGCACCGCTTCGTCTACCGGCCCGGTCCGGCCGCCGAATTCGTCGACTCCGTGGAGCGCCGCTCGATGGGCATGCACATCGAGCGCTTGCTGACCCGCGAGCAGGTCGAAGAGGTGGAGCCGGGGCGCTACGTCAGCGTGGCGGACTGAGCGCTAGCGCATTTCCGGCGGTGTTCGCGGCTCCATGAAGTCGCGCGCGAGGTACGCGGTGAGGCGACGCGGCCCCAGCCGTTGGGCCAAGTTCGCCCGCAGCCACACCCACCAACCCGGGATCACCGAAGGCGCAACCCCGAGACTCGCAAGAGCGCCCTCGACCTGGACAGCCGGCGGCTCGCCCCCATGGTCGATCTCGCTCGCAGCCGCCTGGAACTCGCCCGCGACGCTTCCGGGCTCGAGCACCAACACGTCCACTCCCTGGCTTCGGAGTTCGACGTAGAGCGCCTCCCCGAAAAACAGCGTGAAGGCCTTCGAAGCCGAGTAGGCGGCGTGGTAGGGGATCGGCTGGTGGCCTGCTGCGGAGCCCGTGACGATCACCGCGCCGCGTCCTCGCTCGACCATCGCCGGCGTGAGCCGATTGACCAACACCATCGGCGCCAGGCAGTTCAAGGCCACCAGTTGCTGGAGCCGCTCGATCTCCTGCTTGTCGACGCGGCCCGCATAGCCAACACCGGCATTTGCGACGAGGACGCCGATTTCGAGGTCACCGACCGCGTCCAGGAGCTGATCCGGCCCTCGGGCGTCGGCGAGATCCGCGACGATCGTGCGGGTCGAGACACCGAAATTCTTCTCGAGCTCGTCGGCGAGGTCGCGCAGCCGCTCCTCGCGACGCGCCGTCAACACGAGCGAGAGGCCCTCCGCGGCCAGGGCACGCGCGAACTCGGCACCGATCCCCGCCGAAGCACCCGTCACGAGTGCCCAATCGCCATAACGGTCGCGCAGGGACGTGGCGGGAGACTCGAAGTGACTGCGGGCGTTCCAGAACCCCCAAGTCAACAGCACAAACGGAATCGCCGAGATCAGACCGGCGACGAACCCCAGGAAGCCACCGATCGCCACCACGCTCCAGACGAACATCCCGAACGCAACCTGGGCCGAGTAGGCCGCTCCCCAGGTGCGCATCCACGGACGTCGCCGCCGAAACCCGTAGACGGCCGCCCCGTAGACGAACCAGTGGGGCACGGCCATCACCTTCGCGGCCCAGCCGGTGAACAGGATTCCGAACCAGACTTCCGCGTCCGACGCGACAGGCTTGATGAAGATGTCCCACGGCAGATAGACGAACGCCATGTAGCCGCTGAACACGAGGAGGGCGTTCATCCACCACGGCCGGCCCTGGAATATATCGCGCAGCCAATCCTTCATCGGAGACTCCTGGGACGGGACACGGCCTCGGAGCGTAGCCTAGGAGTGCACGACCGGAGCGCTTCTGCCGCGACGAAACGATCGCCGGACGATGGGGCCCGGCGGGGTCAGGAGGCGGGCTTCGGCTCGCGGCCGTCTTCCGTCTTCGCAACCGCGCCGCCCGCCTCGACCCAGCCCGCGAATCCGTCGTCGATGTGGCATACGGGCTCGAGCCCCATCTCTTGGACGGCTTTGGTGGCGAGAGCGGAGCGCCAGCCACTCGCGCAGTAGAAGACGAAGCGTTTGCCGGTCGCGAAGACGTCCCGGTGGTAGGGGCTGTCGGGATCCACCCAGAACTCGAGCATGCCCCGAGGCGCGTGGAGCGAGCCGGGAACGAAGCCTTCCCGGATGCGCTCGCGGATGTCGCGCAGATCCACCAGCGTCGTGTCGTCGCGCTCGAGAAGCGCGATGGCATCCACGGCGGAGATCGATTCGATCTCCGCATTCGCGGCATCGACCAGTTCCCGAGCTCGTTTGTGGACCGGCATCAGGCGAGTTCCACTGTCGCGATCTCTCTGGCACAGCTGAAGCGCACCGCTGGACCGGCGACACCGATGCCGCGGTTCACGTAGAGGGTGGAGCCGTGCATCTGGTAGAGACCCCGCGTGAAGCTCGTCATGATGCGGGACAGGTTGATCGAGCCGTTCCGAATCGGCAGAGCGAGCTGACCCCCGTGGGTGTGTCCCGCGAGGACCAGCGGGAAGCCGAGACGCGCGGCCTGGGGGAATGCCTGGGGACGATGGACCAGAAGCAGCACGGGACCGTCTTTCGGGACACGTGCCGCCAGCTCGTCCAAGGACTCGAGGTGGAGGTCGCGGCTGTTCCAGCCGCGGCCCGGGTCCTCGATGCCCGCGAGGTAGAGGGGCGGCCCTTCGACGGGCAGCGCCACGTACTCGTCGCGCAGCAGCCGAATGCCGGGCGCGTGGGCGCGCAACGCGTCGACGATCAGATCCGTCCCCGTGTAGGCGTCGTGGTTGCCGAGCACCGCGTAGACACCGAGGGGTGCGCGCAAGCCGCCGAGTCGGCGGGCGCCGTCCTCCACGTACGCGGGGTCGAAGTCGAAGAGGTCGCCGGTGAGCACAAGCAGATCGACCTCCAGATCGTTCGCGTCGCGCACCATCGCGTCGAGAGCCTCGCCCTCGAGGCCGTTTCCGATGTGCAGGTCCGTCAAGTGCCCGAGTCGCAGCCCGCGGTGGTCGTCGTGAAGTACGTCGATGGGAATCTGCACGACGGTGCGTTCCACCTTCTTCTGTCCGCCTGTAAACGCCCACACCACCGCGAAGGCCACGCTGCCCACGAGAAGTACGCTCAACACGCGAAACAACGTGAAGGCCGGCTCGGGCCCGAGAGCGAGCCAAGCGAGTAGGCTCGTCAGCGGGAAGATTGCGAGCCAGGACGCAGCCACCGCGAAGCCCACGAGCAGCGTCGAGATTCCGGTCGCCATGTAGAGCCGCGACCACTGGCGGCCGCGTCCGCCGCGCTGCCTCTCCCGCCGAAGCACCGGGACCGTGGCGAGGTTCAGGATCACCAGAACAGCGCCGAGCCAGAGACCCGGGGCGAGCCCCAATCCCTCCCTGCCCAACACCACCACCACCAGCCACTGGACGACCAGCGCCTGCATCACGCCCAGCAAACCCGCCAGGCTGCGCCACATGTTCGCCATCAGCACACGCCGGATGGAACGTCGGGCGGGCGTCGTGGGGTTCGCTGTAGTCACGTCTCGCGTCCTGTCCTTCCGCTCGCTAGAACCGATCCGCCGGCCAGAATACGAAGCGCTCGGGTGGCAGGACCCGTTTCAGGAATTCAAGCGGAGTCTCGTCCGAGCGCAGGAAAACATCCAGTCTCGCCGCCAGCGCCTCCGCATCCAGACACTGCAGCATGTTCTCGGGATCGCCGACCCTGTTGGCAGCAATGCCGCGACGCTCCAGGCAGGCCGCGAGGAGCGGGTCGTCGAAGGAGGGCAACAACATCGACGCGCGCAGCTCCTCGGACAGCTGTGCGGGAGCGGCCAGGACGTCCTGCTCGCGGCGCCTGAGCTGATCGTCGATGAGCGCAGCCAGGGGCTCGACGTCGTCGGCCCGGGCGAGTTCCGTGGCGATCAGCTTCTCGGACATCCGGGTGAGTCGGAGGTAGGCGACGAGTGCACCGCCGCGCCGGGCTACCACCATTTCCTCTTCGGGATTCCCCGCCAGATCGAAGGACGCCGCCCACAAGGCCTCGTCACGAATCACCGTGCCGCTGCGCGAGCGTGAGTACTCGGCGTGGAGAGCCTTCACCTCGGCGAGATCGCGACCGGCCTCGAAGCGCGACACCGCGATGTCCTGGGTTTCTGCACCGGCTCGTTGCGCCTCCCCGACACGACTCAACCGGGCTCGCGAGTTTTTCCAGGACTCCCAACCGTGGTTCCGGTAGAAATCGAAGCGGGTGCCGAAAAGCAGTGAGAGCTCCATCCCGCGCTCGCGCATGCAAGCGATGACTTCGTCGAGAACCGTGCCCGCGATACCTCTGCGCCGATGCTCTTCGCGGGTAAAAACGCTTCCGATGCCGCCCGTGGGAACCGCGTGATTCAGAACGCGAAGCTCACGCGGGAAGATCTGGACCGTGGAGACGAGTCGTCCAGCGTCCTCGGCCACCCAAACGTTCTCGTCCTGCCAGGTGGGATCGAGCTCGATCCAGCGCCTGAAGAAGTCGCGCCCCGTCCAACCGTCCGGAAGGTCCCAGCCGTTCAGCAGATCGAGCCAGGCATCCCGCTCCCGCGCCTCGAGGGTTCGGATCTCCATCAAGTGACGAGTATACTTCCGGCATGTCTGAAGCTCGAAGTGTCTACCGCGAGGCCTTCCAGTGCTTCGCCAAAGGCGAGTTGGAGGAAGCCATCGCGGGCTATCGGCGTGCCATCGAACTCGACGCGAACCTCGCCATCGCGTGGAACGGCCTTTCGATGGCGCTCGGCCAGCAGGGCAACATCGACGAAGCGATCGAGGCCGCGGAGCGGCTCGTCGAACTCGAGCCGGAGGACCCGCTCAGCCACACCAACCTCTCGCGCCTGCTGCAGCAGAAGGGACTCATCCCCGAAGCCGAGGACGCCATGGCGATGGCCACACGGCTCCAGATGGACTCGTGAGCGGGCCCAAGTCCTTCTTCTTGAGCGAAGATCTCCACCGCTATCTGGTCGAACACGGCACACCACCGGACGCGATCCTGCAGGAACTGACGGACGAGACCGTCGCGCGGGTCGGCGACATGTCGGTCATGCAGATCGCCCCCGAGCAAGGCGCCTTCATGACCCTGCTCGCCAGGTTGATCGGCGCGAAGCGCGCGATCGAGGTGGGAACCTTCACCGGCTACTCGGCCCTGTGCATCGCGCGCGGGCTGCCGGCGGAAGGCCAACTCATCTGCTGCGACATCTCGGAAGAGTGGACGAGTATCGGCCGGCCCTTCTGGGAAAAGGCGGGCGTCGCCGACCGGATCGATCTCCGAATCGGTCCGGCACTAGAGACGCTGCGCAGCTTGCCGAAAGAGCGCAGCTTCGACTTGGCGTTCATCGACGCCGACAAGCCCGGGTACCCCGACTACTACGAAGAGCTGCTCGAGCGGATCCGACCGGGCGGCGTGATCCTGGTCGACAACGTGCTGTGGGGCGGAAGCGTCGTTGACGCCTCGAACCAGGCCGACAACACCAACGCGATTCGCGCCTTCAACGATCTCGTCGCGGCAGACGAACGGGCCGAAACCGTGATGATCCCGATCTCGGACGGGCTCACGTTGATTCGGGTCCCCTAGCCCGCTCAGGCGGACAGTCGGGCCGTACACTCCGCCACCCACTTTCCGTGAGCGCGACACGCGGCAACGTGGGTCTCCGTCGGGCCCGCCTGGCCAGCACGGGGATTCGTCCAGGCGACCGGACCCCAGTGACACCCCGCAGCCGCGAAGCCGTCGAGCCGATTGTGCATCGGCACGAGGAGCATTCCGTGTTCGGCCAGGTTCGCCCACAGCGAGATCAGTGTGAGCTCGGCGCCTCCCCGCGCTCCCGAGCCAGCAGATACGAAGGCGGCACCCACCTTGCCGATCATCTCGCCCTGCAGCCACATGGACGAGACCCGCTCGAAGAAGGCGCGCATCGACGACTCCATGCCGGCCATGTGGACGCCGGACCCGAGCACCAGCGCATCGGCCGATTCGAGGTGCTGCGAGCCGGCGTCTTCCGCGCGGATCACCTCGGCCTCGGCGCCCGCCTCGCGAGCCCCCTCTGCAACCGCCTCCGCCAGCTTCGCGGTGCGACCGGTCTGGGAGGCCACCACGATGAGCACCTTCATCGCGCGGATTCCAGCATGGCAGTGAAGTCCTCCGGATCCGGGCTCTCGGCCGAGATCTCTTCGAAGCGGATGTGTGCAGCGTGCAGCATCTGGCGCGGCGCGCCGAAGGCCAGCGCGCGAGCATCCCCGTAGAGCGCATCGCCGACGACAGCATGGCCTGCGTGGGCGAGCGTGACGCGGATCTGATGCAGGAAGCCCGTCTCGATTCGAACCTCGACGAGGGTGACTTCTCGCAGGTGTTCGAGAATCCGGACCTGCTGGCGAACCGTGTAGGCGCGAGACGCCCGCGGCCGGGTCTCGTTCACGACACGGACCTTGGCGGGTCGGTGCCGCGCGACCGCGAGTTCGAACTCCATCTTCTCGGGGCCTTCGTAGCGTCCCGCCAGGATCGCCCGGTAGGTCTTCTCCACCTGATGCCTGCGGAATGCCTCCCGCAGCCGATTCCACTGGGCGGCCTCGGTAGCCAACAGCAGGACACCGCTCGTGTCGGTGTCGAGCCGGTGCAGGACGCCGCTGCGAAGCCCGCCCTCGCCGACACCCTGGATCTCGGGATGGCTGGCGATGACCGCATTCAGGACCGTATCGGTCTCGCCTTCCTCCAGCGGATGCACGGGGCGTCCGGCCGGTTTGTCGATGGCCAGCCAGCCCGGACCGCTCGCCAGCTCATCGCAGGCCGCGGCCGGCCGCGCGCGTTGCTCCCCGGGCAGGCGGAAGGGCGCGACCTCGAGCACCCCTCGACTCGGGAGCGGCAGGCCCTTGTCGCCGTAGCCGAGGGTCCGGCCTTCCAGCGAGACGGCGCCGCTGGCCAGCAGCCGGCGGGCCTGCGAGCGGGAGACACCCAGAGCACCCACCAGGAAGCGATCGAGCCGGGCGCCGGCATCGGCACCCCCGAGGGCGATCCTGTGCATCGGACGATTGTACCCGTCCGCCCTTGCTCGACAGCCCAGTGAGGCCTCAGGTACCCTCGGCGACCCCATGAGGTGTTTCGAGCAAACGAGCAGGATTATCGGGATTACGGGCCCGCGGCCCGGATCTCGCCCCTAGCACCCGGCTGGAACAGGCGGATCCGAGAAGGCTGCGGGACCCCCAACCCCTGCGGCCTTTGCTCTTCCGAAACGGATTTGGATCCGAGCTCCGCGGGGAAGCCCCCGGAGAACGAGGAAGATGACCCAGCCCGACCGAGGCACCCACCCGATCAGCGTCATGGACACGACGCTCCGTGACGGCGAGCAGACCCCGAACGTTTCGTACACGCCGGAAGAGAAGCTCCAGATTTCCCGGCTGCTGCTCAACGACATCGAGGTCGACCGCATCGAGATCGCGTCCACCCGCGTCTCCGAGGGAGAAGCGGAGGCGGCGGCGCAGATCACCCATTGGGCCCGAAAGGCTCGCGTCCTGCAGCGGATCGAGATACTCGGCTACGCGGACCGCCAAAGCTCTGTCGACTGGATCGCCCAGGCGGGCGGCAAGGTGATCAACCTGCTCACCAAGGGCTCCGAGAAGCACTGCATCCAGCAGCTCGGCATGACGCCGGAGCAACACCGCAAGCGGGTCGAGGAGACGATCCGCTACGCGCGACGCAAGCGCCTTACCGTCAACGTCTATCTGGAAGACTGGTCGTCCGGGGTCCGAGACTCTTTCGACTACGTATTCCAGATGGTGCAGCTACTGCGAGAACTTCGCGTGGCCCGCGTCTACCTGCCGGACACCCTCGGCATCCTGGATCCGAAAGGCGTGACCCGCTACGTCGGACTCATGACCCAGACCTGGCCGGCAGTCGACTTCGAGTTCCACGGCCATAATGACTACAGCCTGGCGACGGCGAACTGCCTGGCGGCTGTGGGGGCCGGCGCACGCGGCATCCACACCAGCGTGAACAGCATGGGCGAGCGTGCAGGCAACACCTGCCTCGCGGAGGTCGTGGCGGCTCTACACGATCACACCGAGTTCCGTACCGGCATCAACGAGTCCCGGCTGTTCGCCGTCTCTCGGATGGTCGCGACGTTCAGCGGCAAGGACGTAGCCGCGAACGCGCCGATCATCGGACGCGACGTCTTCACCCAGACGGCCGGTATCCACGCGGACGGAGACGCGAAGGGGGATCTCTACGCGAGCCGCCTGCTACCCGCGCGCTTCGGGCGCACCCGTCGCTACGCACTCGGCAAGCTCTCCGGCAAGGCATCGCTCGACCACAACCTCGAGGCCCTCGGCATCGAGCTGCCGGCACCGGATCGCGATCTCGTCCTGCGGCGCATCATCGAGCTCGGCGACAAGAAACACCACATCTCCGCCGAAGATCTGCCGTTCATCATCACCGACGTCTTGAAAACGCCCGCCGAGCAGCTCGTACGCATCACGGGCTGGCGGGTGTTCGTCTCCGGGGACGAGCAGCCCCGCGCCGAGGTGACCATCGCCTACCGCGGAGAGGTCGAGAAGGCCGAAGCCCAGGGCGACGGCGGCTACGACTCGCTCATGAACGCGATCCGGAAGGCCGTGAAGCCCTTCCAGCTGGAGCTTCCGAGTCTCGATGACTTCCGGTCGCGGATCCCGCCCGGCGGGCGTACCGGCGCTCTGGTCGAGACCGTGATCACCTGGCGGAAGAAAGACCGGGAGACCTTCTCGACCCTCGGTGTGGATTCGGATCAGCTCGCAGCAGCGGTGATCGCCACCGAGAAGATGCTCAACGCGATCCTCCCCCGCGCGAGGGTCAGGAAGAAGAAGCAGCCACGTCAGGCGAAACAGAAGTGACACGCGGCGCCTCGCTGCGGCTGGGAGTATGCGCGCTGGCGCTCGTGGTCCTCTCGGGCTGCAAGAGCCTGGCCGAGAAGCGCGAAGAGGCCAGCTACGCACCCACCGAGAGCGTGATCGAAGTGGTTGCAGTGCTGCGCCGCCACGTCCCCGATGACACCTACCGTTTTCCACCCGGATCCGACTACAGCGGTCGAAACGTGTACCGCGCCTCGCTCCTGCGCCTCGAAAACCTCTCGAAGCTGCACGCGGGGTCGCTGCAGGCGGGTCATCTCGACGAGGTGATCTACTTCTCGAAGGCACGCGCACTCGAGCGGCTGCGCGGCTACGATCTCGCCGCCCAGCACTTCGGCCAGGCGCGCAAGAGCGACGTCCTGCGCAACCACGCCAACCGCGGCGCGCACCTGAACGCCGCAATCGCGGCGGCGCTGCGGATCGGCCTCCCGCTCGCCGACCCGATGGGTCCAGACACGATGCTGCCCATCGACAGCGACGCAGTCGTCGCAGGCCTCGACGAGCGCGTTTCAAAATTCACCGCCCTGCTTCGCAATGCCCCCCCGCCGCCCTATCCCGCGATCCTGCGCGAGGAGATCGAGCGCGCAGACGTCACCCGGGCCCGCTATTTCGCCTCCATGCGACACGCGCTGCCGGACGGCAACCTGCGCGCCGTTGCCGAGTGGCAGCGGGTAATCGCGCGCCACGGCCCGAGCAAGCTCCGCCGCCGGCACATGATCGAAGCCGCGAACCTGTACGCAGAGTTCGCCCGCGAGTACGTGATCGCGAAGCCTGCCGAGAGCCTCTCGTTCGATCCACCGATGTTCCGAGAACTGGTGGACGGTGCAACGCACCTCTATGAAGCGGTGGCCCACCAGGACGGCACACCCGAGAAGCTCGAAGCGGCCCGACGCCTCGAGGCATTCCTGGCCTTCACCCTGCAGGTGGACGGTGACCGCTTCACACGCTGAGATCGTGCGTCTGCTGGCGCTCGTCCTCGCGCTCGGGACGGCGTGCCAGACGACGGCGCCCACGTCGGGCTTCCCGTTGTTCGGGCCCATGGCCCTCTCCGAGCCAGTGCCCGCAACCGCGCTCGACCACGCCGTCGCCCAGCTTGCCGAAGCCGCTCTGGCGGGATCCCCGAAGCAGCTCGACGCCGCCCTCGCCCGTATCGAGGAGATCTACGACGACGAGGAGATCGAGAAGGCCCGCGGCGAAGGACGACACGCGATGGAGGGACTCGTCCCGCTGGCCATCGACTTGCGCAACTCCAGCCTCAGCGATCCGGTCGCCTATCGCGAGGCGGCCGGGGAACTGCTCGCCTCCCGGAGCCTCGACCCGGACCCCGCCCTCCAAGCCCGACTCGAGCAGGCGGTGGCCGACGATCCGCTCCTGCTCGCCTCCGAACGAACGCGGGATCATTGGCAGATCCTCTGGGCCTCGACGTTCAACACCCTCGTCGAGCCGGTCGGCGGATCGCTGATGTGGGGGCTGGCGGTCGCGCCGTTCCGCCTTGCAACACGTCTCACCCACTACGCAGCGGCCATGTACTCGCGCCCCGAGATGAGCCTGCAAGAACGCCAGGCCCTCGCGCACCGCCAGCGCTACGTCCTGCAGCACCCGGATGCTCCCGACGCGGAGGCAGTTCGCCGGATGGTCGAGGAGGGCCAGGAGAACCTCGACGACATGCACGCCGAGCACTACATCGAGTCCGCCGAGGCCTCGCTCGACAGCCGCCGCTACCGGCTCGCCGAGCTGCAGGCCAACCGGGCCCTGGGCATCGACCCGGCCGACGAAGACGCCTCGACGCTTCGCTCCATCGCCCGGCAGCGACGGGATCACGTAGCCGAACTGCGCGAGCGAGGCGTGCAGGCGGCTGAAGCCGCTCCTGCGGACCTCGCTCTGCTGCCCGTCCTCGAGGCACTCCTGACGTCGTCGAACCTCGCACAGACCTCCTTCGCTCGAGCCGCGGGCGTAGAGGAAGCCGGGCGCCGCGACCGCGCCAGGCTCGAGCACCTCGTCGACGAACTGCGACTCCTGCAGGCGGCAGACCCGAACGGCAAGCTTGCCGACGAGGTCGTCTACGTGCTCGCCCTCGCCCAATACGATCTCGGCTTCGAGGACGAGAGCTGGAAGAAGCTGCGTGAGCTGGGAAGTGAAGATCCGCTCGATTCCAACATGCAGCGCCACGCCCAGGCGCTGCTCGAAGACCCCTGGCAGAACACCTACGGGAACTTCGCACGGCAGCAGCAGCGAGCGAACAGCAAGGCGATCGGCTTCCGCCTCTTCGGTGGATATTCCCTCGGCCGTCTGTATCCGAAGCTTCCCGTCGGTCTCTCGTTCCTGATCGAGCTGCCGGCCGTTGCCCAGACCCTCGTCATGGCGCCACTACGGCTGATTTTCGGTCTCTGGGATCCGCCCGGACAGGACTTCGACCGGGCGCCAGCGATTGCCGGATACCGCTATCTCACCCGATCGCCGGAGGGGCAGCACACCCGCGAGGTGGCGGCCTGGTTGTACGGCTACGAGACGGACCGTGATAACTGGGTCGCAGCCCTGCGCCTCCACGACCTGCAGCCAGCGCCCGATCCGATGGAACGACTCGAACTCGCCGAGAAGGCGGCCAACCAGCAACTTGCAGCAGCGCAGCGGGCAGGACGGCGGGACTGGCGCGGCTCGATCCTGCGCGGTGTCGTACGCGAGTTCCCGGACTCCGACGCCGGCTACGCAGCCGGCTGGCAGCTACGCGAAGAACTCGACAACCTCTCCGCGCAGCGGATTCGCGTCACGAAATCGTTCCTGCTCGAGAACCCAAACGTCGCGGGTCCCTACGGACTCGCCCTGAATCAGGCGCTCCTCGACGACAACGTTCGCAACGGAGAGCTGCACTCGAAGGGCGTCACCTTCCTGGGTGGGCGGGTAATCGAATTCGCGCTCGTCGCCGACAGCGGCAACGAAGACGATAAGCCGGTGACCCGACGCGAGGAGATCACGCCGGAGCGGCTCGCCCGAGCGGTCGCAATACTCGACGAGACCGTCCTGCTCAATGACCAGATCGACGCAGGCGACGCCGTCACCCCGGATGCCTCTCGCGACCACTATCTCGAGCGCGCCCGCCTCGGCCTCGTAGACGATCCCGACATGCGCGCCTCGGCGGAGTCGAACTACGTCTACGAGAGCCTCCGCGAGCGCTACGGCATGGTACGGAGCCGCGATTCGATCCTCCCCTTCGACCTCGTCTTCCGGGGCTCGCTCTTCGATCTGAGCCTCGGGGCCTTCCCGCGCTGGCGACAGCCCCGGGAGACTCCGGACGCGTTCCTGTACCGCTAGTTTCGGCGAACGCTCTCGACGCCCTGGCGATCAAACCCGATGCGACTCAGCCGGCGCGCTAGCGATACGCTGCCGCCAGGATCTCCACCGGGTGGACGACGCGCGCCCGCAGGCCGCGTTCGCGTACGCCGCTCCCGATCTGCATCAGGCAGCCGGGGTTTCCGGTCGCGATGACATCGGGATCCGCGGCTTCGAGAGCGTCCAGCTTCTCTTCGAGTACGCGGCGGGCCATGTCTGGCTGCGTGAGGTTGTAGGTGCCGGCAGCGCCGCAGCAGCGGGTGGGATTCGCGTGGGGAACGAGCTCGACGCCCTGGATCTGCGCGAGGAGTCGGCGCGGCGCGGCTTCGACACCTTGTCCGTGCACGAGATGACACGGGTCGTCGTAACAGACGCGGGCCGTGTAGCCGCCCGGGGGCTCGCGCAGGCCTACCTCGTCGAGGAACTCGCAGACGTCCCGCACGCGAGCCGCCATCACGTCTCCCTCCCCCGGGATCCAACGATCGGCTTCGCGCATCGCCGCACCACATCCCGCCGAGTCGAGGATGATCGCATCGACGGACTCGCGCCCGAACACCCGTGCGTTGTTCCGCGCCAGGCTCTTCGCGAACTCCATGTCACCCGCGTGGGCGTGCAGTGCACCGCAGCAGCCCTGCTGGCGTGGAACGACGACGTCGAAGCCATTGGCGCTGAGCAGCTCGACCGTCGCGCGCTGCACCGATCCGAACATCTCGGACATCAGACAACCCCTAAAGAACGCCACTACGCCTCGGCGCTCGCCGCTCGCGGCGACTCGCTCGGGGAGAGGGATCCGCGGGCCTTGCAACTCCGGCAGCAGCTTGGCGGCGTTCGCGAGGGCGCCGGGCAGCACCGCGGCGGCCGTACGCACGAGTCCCAGGCGTTGCGCGAGGGCGGCGAGGGCGACCATCGCCCGCAAGCGTCCGCGACGGGCAACGACGTGTCGCAGCAACCCACGCTCGAGGCGAGCCGCGAAGCCGCTTCGGTGCCCTCCCTCTTGCAGCGCGTGACGGGTGCCTTCCAGCATCGCGGCGTACGGGACACCCGCCGGACAGGCTGTCTCGCAGGCTCGGCAACCGAGACACAGGTAAGCCTCTTCGGCCAGGACTCCGGCAAGCTCGACGCGACCTTCGGCCGCACCGCGCATCAGATACACGCGGCCGCGAGGCGACGACGTCTCGCGGCCCGTCAGCTGGTAGGTCGGGCACGAGGTGAGGCACAGCCCGCAGTGAACGCAGTCGAGGGTTCCGGCGTAGACCTCGTCGAGACTCACAGTCGTCCCTGGAATCGACCCGGGTTGAGGATCCCCAACGGATCGAAGCGTTGTTTGAGAGCGCGCGCGATCGGCAGCGCGGCACCGGGGTCACCAAAGACATCGACATCTCGCCGCGCGTCGAGGGGCAGCGCCTCGAGAAGGATGTCGGCAGCGCTTCCGCGCGCTGCCTCCAGCAGAGGCTTTGCGTCTCCCTCCGAAAACGCATACACGATGCCGAGCCCGGGATACGTGACGGTGCCGACACCGGCGCTCGACAGAGGAGCGAGCAAGCCCGGAAGCTGCGAGGGAAGTACCGACAGCCGCGCACGCACCTCGCCGGCCCCCTGCAGGTCGCGCAGCCTGCCGACGAGCTGCGAGGCCTCTGGCACCTCGCGAGCAGTCGCTTGGTCGCGCAGCCAGTCGATATCGCGCGCGACCGCCGGCGCCTCGCCCGCGTACTCGACGACGAGCACCCAGGCTTCGTCGCCCGGCGTCGCCACCCCGAGCTGGACCGCAAGACCGCCCGAGACGATCGCCACGACTCGCGCCGAGCCCCGGCGGGCCGCGGCGAGGCCGATCCCGAGCGGCGGCTCGGAACCAGATCCCGGGAACACCACGACGGCGCCCGCGACCGCGCGCGACCGAGGACGCAGCCGAAGCCATGCCGCTTCGATCACACCGAGACTGCCGAACGACCCGGTGTAGAGCTTCGCCATGTCGTAGCCCGTAACGTTCTTGACGACCCGCGCGCCACAGCTCGTCCGCTCGCCCGGGGGCAACACCACCTGCAGGCCGAGTACGCTGTCACGGGGCGACCCGAACTGCTGCCGCCGTGGGCCCGTCGCAGACGCAGCGATGGCACCGCCGACCGTCGTGGTATCGCCCGGCGGATCGAAGGGCAGCTCCCAGCCCGCTTCGCCCACGGCCTCGGCAACCACAGCGAGCCGCGTACCCGCGCGCACATGGACGACCCCGTCGTCCGCGTCGAACTCGTCGATCCCGGAGATGCCTCCGGTAACGAGCAGCGCGCGCGCACCAGGACACGGACTTCCAACCTGCATGCGCGTGCCCCCGCCCTGGACGAGGACGGGTAGCTGCTGCTCACTCAAGGCGGCGAGACTGCCCGCAAGCTCGTCGCCATCTCGCGGACGCAGGGTCGCCTCGAGGAGCGCGCCCTCGAGCGACCGGGGGTCGTGCAGCTCGACGACGTCTTCGCCGAGCGTCGCCTGGAGCGACTCGAAGGAGTTCATTCGAACGGGACGGCGTCGTAGCCCCGAGCCTTCGGATTCGACTCGGCGCAGAAGCGGGTGGTAGGGAAGGCCTTGCCGGGATTGCACACTAGATCGGGGTCGAAGGCCGCGCGCAGGCGGCGCATGGCGTCGAGGTCCGCATCGCTGAAGACGAGATGCAGGAAGTCGCGCTTTTCGACTCCCACCCCGTGTTCGCCAGTGATGACGCCCCCCGCCGCCACGCACGTCTCGAGGATCTCGCGGCCGGCCTCGAGGACACGCTCCAGCTCCTCCGGATCCCGTCGGTCGAAAGAGATGTTCGGGTGTAGGTTGCCGTCTCCTGCGTGGAAGACGTTCGAGAGGCGCAGCCCGCGTCGATCACAGATCTCGCACACCTTGGCGATGACCTCGGGAAGCCGGGCTCGAGGCACCACGGCGTCGTGGACGTAGAGGTCCGGCGCGAGTCGGCCCATGGCTCCGAACGCACCCTTGCGCGCCTTCCAGAAGAGCGTTCGCTCCGCGGCGTCGGCCGCGACGCGGACGTCTGTGGCCTGATTGGCGGCGGCAATTGCGCGAATCCGATCCACCTGCGGCGGCAGCGCGCAGGCGGCCCCGTCGAGCTCGACGATCAGGACCGCGCCGGCGTCACGGGGAAGACCCGCCGCGTAGACGCTGTCTTCGACTGCCTGGACGGTGCGCTGATCCAGGATCTCCATCGCCGCCGGCACGAGTCCACTGCCGATGGCGTCGCCCACCGCCTGACACGCGCTCACGATATCTCTGAAGATCAGCAGCAGGGTCTCGATAGCCTCCGGAATCTCGGTAAGCCGTACCGTCACCTCGGTGATGATGCCCAGAGTCCCCTCGCTGCCTACGAAAGCGCCCACCAGATCGAAGCCCGAGCCCATCCCCGTCCGGGAGCCGAACCGCAATACCTCGCCGTCGGGCATCACCACCTCGAGGGCCAGGACGTGGTTCGTCGTGGCACCGTACTTCAAGGTGTGGGGCCCGCCCGAGTTCTCGGCGACGTTGCCACCGATCGTACAGACGAGCTGGCTCGAGGGGTCGGGCGCGTAGAAGAGACCGTGGGGAGCGACCGCGGTGGATAGATCAGCGTTCACGACGCCCGGCTGCACGACCGCAAGGCGATTGTCCGCATCGACCTCGAGGATGCTCTTCATGCGGGAGCATTCGATCAGGACGCTTCCGGGCACGGGGTGCGCGCCGCCCGAGAGGCCCGTACCCGCACCGCGGGGCACGAAGGGCACTCCCGCGTCTCGACACGCGCAAACGACGGCGGCGACTTCCTCGGTCGTGGTCGGCAGCACGACGAGATCCGGACGACAGGCATCCAGGGTCAGACCGTCGCACTCATAGACGAAGAGCTCATCGTCGCGAACGAGTAGGCCGTCCGCGCCAACGATGGCACGCAGTCTATCCGCGAGGGAGGTCAGGCGAGACCGAGCCTCTCGAGATCGTCTTCGTCCAGGCCGAGGTAGTGACCCACCTCGTGGCGCACGGTGATCTGGATCTGCTCGATCAGATCCTCGCGGTCCTGGCACAGCTTCTCGAGATTCTTCTTGAAGAGGATGATGCGATCGAGGTCGGGCAGCTGATCTGTCACCGACGCCTCGGTGCGGGGAACGCCGATGAAGATGCCCAGAATCTGGGGCGAGACGTCTTCACCGTTCACGAGCTCGATGGACGGAAAGTCTTCCACCAGCACCGGAACGTTCTCCATCGTCTCGCTGATCGAGCGGGGCAGATTCTCGAGCGCCTCGTCCATGACATCCCGGAAGAAGGTCTCGGAGACCTCCGCGGGCAGCGGGTAGTGGTGCGGGTCGAGAGCGTTGGCCCGGCTAAAGCAGCGCGCGGCCTCCTCCGGATCCGAGACGCGCTCGAGGACGAGCCCGCAGTGGTACAGGGCATGAGCGGAGTCCGGATCCAGGACGACGGCGTGTTCGAGAACCCTTCGGGACTCCTCGTAGCGGCCCAGTTCGAACAGCACTTGCCCCTCGAATGCGCTGTAGGTCGGCTGGGTTCCGGCCGCCTTGATGGCGCGGCGAACCAGGAAGACCGCTCCCTCGAGATCGTCGATGTAGAACAGGGCCTTCGCCTTGAGGTAGTAGACCTCGGATTGCAGCGATCGGTCGGGGCGGGGAAGCTCACTGACTCCCGAGAGGAGCTCATCACACAGCTCGAGGGCCTGCTCGAACTCGGCCATCTCCTCGATCAGCAGCTCCACCCGGTTCAGGTGGGCGGCAATGAACTTGGGATCGGTGCGGATCGCACACTCGAACTCGTAGAGCGCCTCGTCGATGCGGCACTCGTCCCAGTGGATCTCGCCACGCCCGTTGTGGGCCTCGGCGCCTCCCGGATGCACGCGCAACGCTTCGTCGAGCCAGGCAAGAGCCTCCTCGATCCGGCCGCCGTGGGAAGCCTCCATGGCTTGATCCAGACAGTCCCAGTAGCGGTCTTTGTCGTTTCTCATCTTGGCTCTGGCCCGAGTGGAGCAGGAGGATGGTAGCGCTTCAATGGAGCGCCGATAACCACTGGGCTCGCATCGGCTTTTCGCCTGTCTGGCTCGAGCGGAGGCAGACTGCCGAGTTGACGGCGATCACGCGCCTGAGACAGGATGGGCGCGCCCCATGTCTGGCCCGCAGCCCGAGATCACTCCGCGCTACGCCAACTACGCCCTCGGCCTGCTCCTCGGCGTCTACATCTTCAACTTCATCGACCGCCAGATCCTCTCGATCCTGATGGAGAGCATCAAGACGGATATCCAGCTCTCGGACACCGAGCTGGGATTCCTGGGCGGAATCGCGTTCGCGCTCTTCTACACCTTCGCGGGAATCCCGATCGCGCGCTGGGCAGACCGAGGCTCTCGCCGAAAGATCATCTCCATCAGCGTCCTGATCTGGAGTCTCTTCACGGTCTTCACCGGCTCCGCGCGCAACTTCTGGATGATCCTGATTGCCCGCATCGGAGTCGGGATCGGCGAAGCCGGGTGCTCACCACCCGCCCACTCGCTGATCTCCGACTTCTTTCCCCCCGAGCGACGGGCCACGGCGCTGTCGATCTACGCCCTCGGCATCCCGCTCGGCGCATCCCTCGGGACCCTGGTCGGCGCGTGGGTGGGACAGGCCTTCGGCTGGCGGACGGCCTTCGTGGTCGTGGGCCTGCCCGGCATATTGCTCGCGCTGCTCGTCTGGATGACGCTGCGCGATCCGGTCCGAGGCGGATCCGAAGCCACGGCGCCCGTCGAGAACGACGGCGAGTCGTTCACACAGGTGCTCCGGTTCATGGGCGGGCTTCGCTCCTTCTGGCACCTGTCGTTCGCGGGCGCGCTTCACGCCTTCGTGGGCTACGGGGCCGCCTACTTCGTCCCGTCGTTCTTCGCTCGCGTACACGGGATGGGACTCGCAGAGCGCGGAACCTGGCTGGCAGCCATTGGCCTCGTCGCCGTCCTCGGCACCTACCTGGGCGGTTGGTTGGGCGATCGCCTCGCGGTGCGAGACGTGCGCTGGTACTTGTGGGTCCCTGGAATCGCGAGCATCGCCGGGGTTCCGATCGCCCTCGGCTACTACCTGACTCCCGACCCCTACCTCGCTCTCCTGTTGTTCGGAATTCCCGCCGGTATCGCCGGGCCGATGTATCTCGGCCCGACCTTCGCGATGACTCAGACGCTCGTGATGCCTCACATGCGCGCGATGGCCTCTGCGATCCTGCTCTTCATCCTGAACCTGATTGGATTGGGGATCGGCCCCTGGTTCGTCGGCTACGTGAGCGATGCCCTGGCGCCGCACTACGGTGCCGAGTCGCTCCGGTGGGCACTTGTCAGCATCGTGTCAATTGGCAGCGCGTGGGCCGCAATCCACTACTTCATCGCAGCACGCACTCTCCGGAGCGACCTCACGAAAAAAAACATGCAAAGGTGACAGGGCTCTCCGTAGTTTACGGGATGTGGTGAAGCACTCTCGGTCTGGTGATTGCCCCGTTAACTGTGCTAGCAAGCGGGACGGATCGTCAATCGATCCCGCAAGAATGCACGTCAAGGACTAACTAGACCCGCATCCCGTTAGTCCGGCAGGGTCCGCTTTTCCCAGAGCGGGCCCTGTCTTCATTTTGGGGAAAGCGACTTGACTGCAACCGAATGGAGATCCAGACAACCATTCACTCCTCGCTCGATTGAGCGGGATCGAGTGCGGGGAGAACTTCTTCGACCAGGAGTTCGAGGCTCTTCCAAGCAAGCTCGGGGGGGAGACCTCCGCACAGCGGTTGCGTGAGGAGGAGACCCCTGTCTCGGATGTGCTGGACAGCGTCTTCGGGCGTGAAGATCCTGTAGGAACCCTGCTCGGCGCGCAGTTCTTCGACGCTGCTCGCCAGCGACTTCGTTGCCGTGGCTGCACCGCCCAGCCAAGCCGCGTACATCTGGGCGTCGTGAAGCAGGTATGCACCGATCTCGGCCCAGGCCTGATCCGGATCCCGCGCCACAAAGCCCGAGTTGATCGAGTCACCGAGCGGCGGGTTCACGAACATGCCGGGCGTGGTTCCCGCCTCGCGGCAGGTTTCCTCGTACAGCTCCTCGAGAGTCGAATCACCGCCCTGGGTGATCATGCCCATGCCGAAGCGGGCGGCGCGACGAACGGAAATCTTGCTGCCGCCCCCCATCAGCAGTGTGGGGCCACCCGGCGTAAGCGGCGCCGGCGTGACCTGCACGCGCCGTCCCTCGTAGTCGAAGGGCTCGCCGGTGAACGCCCGGCGAAGGACCTCGAGGCACTCCTCCATGCGCTTTCCGCGGCCCTTCATGTCCCGACCGAACATCGCGTATTCCTCCTCGCGATATCCGACCACGCACACGTGGGAGACACGTCCACCACTGAGGATGTCGAGGACCGACATCTGCTCCGCAAGCTCCACCGGGTCGTGGAGTGGAACGATCACTGCTGCGACCTGGATCGGCAGGGTCTTCGTGCGCGCCGCGACCGCGGACGCCAGGACGAACGGAACCGGCAGGTAGCCATCCGGCGACGCGTGATGCTCAGAGACCTGAACGCCCACGCAACCGCGGCTCTCTGCCCACTCCGCCATGTCGAGGGCCGCCGCGTACAACTCCTGAAGCGGCGGACCCTGGGGATGGGCACGCATGTCGAAGCGCATCGTGAACATGCGAGGGGAGCTCCTTCAGTCGAGGATGTGTCGCTCGCGGTACTCCGCGAAGTCGGACGCTAGCCCGTCGCGCGTGAAGCCGAACTCTTCGAGCGTGTACTCGTGGGCGGCCCGCCTCTCCCGAGCATTCTCCTGACTCCACTGGCGCATCGCTCGCTCGGCGTCGCCGGTGAGTTCGAGGCCGAGCCACTCGTAGATGCGACGCGCCTCGCCGATGGCGTCGCGCCCGACCGCGCGGTAGTCGACGTCGATGAAGCGCTCCGGCGCGTATTTCTCTCGCGCCCGCATGCAGCGCTCGAGTGCGTCGCGATACCGCGACCGGACCGCTTCACCCACCCACTGCGGGTCCACGACGTCGGTATTCAGTTCGTGGAGCAAGCGGTACATGCTGGCGGCTGAGGGAATCGTCTCGAGGGGATCGCGATGCGTCTGGATCACGCGCCCACCCGGAAATACCTCGAAGAGCGGATCGACGTAGGCCAGGTGGAAGGGCGACTTGAGGATCCAGCGCCCACCGCCGCGTCCCGACTCTTTCTTCTGCCACTGTATGAAGCGGAGAAACCTGGCGAGATAGCGATACGCCTCCGTAAGATCCTGATCATCCAGCCAGCGCTGGTAGCTGGGCACGTGGGCCCCCGACTCGGGCACCCAGCTCAGGAAGGTGTGCTCGAGGAGCATCACCTCCTCGTCGGCACCTTCCGGATCCCACGGGTGCACCGTCGCCAGCGCCGGGACCGCCTCGAGGGTCGCCTTCACCTCTGCGTGGGCGGCAGCAATACGAGGATCGTCGCTCCGCCAGTCGCTCCCGGCGAAGGGCGCCGGGTAGCGCACCTCCCACCACTGGGCGACTTGAAAGGCCGGGCCACTGCCCAGCAGGCGATGCAGTCGCGTCGTCCCCGTCCGCGCGAGACCGACGATCACGATCGCTTCGCCTAGATCTTCCTCGAGAATCTCGGGATGACGACGGATGTAGTCCTCCGTCATCAAGCGAGTCGCGAGACTGTCGACGATGCGGGCGTGCTGGGTGCCGCGACCGATGTCGTTCAACTTCGCTTCGTTCTCGAGAGAATCGAGCAGCACGCCGAGCGGCTCTCGGAACGACTCGTCACCGAAGTCCTGAAGGCCGGCTTTCTCTCGCGCCTCCTCGACGAGTGTGTCGGCGTCGAGGCTGAGGGGATCCATCCGGAAACGATAGCCCCGGCGTCGCACGCTACGCTCCCTCCCAGATGTTCCACCTCGTGATCGGCAACAGCTTTCTCGCGCTCTTCGCAATCGACGCGGGACTCTCCGTTCTCGACGGGCTGCTGAGGTTGTCGGGCTTCGAGGGTTTCCCGTTCCTGCGAAACGCGGTCGCCATCGCGGTCGCGCTGACTCTCGTGCCCGTCTACCTACTGGTGGCGGCGAGTCCACGTCTGCCCGCAGCCGTTTTCTTGCCGCCCCTCTTCGTCGGGGCCTGGCTGTCCCTCGGCGCGGTGCCCCTCCAGCTCTGGTTCGATGACCTGGCCAGCCTCGACCTGGCGGCTTCGCTGATCCAGCTGGCCGCCGCCGGCCTGGCCTACGCCACGGTGTACCTGAGGTCCGGCCGGCGAACGGCAGCCTTCGATTCGAGCGCGGCACGCGGACCCACCTTCGCTCCGTTGCGCTTCGCGGGACTTGCGGGCGGCGCCGTTGTCCTCGGGCCGCCGCTTCTCGCGGCCTACCTCGTGCTGGCCCTCACGACCCTGATCGAGTCATCGACGGGCGGCTTCGTCCAGGTCGATCGCCACGGCATTTATCTCATCGAGAACCACTACCGCAAGGCTGACCGCGAGATCCGCCTCGTCGGCATGATGCACATCGGGAACGCCGAGGTCTACGAGCAGATCTTCGATTCCTTCGAGCTGCCGGAGACCGTGGTTCTCGAAGAGGGGGTGACCGATGACTCGCACCTGCTCGAGTCAACGCTCTCCTACGGCAAGCTCGCCGACAGTCTGCAACTCGTCGTACAGCAACGAGTCAGCTCTCACTTCGAGGAGAGGTCCTCTGAGTGGCCGCGGATCCTGCACCGCGACATGGATGTCTCGGAGTTCTCGGACGAGACACTCGAATTCGTCCACAAAGCGGCTGTCGTGGCCAACGCCCTCGATGACCCGGAAGCCATGCTCGAAAAGCTCCAGGAGGATCCGTCCTGGCTGCCCGCGAGAAGCGACACGGTCTTGCACGACATCCTGACAAGGCGCAACGAACGCCTGCTCGGGGAGATCGAGGACGCTCTGCTCGACTACGAACGCGTGATCGTGCCCTGGGGCGCCCTTCACATGCCGTGGCTCGAGCACGAGATCGAGCAGCGCGGCTTCGCACGAACCCACTCGGAGAGACGCCTCTTCATCGGGTGGGAGGGGATCGTGAACGCGCTCAAGGAGCAATCCGACAACCCGATGGTGGGCCCTCCTGGATTCGAACCAGAGACCATCCGGTTATGAGCCGGGAGCTCTAACCGCTGAGCTAAGGGCCCGCGAGCCGAGTCTAGCAGCGACCCGACATCGCTGGCAGGGACTGCGGCTGGAACTTGTGGCCACTTCCCGGAGCTGGCAGAATGCCGCGCGATGACCGCGGCCGAGCACTGCGTTGCCCTGATCGGTGGAGCTACTGCGGGTGCGGAGGTCGCGGGACGCCTCGCCGACCTCGGCTGCATCGTCGTCGTCTTCGAGCAGAATCCGCGCCCCTACGGAAAGATCGAGGACGGCCTGCCGTCGTGGCACGCGGCGCTCCGCAAGAAGGAGTGCGACACGATCCAGAGCAAGCTCACGCGGCCCGGCGTCCACTACGTCCCGAACACCAGGATCGGTCGCGACATCGACATTTCCGATCTCGCGACGAAATGGGGCTTCTCGGCGGTGGTGCTCGCGAACGGCGCCTGGCGCGATCGACCCATTCCGGTCGAAGGCGCCGACGACTACGTCGGCAAGGGCCTCGTGTACCAGAATCCCTTCGTGATCTCGTTCAACCACCAAGACGACCCCGGCTTCTCCGGCGAGCGCTTCGATTTTCCCGACGGCTGCATCGTCGTGGGCGGCGGACTCGCGTCGATCGACGTGGCGAAGATCCTGATGCTCGAGAACGCGAAGCGTGCACTCGGCGAACGCGGCATCGATACGAGCATCATCGAGCTGGAGGTAAAGGGCATCCCGAAGATCCTCGCCAGCCACGACCTTGCCTACGAGGACTTGGGGCTTCGGGGTTGCACGATCTTCTATCGCCGGCGCGTCAAGGACATGCCGTTGATGGAGATTCCCGTAGGCGCCGATGAGGCCCGCATCGAGAAGGTCTACAAGGGGCGCGAGCGTATGCTCGCCAAGGCCAGCGAGAAGTTCCGTTTCAGCATCGAACCGCTATCGGCCCCGGACGGCCTCATCATCGAGAGCGGCCGGCTGATCGGACTGCGCTTCCGGCGAACGAAGATCGAGGACGGTCGCGTCATTCCCACCGACGAGACCTACGAGCGTCGCGCCACCCGGGTGATCAGTTCGATCGGCAGCATCCCCGAGCCCATCGAGGGCATCCCGATGAAGGGTGAACTCTTCGATTTTGCGGATTGGGACGTGGGGCGCATCGACGGCTTCCCGACCCTCTTCTCGGTTGGCAACGTGGTCACCGGGAAGGGCAACATCGTGGCATCCCGCAAGCACGCCAGACAGGTCTCGGCGGACGCCATCGAGGCGTTTCTGGGCCTCGTGGCAGACGGCCGCGACGCAGAGGCCGACCTGCCGAACCTCGCCACCGATGCGGCGCGCGAGACCGCCGACCGGATCGCCACGCAGCTCGGCACACCCCCCAACACCTCGACACTCGCGGAGATCCTCCGCCGGGTCGCGGAGCGCCAGAGGGAAGTCGGCTACACCGACTATCAGACCTGGATCGAGTCGCAGGCTGCGCCGACCTAGTGGGCCGACTTGACGATTCGCCGGCACGCGCCGGCAAGATCAGTCCAGGAACGGCTTCAGCACTCGGCTGCGACTCGGATGGCGGAGCTTCCGAAGCGCCTTGGCCTCGATCTGCCGGATCCGCTCCCGGGTGACGTCGAAGTCCTGCCCCACCTCTTCGAGAGTGTGATTCTGCTGTTCGCCGATCCCGAAGCGCATGCGGAGAACGCGCGCCTCGCGCGGGGCGAGAGTCGAGAGTACCTCTCGGGTCTGCTCAGCGAGATTCGAGTGGATCACCGCATCCTGCGGGCTCACCGTGCTCTTGTCTTCGATGAAATCGGAGAGGTTACTGTCCTCTTCTTCTCCCACCGGGGACTCGAGACTGATGGGCTCGCGTCCGATCCGCTGGACCATCCGTACCTTGTCGATCGGGAGCCCCATGTTGAGGGACAGCTCCTCCGCCGTCGGCTCGTGGCCCAGCACCTGCACGAGGTGACGCGTGGTGCGCGCCAGCTTGTGGATCGTCTCGATCATGTGCACGGGGATACGGATGGTGCGGGCCTGGTCGGCAATCGCGCGTGTGATTGCCTGTCGGATCCACCAGGTCGCATAGGTCGAGAACTTGTAGCCTCGCTGGTACTCGAACTTGTCGACGGCCTTCATCAGGCCGATGTTGCCCTCCTGGATCAAGTCCAGGAACTGTAGGCCGCGGTTGGTGTACTTCTTGGCGATCGAGACCACCAGGCGCAGGTTCGCCTGGACGAGTTCGCTCTTCGCGCCGTGGGCGCGTGTCTTGGCTTCGCGAAGCCTCTCTCGGGCGACGCTCACTTCTTCGCACGGCATCCCAATTTCCTGCTCGATCTTCTCGCAGCTCCGCTCGAGTTGTACGAGCTCCGAAACGGCGACGGCAACCCGGCCCGAGTTGCCGCCGAGCTTCATCAAGGCCTGCTTGCCGCGGGCGCTGCGCTTCATGGACGCCTCGGCGAGCGCCGCAAACTCCTGAACCGAGATCCCGAAGCTGCGCGACACGCTCTCCTCCTGGGCCCGGAGCATTTCGATCGACTCTGCGATCTCTTCGAAGTCCCCCGTGATACCGGCGATCAGCAGCTTCGAGAGCCGCACCTTCCGGAGATGTTCGACGGCATCCAGGCAGCCGCGGTCGATCTCGCCCCAGAGGCGCTTGCGCGTCTCGGCCGTGGTGCGGCTGTTCGCGATTGAGCTGCGCTTGCGCGACATCGCTACCTCGACCTTCTTGATCTTCCCCATCACCGCGAGGAGCTGCTTGCGGCGTTCCTCGGGGGCCGCGGAGTTCTCGTCGTCGAGCCCGTCGAGCACCTTGCCTAGATCAATGTCCTTCCTGCGAACGACGTCGCCAATTTCGAGAGTCCGCGCGATGCCCATGGGCGTGCCCAACACAGCCACTTGGGCGTCGAAAAGCCCTGCCTCGATGCGCTTCGCGATCTCTACCTCGCCCTCCCGGGTAAGCAGGGAAACCTGGCCCATCTCGCGAAGGTAGACACGAACCGGGTCGGTACTGTGACCGTCGTCGGAGTCGGTGGCCTGCTTGACGCGCACGCGACGGCGCGTCGCTGCCGCGGTGGCCGGCGTGGTTTCAGCGAGACGAGGGTTCATCGACTCGACGGCGAAGAGTTCGCGCTCGACCGACGCGTCGACTCCGGCGCTTCCGTTCGCTCGCTTTGCGGCAACCGCCTTCTTGGCCTTCGGCTTGACCTTGGCGGCTGTACGCTTCGTCGTCTTGGCAACGGACGAGGCCGACCTGGAACGGGACGAGCCCGTGGGCGCGTTGGAGGACATGGGGGGATTTCCTCTCCTTAATCAATCATCTCTATTCCAACTCGGCACTTACCAGTTCGGCTTCTACGTGGTGCTTGGACTAGCTGCGCATCAGCTAGACATGAGACACAGGACCGGCGTCTAACCGCACGACCGCCAGCCCTCGTTCCTGGAGTTCCTGCTTCTCTTTCATGATCGCAGCGTGGTCGGCCTCAGGGTCGGCCAGCCTGCGTGTTAGTTCAGCCTGCAGTCCATCGACATGCTTTCTCTCGATTCTTCGGGCGATATCCCCGATCTCCTGCTTGACCGAGGTCTCGCCCTGGAAGAGGTTCACGTCGATGGCGACCGCTCGCAAGCGCGAGCGCGCGTCCTCATCCATTCTCGACTCGAGAGCGAAGAGATTCGCGGCACCCAACTTGTCGAGACCCCCGCCTTCCCCAGCATCGAGCAAGGCCCCGATCACCGCCAGCCAGGAACCCTGCGGCAGCATGGACTCGAGAGCCTCGCGATCGAAGATCTGGGCGAGGTGCGGATGACGGAAGAGCAGCACGGCCAGAGCGTGAAAGTGGCGCTCTTCGCGTATAGCCGGCAGCGGAGCGATGTCGGCCTCGACGACAGCTACGCTACCGCCCTGGACTGCTTTCCTGACTTGCTCTCTGACGGCTCGCTCGTCCGTCGCCGTCCAGTTCGAGAGTTCTCGGACGTAGCCGTCCCGCTGGACCGGATCGGTGACCTGTGCCACCAACGGCGCGACGCGATTCACGACGTCCGCCTTCTGGATGGGCGTCGCACAACCCGCATCCACTGCCCACTGCATCGCCAGTTCGATGGCATCGCGAGACTTTACCACGAGGTCGCGCAGCGCCTCGGCGCCATGTGCGACGAGGAAGCTGTCCGGGTCTTCGCCGCTGGGGAGCGCGGCTGCACGAACTCGCAGCCCTTCCGACAACAGGGTCCCGAGGGACCGCTCCATCGCCTTGCGCCCGGCGTCGTCGCCGTCGAAGAGCAGAACGACCTCACGAGTTCGCTGGTTCAGCTGCTTGGCGTGCTCGGGCGTGAGCGACGTACCGCAGGTGGCAAGGGCTTCTCCGAGCCCGGCGCGCGAGAGCGCAATACGGTCGAAGTAGCCCTCGCAGATGATCGCCCGCTTGGCCTCACGTACCTTGGCGAGCGCATGCGGGAAGCCGTAGAAGATCTCGCGCTTGCGAAAGACCGGGGTCTCAGGGGTGTTCAGGTACTTGGGCTCCTGTCCCTCGCCCAGGGCCCTGCCCCCGAATCCAACGATCCGGCCTCGCACGTCGTGGATCGGAAACGTGATGCGGCCGCGCAAAGCGTCGTAGTAGCCTGACTTGCGCTCTCGCTTCTTGAGCAGGCCGGCCTTCTCGCCGATCGCGGCCGGGATCCCCTGCTCGCCGAGACGTGTCGCCACGGCATCCCAGCGGTCGGGCGCGTAGCCGATCGCATACTCGGCAATCGCTTCGTCACTAAAGCCCCGGCCCTTCAGGTAATCGCGGGCGGTCTGGCCTTCTTCGGCATCGAGGCAGCCGCGGTACAGGGCCTGGGCAACCTCGTTGGCAGCAACGAGGTTCTCGTTGAGGCCGCGCGCGCGCTCGTCGCCGTCAGTCGCCTCGGGGATCTCGATGCCGCATTCAGCGGCCAGAGTTCGAACAGCCTCGGGGAAGGAAAGGTTGTCGTGCATCATCAAGAAGCCGATGACATCGCCACCCTCGTTGCAGCCGAAGCAATGGAAGACCTGGCGCTCGGAGTTGACGTTGAACGAGGGCGTCTTCTCCTTGTGGAAAGGACAGAGTCCCTTCCAGCTTCGTCCAGCTTGCTTCAGCTCGACGTAGCGGCCGATCAAGCCGACGATGTCGACGCGGCTGCGAATTTCCTGGATGCTTTCATCGGGAACCCTGGGCATCCGACCTCAAAGCCTGTCCCTGCTCGGCTAGTGCCTAGTGGGACCTTCTCATCTTCTTCAGTGCACGCTTGCGGGCAGCGGCGGCCTTCTTCTTCTTGCGGATGCTCGGCTTGTCGTAATACTCGCGTCGTCGTAGCTCAGTAAGGATCCCGGCCTTCTCGCAGGTCTTCTTGAAGCGCTTCATCGCCTGCTCGATCGACTCGTTCTCCTTCAGCTTGATGACGGGCATGTGCTCTCTCGGTCTCGCCTTTATCTATATCTATCTAGATCCAGGCGACAGACGCGGGTGGCGGTCGAGCGGGAACTCCCGATCGACCTACCGAACTCCGCTAGTAGGTGGCCAGTAGCTCAATTCGGTGTCGCTGATTGCTACAGGAGGCGCATGAAAAGGGGGGGGCATGCGAAATAGCACCGTAGCCCACGCCCCATGGGGATTCAAGCAACACGGCGGCAACGCTCATGCAGTCCTGGCTGGGTCTTCCGGAGGAGGCCGGACCGGAATCCCCCAGTCGAGCAACTGTTGCTTCACCTCTCCCACGGTGGTCTCGTGGAAGTGGAAGATCGACGCCGCGAGGGCAGCCTGACAGTGGCCCCCTTCGGGTCCTTCATGCAGTGCGTCGGCAAGATCTCTGGCACTGCCGCCGCCGCCCGACGCAATCACGGGGATCCGAACCTGGTCGGCGACGCCGCGCAGCATCGCCAGGTCGTAGCCGCTCTTCGTTCCATCGCGATCCATACTCGTGAGCAGGATCTCCCCCGCGCCCATTTCCGCCATCTTTACCGCCCACTCGACAGCATCGATGCCTGTCGGTCGACGCCCGCCGTGGGTGCACACCTCCCAGCCCTCGCCGTCTTCCTTCGCCCGTGCATCGATGGCGACGACCAGGTTTGCACTACCGATCTTCGCCGCGGCCTGGGCGACGAGATCCGGGTTCTGCACCGCGGCCGTCATGATCGAGACCTTGTCGGCGCCGGCATTCAGCAGATCGCGGATGTCCTGTAGCGAACGGACGCCTCCTCCCACGGTAAGGGGCATGAAGACACTCTCCGCCGTTCGCGTCACGACATCGAGCAGGATGTCGCGCTCCTCGTGACTCGCCGTGATATCGAGGAAGGTGATCTCGTCGGCTTCCTGGGCATCATAGTGACGCGCCACCTCGACGGGATCCCCCGCATCAACGTGATCGACGTACTTGATTCCCTTGACGACCCGTCCCTTGTCGACATCGAGACACGGGATGATGCGTTTCAGGAGCATGCCGTCTCCGCATCGGCCACCAGCTGTAGCGCCGCCGAAAGGTCCACCGCACCGGTATACAAGGAGCGCCCGAGGATGGCGCCTACAACCCCGCTCTCCCTGAGAGCCAGCGAGCCCTCGATGTCTGCCAGCGAGGCGATGCCGCCGGAGACGATCACCGGAAGGTCGACGTTCTCGGCCAGCGCCCGGGTGGCGTCGAGGTTGGCGCCGGTCAGCATCCCGTCGCGACCAATGTCGGTATAGACGATCGCCGCGACACCTGCGTCCTCGAGGCTCTTCGCCATCTCGCTGGCGCTCATTTCGCTCACGTCCACCCAGCCCTCGATAGCCACGTAGCCGTTCCGCGCGTCGATGCCAAGCACCACCCGGCCGGGGAACTCCCGCGCCGCGTCGCGAACTACCCGGGGCTGCTTCAGGGCAACGGTTCCCATCACGACGCGATCGATCCCGAGCGCAAGCGCTGCCTCCACATCGGCGACACTCCGGACGCCGCCCCCGAGCTGTACGGGAACTCCGTCCATCGCGCCAACGATGTCGCGGATCGCCTTCTCGTTCGCGCGCACGCCGTCCCGCGCACCATCGAGATCCACGACGTGGAAGCGGCGAATCGGATAAGCCGCCCAGCGCCGCGCTGCGTCCAACGGGTCTGGCGCGTACACGGTGACGTCTTGGTAACTGCCCTGTGCGAGACGCACGCACTCACCATTCAGGATGTCGATCGACGGGATGATCTCGAAGCCCACGACTACGACGCCTCGACCCAGCAGCGATAGGCGTCGAGCAGCCGCTTGCCGGAAGCCTGGCTCTTCTCGGGGTGGAACTGCACGGCGAAGAGTGCGTCGGTAGCCACCGCGGAGGCGAAGTCGCCGCCGTAGTCGGTACGCCCGACGACGATGCCTTCGTCTTTCGGCTCACCTCGATAGGAGTGCACGAAGTAGAAGAAGTCGCGCGCGGGGAGGTACTCGAGCATCGGGTGCGACCCCGAGAAGCGCACCTCGTTCCAACCGATGTGCGGAACTCGAAGATCGTCTGTTGTGGGGAATCGCTTCACGCTGCCCGCGATCACTCCGAAGCCCTTCGTGAGGCCGTGCTCCTCGCCCTCGTCGAAGAGCAACTGCAGTCCGAAGCACAGCCCCAGGTAGGGGCGCCTGTCCGAAATCGCACGCATTACGGCTTCATCGAGTCCTGCTGCACGGAGCTGATTCGCAGCATCGCGAAACGCGCCGACGCCGGGCAAGACGACTCCCGCGCAATCCTTCACAAGCGAGGGACTCCCGGTCACCACCGGGACCATGCCCGAGCGCGCGAGTGCCTTAGCGACGCTGCGCAGGTTGCCGGCGCCGTAGTCGACGACCGCGATTCTAGGCGCGCCCATCTTCGTCTTCCGTAATCCTACAGCGCGCCCTTGACGGTCGGCAGACCGCTCTGGCGCGGATCCACTTCCAGCGCGACACGCAAAGCGCGCGCGGTTCCCTTGAAGACCGCCTCGATCACGTGATGGGCACTGCGGCCGTACTGCATGTCGACGTGGAGATCGAGACCCGCGTTCTGGGAGAGCGCACGCAGGAAGTCCTCGGTGAGCGAGGGATCGAAGTCGCCGATGCGATCGCTCGTGAGCTCGACCCGATAGACGAGATAGGGGCGGTTCGAAACGTCGACGGCCACCTCGACCTTGGCCTCGGCCATCGGCAGCAAGGCGGATCCGAAGCGGCGGATCCCCTCGGCCGAGCCGAGTGCCTGGCGGAAGGCGTCGCCCAGGGCGATGCCCACGTCTTCGATCGTGTGGTGGAGATCGACATCGACATCACCCTTGGCGGCGATCTCGAGATCGAAGAGTCCGTGCTTCGCGAAGGACTCCAGCATGTGGTCGAAGAAGGGAATCCCGGTCGAGACGTCGTACTGCCCCGACCCGTCGAGCGCGAGCTCGATACGGATGTCCGTTTCCTTCGTCTTGCGGACGACGGAGGCTGTTCGCTCGCTTGCGGAGTCGCTCATGGTCCTCTCTCTCGTCTCTCCGAGAACCAGAAGCTCGCTCTCGAGCTTGCTAGATCCCGGCTTCTCGGGCCGCCTCGCGCTCTCGACGCACCCGGCGAATCTTCTGTAGCCGCAGGTCGATCGACTTGCCGTTGCCCCCGAGGCCCTCGACCTCGGACAGGCGGATCACCTCGGCTCCCAGCTCCCGCAGCTTCGGCGGCTCGAACTTCATGAAGCTCGTCCGCTTCAGAAAATCATCGACACCCAGAGGCGACGAAAAGCGCGCCATCCCACCCGTCGGGAGCACGCTGTTCGGACCCGCCAGGTAGTCCCCCACTGCCACCGGCGTGTAGTGGCCGAGGAAGATGGCACCCGCGTTGAAGACCGTCTTCATCGCGCCTTCCGGGTCCTCGATGGCGAGAACGAGGTGCTCCGGTGCGTAGCGATTCGCGAGTGTAATGGACTCCGCGAGATTCCGCGTCAGCAGGATCACCCCCCGGGTGGAGAGGGACGCTTTCGCGACCTTGGCCCGATCGAGCCCCACGAGCTGCTTCACGACCTGGTCCTGGACGCGCGTGGCGAGAGCCTTGGTGTGCGTGATGAGAACCACACGGGCGCTCTCGTCTTGCTCGGCCTGCGAGAGGATGTCCGCGGCCAGCCAGCCGGGGGTGGCGCTTCGGTCGGCCACGATGCAGACCTCGCTCGGCCCGCCCTCGGCATCGACGGCGACCTGGCTGGCCACCACCCGCTTCGCAGCAGCTATCGCGGCCTCGCCCCGCCCCACGATCTTGTCGACGGCGGGAACGGTCTCGGTCCCGTAGGCCATGGCGCCAATGGCCGCGGGGCCGCTCATCTTGAAGACCCGGTGCACGCCGGCGACCCGGGCGGCTGTGAGGATCGTTGGATCGACCCGCTGGTCATGCTCGGCGGCTACCGCCAGGACGATCTCCGGCACCTCGACGACCGAAGCCGGGATCGTGTTCATGATGATACTCGACGGTGCGCGCAGGCTCTTTGCCCGGGCGTAGATCCCGACCCGCTCGAGAGCTCGGACCTTCTGGCCGAGGAAGGCACCGCCTTCTTCGCGCATCTCCCAGCTGGAGGGTATCCGCCTGCGATGGAAGTCACGGACGCGCATGGCGGCCTTCCCGAGGGCTGCCCGGTCGCTTCCGTCGATGCTCTCGCAAGCTTCGTCCCACTCATCGCGACCCACCTCGAAGCTCTCGAGCTTCGAGCGGGCCGCCTTGTTGACGATCGCCAACAGCTCCGCGTCTCCACCCGTCCGCACCCGGTCGATGAGCTTGCGAACATCCTTCTCCGCAACCGCCTCGGTCTCGCTGCGGTCGCATACGGCCGCGAAGCCCGACTCGAAGCCGGGTTCCTCCGTCTTGATGACACGCAGAAGCTTGTGGGTGGATCGACTGGCCATCGGCTCGCCTCCTGGCTGTGGGCCCTGCATCTGGGCTCTCACCGCTGGAGGGGAATCGTGCAAGCGGCGGTTTGAACTATTTCTGCTCTGGCTCTGCAGGCTTCCGCGCCGCGACGACGCGTGGCCTCCTGGCCAGATCCCGCAGGATCTCGATCTCCTCGAGACCTGCCTGTCTGCACTCTTCCGCGGTCCTCTCCGCCTGGTCAGGCGCTACCTCGATCGCGAAGGCACCCCCGGGCACCAACCCGTCCTGCACCTCAGCGACCAGACGACTCGAAACCGCGAAGCCGTCCTCTCCGCCGAAAAGGGCCACCTCCGGCTCGTGAGCCAGCTCCGGCGGCAACCTCTCGGCGTCCCGTCTCGCCACGTAGGGTGGATTCGAGACGACGAGGTCGAATTGCTCGCCCGGAACGGCCCCGAGAAGGTCTCCCTCCACGAAACGGAGTCGCTCACTCACCTGCAACTTGTCGGCGTTGGAGCGGGCAATCTGTAGCGCCTCCGGGGAGATATCCGTCGCGGTTACCTGTGCGGCGGGGCGTTCCTTCGATAATGCGAGGGCGATGGCCCCCGATCCGGTGCCCAGATCGAGGATCTTGTACTTCCCGGACGCATCCGGCAGACGCGCCAGCGCCGCCTCGACGAGGGTTTCGGTCTCTGGACGTGGCGAAAGGACGTCGCGGCTGACGTCCAACTCCAGCGACCAGAACTCCTTCTTGCCGACCAGCTGCGAGACCGGCACCCGGTCACGTGCCCGCCGGACCACCAGCTCTCGGAACCGGGCTCGCTCTTCGGAACCGGAGGTCTGCTCGAACTCGACGTAGAGCTGGAGGCGCTTCATCCCCAGGGCGTGGGCGAGCAGGCACTCAGCGTCGAGCTTCGCGGTTTCGATTCCTTGCTCGGCGAAGTGCTCGGTGGTCCACCGGAGCAGTTCCAGGATCGTCCAACTCTTCTCTTCGCTCACGCTTGGGCTCTTCGCTCAGGTCCGGGCTTGCGGGTCCGCGCTCTCGTAGGTCTCGGAGAGGTCGAGCCGAATCGCAGAGAGCAACTCATCGAGGTTGCCCTCGAGAATCTGTTCGAGCTTGTGGAGCGTGACGGACGCCCGATGGTCCGTGACCCGGTTCTGCGCGTAGTTGTAGGTGCGGATCTTCTCGCTCCGTTCACCTGTCCCGACCTGCTGGCGTCGCTCGTGGGCGCGCTCTTCTGCGGTCCGCTGCTGCTCCATCTCGAGCAGGCGCGAGAGCAGCACCTTCATGGCCTTGGCCTTGTTCTTGTGCTGGCTCTTCTCGTCCTGGCACTGGACGACCAGGCCGGTCGGCAGGTGGGTGATGCGAACCGCGGAGTCGGTCGTATTGACGCTCTGGCCACCCGGCCCACGGGCGCGCATGACGTCGATCCGGAGATCGTTGGGGTTGACCTCGACATCCACCTCCTCGGCCTCGGGCAACACGGCCACCGTCACCGTCGATGTGTGGACGCGACCCTGGGACTCGGTCGCCGGCACCCGCTGCACCCGGTGAACCCCGCGCTCGTACTTGAGATCCCGGAACACGCCGGTACCGGAGACCAGGGCGATGATCTCCTTGAATCCGCCCCCGGGCGTATCCGAGGCCGACATCTGCTCGATCTGCCAGCCGACGCGGTCGGCGTGCCGGTGGTACATCCGGAACAGGTCGCCTGCGAATAGAGCCGCCTCGTCGCCCCCGGTCCCCGCCCGGATCTCCAGGATTGCGTTGCGGGCGTCGTTCGGGTCGATGGGAACCAGGAGCTGTCGCAGATCCTGTTCGATCTGGTCCCTGTCGGCGACCAGGCGCTCGACGTCGCTACGCGCCATCTCGGCGATCCCGGGATCGTCGTCCGCGAGCATCTCGCGGGCGCCTCCGAGTTCGCTCAGGGTCGCCCGGTAGCGCGCACCCGCCTCCAACAGCGGACGCTCCAGGGCTAGCTGCTTGCCGAGCCGCTGGTACTCGCTGGGCTTCTGGGCGAGTTCCGGGTCGGCGAGCTGCTCCTCCAGGGCGCGAGCGCGCACCTCGGCCTCGCTGATCTTCTCGAGGTAGTCCGCCATGACCCGGGGACTGTCGCACAGGAGCTAGGAGTTCATCGACTCCAGGAACTCCGCGTTGGAATCGGTCCCCTTGATCTTGCCCAGCAGGAACTCCATCGAGTCCACGGGCGAGAGGGGAGACAGGACCTTGCGGAGGAGGTGCATCCGGTTCAACGTGTTCTCGTCGAGGAGCAGCTCCTCGCGCCGGGTCGCCGAGCGGTTGATGTCGATCGCCGGGTAGGTGCGCCGATCCGCCAGCTTCCGGTCCAGCACGAGCTCGCTGTTGCCCGTCCCCTTGAATTCCTCGAAGATCACTTCATCCATCCGTGATCCGGTGTCGACCAGCGCCGTGCCAATGATGGTCAGGGATCCGCCTTCCTCGATGTTTCTTGCCGCGCCAAAGAAGCGTTTCGGCCGTTGCAGGGCATTGGAATCAACGCCGCCGGTGAGCACCTTGCCCGAACTCGGCACCACGGTGTTATAGGCCCGCGCCAAACGGGTGATGGAATCGAGAAGAATCACCACATCGCGTTTATGTTCCACCAGCCGCTTGGCCTTCGAGATCACCATATCGGCCACCTGAACGTGACGGGTCGCCGGTTCGTCGAACGTGGAGCTGATGACTTCCCCCTGAACCGAGCGTTTCATGTCGGTGACTTCCTCGGGCCTCTCGTCGATAAGAAGCACGATCAGATAGGCCTCGGGATAATTGGTGGTGACGGCATGGGCGATGTTCTGCAACATCATGGTCTTGCCCACGCGCGGCGGCGATACGATAAGCGCGCGCTGGCCCTTGCCCATGGGCGTAATCAAATCGAGGATGCGGCAGGTGTAATCCTTGAGGGTGGGATCATCCATCTCCATTTATGTCTTTGTAAAGGAGTGCGTCAGTCCATACCCATGCATCTCCATGAAAGCATGCCTACGACCAGCTCGATCTAGGCTCGATCTGGAAAC
>JAYGDB010000200.1:0-6110 GCA_046583095.1 Myxococcota bacterium | reverse complement strand
CCTACGGTCTCGCGCTCGATCAGGAAGGTGTCGTGCCCGTAGGGGGCGTCGATCTCGAGGTAGGTCACTTCCGAGCCCGTCTTTCGCAGGCTCTCCGCGAGTTCTCGCTGCTGGCGCACGGGGAAGAGGATGTCCGACGTGACGCCGATGACGAGTGTCGGGCAGCGGATGTCGGCGATGGTCGGCGCTTCGTCGTTGCTGCCGCCTTCGGGGTTCAGGTCGAAGAGATCCATCGCCTTCGAGATGTAGAGGTAGGAGTTCGCGTCGTATTGCAGGCAGAACTTCTCGCCCTGGTAGGCGAGGTAACTCTCCACCTGGAAGTCCTCGTCGAGCCGCGGCGGCTCGTCGGGGCGCGTGCGCCCGAAACGGTTCTGCCACTCGGGCCCCGAGCGGTAGGTGATAGTCCCGATGCCGCGCGCCACCTTGAGGCCCCGATGCGGAAAGCTCTTGCCGTAGTAGTGGCCGTCCTGCCAATCGGCATCGTTCATCACGGCCTGGCGCTGCATGAAGCGGAGCGCAATCGCCTGGGGGTACGAGCGAATCGCCGCCGAGATGCTGACGATGCGCCTGACGCGCTCGGGCGCCAGGGCCGCGACCATCAGCGACTGCATGCCGCCCAGCGATGCTCCAATCGATGCGAAGAGGCTGTCGATGCCGAGATGATCGAGCATCAGGAGCTGCGCCCGGATCATGTCGCGCACGGTTACGATCGGGAAATCGGTCGCGAACGGCTCGCCGGTCTCGGGATTCGTCGAGGACGGACCGGTGCTGCCGTAGCAGCCGCCGATCAGGTTGGTACAGATGACGTGGAAGCGGTCCGTATCGATGGGAGCGCCGGGGCCGATGAAGCCCTCCCACCAGCCGGGGTTGGAATTCTTCGAATGACTGTGGGCGTGGGATGACGCGGAGAGACCCGTGTGGAGGAGAACGGCGTTGTCGCGCGCCGGAGAGAGTTCGCCCCAGGTCTCGTAGGCGATGTCGAAGCCGGGGAGGCTTCCGCCCCAATCGAGTTCCAGCGGATCGGGATGGTGGAAGGTCTCGAAGCCCGAGACGATCTTGTCGTAGGTGGGCTCGGGTCCCTGCGCGATGTCCTGGCCAGCCATGAGGGTGGCATGCTAGCTCGCCCGTAGGCGGGTCGAGCAACGCGCGTCAGAGCTCTGGACGGCGCTCGCCGGTTCCGGTGGCCTGCTCGAACGCGTGGGCGAGTTGCAAGAGCCCCCAGTCGTCCTGGTGTCGGCCGACGATCTGGAGGCCCACCGGAAGGCCGTCCTGCGTGAACCCGCAAGGCACCGAGATCGCGGGGTGGCCCGTCACCGTTATGAGGTAGCAAGACTTCATCCAGTCGATGTAGGTCTCCATCTTCTCGCCGGCGATCTCCTTCACCCACCTCTCTTCGATCGGGAAGGGCGGGACCTGGCTGACGGGCAGGACGAGAAATTCGTAGCTCTGCATGAACTCGCGCATCCGGTGGTAGAGGCGGGTGCGCTGCATTTCGGCTTCGCCGATCTGGGCGGCGGAGAGCCGGCGCCCGAGCTCGACGTTCCAGCGCACCGTGTCCTTGACGACGTCGAGGGCGGAGTCCGGCGCAGACGCGAAGCCCATCGCGAACGTCCAGGCACGCAGGATCTGGAACACCTCATGGGCATCGGAGAGATCGGGCTCCGCGTGTTCGACCGTGCAGCCAAGTTCTCGCAGGGCCGGAGCCGCGCCCTCGAGGGCCTTCGTGACGCGCGGATCGACCGGCAACCCGCCGAGATCCTTGCTGCAGGCGACACGGGTGCCGCGGAAGTTGCGCTCGAGGGGCTTCGCGAAGCGCGCTCCGTCTTCGGAGATCGCGATCGGAGAGCGCGGGTCGGGGCCGGCGATGGCCGAGAGCAGCAGCGCCGTGTCGGCGACGTTGCGACCCATCGGTCCCTGCACGCTGAGCCCCTGCCAACCGAGCTGTTTGGGGTGCGAGGGCACGCGCCCGGGAGACGGGCGCATCCCCACGACATTGCAGAAGCTCGCGGGGTTGCGGAGCGAGCCGCCCATGTCGCTGCCTTCGGCGATCGGCAGCATCCCCGCGGCCAGGGCGACGGCCGCGCCGCCGCTGCTACCGCCGCAGGTCTTCGAGAGGTCGTAGGGGTTCCGGGTTTCGCCGAACACCTCGTTGAAGGTCTGCGAGCCCGCCCCGAACTCGGGAACGTTCGTCTTGCCGATGCAGATCGCGCCCGCCTGGCGAATGCGCTCGACGATCAGATCGTCCTGCTCGGGGACGTAGTCGCGGAAGAGCTTGGAGCCCTGGGTGGTGCGGATGCCGGCCGTGAGGTGGAGATCCTTGTGGGCCACCGGCAGGCCGTGAAGGACACCGAGCGGGTCGCCGCGGGAAATGGCCTCGTCTGCACGCTTCGCGCCCTCGAGGCCGCGCTCGGGAAGCAGGCTGACGACCGCGTTGAGGTGTGGATTCACCGCATCGATGCGCTCGAGGTGTGCGGCCATCACCTCCACGGCCGAGAACTCCCGACGCCGGATCCCGTCCACGAGATCTCTCGCGGATGCGAAACACAGGTCGCTCAGGGGAGGCGCACCTCGGGGAGCGGGTGGCGGTACAGCTTCGAGGCGTTCTCGTGGGTCATCATGCGGATCTCCTCGACGGGGCAATCGCCGATCAGATCGTGGACGACCTGCTGGGTATCGGGCCAGGTGCCGTCCCCGTGCGGGTAGTCGGACTCGCACAGGATGTTCTCGACGCCGATCGCGTAGCGGGTAGGGATACTCGACGGGTCGTCGATCATGCAGAACCAGAAGTTTCGCCGCAGGCACTCGGAGGGCGTGACGTCCTTGGCGGGCCAACTGCTGCCGTAGCCGGAGCGGGACATGATGTTGTCGCAGCGATCGATCAGTCCCGCCACCCAGGCGATGCCACCCTCGCTCATCGCGATCTTCAAATCGGGGTAGCGGGCGGGCCAAGCGCTCCACAGCCACTCCGCGCACGACTGGAAGGCCATGGCCTGGAACATCGTCGCGCCGAGTTCGAGCATTGGCGCGCCCGGCGGCATCTTGCTGAAGCCCGAGGAGCCGACGTGCAGGTTCAGCACGGTCTCCGTTTCGGCACACGCCCGGATGATCGGCTCCCAGTACGGATCGAAGACGGGAGGCAAGCCCTGCTGGTGGGGCTGTTCGGGCATCGTCACCGCCGTGAAGCCGCGCTTGGCGTTGCGACGGATCTCCTCAGCTCCGATCTCCGGATCCGTGAGGAAGGTGATGCCGAGGGGCACGATGCGATCCGGGTAGGAGCCATGCCACTCTTCGAAGAGCCAGTCGTTCCATGCACGCGTGCAGGCGAGGCCGAACTCGGCGTCGTCGAACTCCGAGAAGAGGGTGCCGCCGAAGCCCGTGACCCCGGAAGGGAAATTCACCGACGCCCACACGCCGTTGATGTCCATGTCCTTGATGCGGTCCTTGATCTTGTAGCAGCCCGGTCGCACCTCATCGAAGCGCGACGGCTCGACCCGGTGGTCTTCCTTGGGTCTCCCGGCGACCGCCATGAAGCCCACCTGGAAGTACGGCGTGTCGTCGATCGACCAGACTTCGTGGCCTTCCTCGGTTTCGATCACGCGCGGCGCGCGAGCTTCGAACTTCTTGGGCATGCGCCCCACGAAGGCGTCCGGCGGCTCCATCAGGTGATCGTCGACGGAGAAGATCGTGTACTTCTGTTCGCGCGGCTCCGGATCCGGTAGCAGCGGCCGCGTGGCGGGGCGCTTGATTCCGAGCTTGACGACGCGAGGCATGGGGGCTCCTCCAACTGGGGAGCCCATAGCTTACCCCTCCGTGGGCTCCGTGCGCGTGGCGCTGGAGTCGACTCGAGAGGGGCTATAGGCCCCAGCGGTACTGGACTCCGATTCCCGAGACGATCGACTCGAAGTCCTCCACTTCGCCGAGGCCGCGCTTGTACTTCGTGTAGATCAGGACTCCGACGTTCTCGTTGAGTTCGAATTCGAGACCGCCGCCGGCATGGAAGGCCGCCGCCCGCTGGTTGCCGTTGGGCTCGAGGTCGTTGTAAAGGCGTGTGAACACGACGCCGAGTCCCACCGTGGCGTAGAGGCGGACATTCTCCAGCAGCGCCGGCGAGTAGGCGCGGACGGTCACCGGGAAGTAGTGGGTGTCGAAGTCGTTGTCGGTTTGCCACTCGTATCCGAGCAGGAACGCGAAGCGCTCGCCGGGCTGAAAGCCGGCGCCAATTTCGATTCCCTGGCTGTCGTCGAACTTGTCGCCCACGTCCAGGGCCGACTGCTCGAAACCGTGAGCGAAGCGCACGCTAAGGAGCCCCTGGATTCCCCTCTGTTCCTGGGCCGACGCAGTTCCACACAGCGTCAGAGTGAGGATCGTCACGGTCAGTTGCAGGCGCAAGCTACGCATCGGGTCGGGACTCCTGGACCCCCCGAGGTGGGGGCGGAAACATCCAACCACAACCCGGGAGGCGAGTCCAGCACCTTTTCGCGGCTGGGCGGCACGGTTGCGTCTCTCTCGTCCTGGGGCAAGATCACTCCACCGGACGAGTCCGGCTTCACGACAGGATCCATGCAAAGCCGACGCGCTCTCGCGGTTCTATTCAGCATCGTGGTCATCGATCTCGTGGGTTTCGGGATCGTGGTCCCGGTACTTCCGTTCATTATCGAAGAGTTCGAGTCGAGCGCCGGCGTGCTGGGGCTGCTGGTCGCGAGCTACGCCGCCATGCAGTTCCTGTTCGCCCCGCTCTGGGGAAGGCTCTCGGACCGGATCGGCCGCCGCTCGGTCATGCTGATGACGACTGCCGGCTCGAGCGGAGCGTTACTTCTCGCCGGGCTCGCGCCCTCGATGGAGTGGCTCTTCGCCGCCCGGATTCTGGGTGGCGCCTTTGCGGCGAATATCAGCGTTGCGAGCGCCTACATCAGTGACGCCACCGACGAGACCGAACGGACGCGCTGGATGGGGCTGCTGGGGGCCTCGTTTGCAGTCGGCTTCACGCTGGGGCCGTTGATCGGCGGACTGCTCGGCCCGCTCGGCTATCACGTGCCCCTCCTGGTGGCCTCCGGGATGGCGGCCGTAAACGTCGTGTGGGCGGCACTGGCGTTGCAGGAGCCGTCGGAGCACGTGCTCGTGGCCGAGCCGGAAGACCGCGCGCGGGTTCTGGCGGATCCGCGCGTGCGAAAGATCTCCTGGGGGAACTTCCTCTTCACGCTGGCCGTCACCCAGATCGAGACAGTCTTCGCTTTCCTGATGATGGATCGCTTCGACTACGGGATTCGCGGCGTTGCGATGGTCCTGTTCGGCATGGCGATCGTGATGGGTGCCGTGCAGGCTGGCGCCATTCGCGCCCTGGCCGCGCGCTTCGGAGAGCGGAGCCTCTTCTGGGCGGGGGCCGGCTTGATGGCGATTTCCTTCGCGGTGATTCCCCTCGCGCCGACGGTCGCGATCCTGCTGGTTCCGCTCGGGGTCTCTGCGGTGGGCCGCGGAATCTGTCAGCCGTCGATGATGAGCATGGCCTCGTCCTTTGCGAGCCCGACAACGCGAGGCGCCGTGATGGGAACCTTCACGTCCCGGTCTTCGCTGGCCCGGGCACTCGGTCCAGTTTCGGCCGGCTTCCTGTTCGACATTTCGACCGGCTTGCCGTTCTGGCTGGCTGCGGCCCTGCTCGTCGCCATGCTCGCGGGTTCGCGCGGATTTCCGGCGCGCGTCGGTGGCGACGAGGGCTGACGCTCCCGCCCTCGCGTCGCTGGCGCTCGAGAACGACTGTGGCAACCGCTTCTTTCGAGGCGAACTCGCGCAATCCGTTAGACTCCCCGCGTGAATCTGTTTCCGATGGCGTGGCGCAACGTGTGGCGGAATCGCCGCCGCACGATCGTGACGGTCTCGGCGATGTCCTTCGCGCTTTTCGTGATGATCCTCTACTCGGCAATGCTGGAGGGCTACCTCGAGGGAATGGAGCGGAGCATCCTCGACCTGGAGGTCGGGGACGTGCAGGTCTTCGCGGGAGACTTTCGCGAGAACCCATCGCTGTATACGGTGATCGAAGAACCCGAGAAGCTGATCGAACCGCTGTCGGCAGAGGGCTTCACGGCATCGGCGCGGGTGCTGGCGTTCGGTTTGGC
>JAYGDB010000149.1:0-37953 GCA_046583095.1 Myxococcota bacterium | reverse complement strand
CGTTTTTTTTTCTTTTAAAATCTTCAATATACCTTTCGTATTTCTTTTCATTCTTTTACGCTTTAGAAATTTTACGTAACTTTTCTTTTTCTTTTTTCTTCGATGATGAGGACGGCTTCCTCTAGTTTTCCCACTTGATACATTTTTCATTTATTCATTTTTATTTGTTTTAAAACTTTCATCAATGCCATGTTGTGACTAAACAATTCTGAATCCATTGTGCTTTTATCTACAGGAACAGCTTTTCTAAGTCTGCTTCTCATTGTTTTCATCCAATTAATATCATTTTGCAATGTTAAACAAATATCTATTTTTCCATCCTTTGTTTTTATAACTCCAGTTGGGTATATTTTTTTATTCATTAATTACATAATGAAAATTATTTTGGTGATGTAAAGGTTAAAGAACTGTTGCTAGGTGTCTTAGAGCGCCTGCCAGTTCATCACCAACAGGCACTATAATTTAAAACTTTAATGCTTCAGATACGGCAGCTAATCTTTTTTGTTTATCTTCAAATACTTTTCATAAACAGGTTGTAAGAAAAATGTTTGGTGATTAAATGGTGATGTGCCAAATCCTCAAAAAGATTTGATGTTATTATTTTCCCATAAAATCGCAGAGTTAAAATAAGCACGGTATTCCTTTCATTGTTAAATTAAACGAATGAAAGAATCTTATGGTGACAGGCAGGCGCTCTAACCAATTGAGCTACACCCCCAGATGGTGGGCGGTAAAGGACTCGAACCTATGACCCTCTCGGTGTAAACGAGATGCTCTAGCCAGCTGAGCTACACGCCCGGGAACTTCTCGATCAGTTGATCCCGGCGGGATGCCCGAGATCCGTCTCGGTCGACCCAGGCGGAGCCGGGGGCAACTCGTAGATCTCGTCGAGGGCGTGAGAGCCCTGCTGGAAGAAGCCGGCCGGATCCTCCACCGCGAGGGCGGACTCGAGCACCTCGTCCATGTGGTCGACCAGGATGAGCCTGAGGGACTTCTTGATCAGCGGCGGAAGGTCCTTGGTGTCCTTCTCGTTCTCCCGCGGAATGATCACGGTATCGACCCCGCCGCGATGGGCTGCGATCAGCTTCTCCTTGAGGCCACCGATCGGCAGCACCCTGCCGCGCAGGGTGATCTCGCCCGTCATCCCGACGTTCGAGCGCACGGGGATCTGGGTGAGCGCCGACGCCAGCGTCGTCGCCATGGTGATGCCCGCCGACGGCCCGTCCTTCGGCGTTCCGCCCTCGGGCACATGAATGTGGATGTCGATCTTCGAGTAGAAGTCGCGGGCCAGGCCGAGTTGCTTGGCACGCGAGCGGATGTAGGACATGGCCGCGTTCGCCGACTCCTGCATCACCTCGCCGAGCCGACCCGTCAGCTGCAGCTTGCCCTTGCCGGCGGTCACAGCCACTTCGGTCTGGAGGAGTTCGCCCCCCAACTCGGTTACGGCGAGACCCGTCGCGACCCCCACCTTGTCCTCACGCTCGGTGACACCGAAGCGGTACTTCTCGACACCCAGGTACTTCTTCACGAGCTTCGGGGTGATCCGGGTCTTCTTCACGTCTTTCCCATCCCTCACGACCTTGCGGGCGACCTTGCGGCACACCGACGCCAGCTCGCGCTCGAGGTTGCGAACGCCCGCCTCCTTCGTGTAGAAGCGGATCACATCGAGTATCGACGAATCGCTGAACTCGATGTGCTCCTCGGACAGCCCGTTCGCCTCGATAACCTTCGGAACCAAGTGCTTCTTGGCGATCTGCAGCTTGTCCGGCTCGATGTAACCCGCGATCTGGATGATCTCCATGCGGTCCTGCAGGGGCCGCGGAATCTCGTGCAGGGCGTTCGCCGTGCAGATGAACATGACTCGCGACAGGTCGTAGTCCAGGTCCATGTAGTGGTCGTTGAAGGTGTGGTTCTGCTCCGGGTCGAGCACCTCGAGAAGCGCCGAGGACGGGTCGCCGCGGAAGTCCATTGACATCTTGTCGACCTCGTCCAGCAGGAAGATCGGATTGCTGGAGCCGGCCTTCTTGAGGCTCTGGAGGATCTTGCCGGGGAGTGCCCCGATGTAGGTGCGCCGGTGGCCCCGGATCTCCGCCTCGTCCCGAACACCGCCGAGGCTCATGCGTACGAAGTCTCGTCCGGTGGCCGAGGCCACGGACTTGCCGAGGGACGTCTTGCCAACGCCGGGGGGACCGACGAAGCACAGGATCGGACCCTTCATCTTCTCCACGAGGGACTGCACGGCGAGGTATTCGAGGATGCGCTCCTTGGGCTTCTCGAGCGCGTGGTGGTCGTCGTCGAGGACGCCTTCGGCGACCTGCAGATCGATCGACTCGTCCCGACACTCGTTCCAGGGAAGCGCGAGCATCCAGTCGATGTAGTTGCGGACAACGGTCGCCTCGGCACTCATGGGCGACATCATCTTCAGCTTCTTCAGCTCCTTGTCGGCCCGTTCCCGCGCGGCGTCGGGCATGTCCTTGGCTTCGAACTGCTCCTCGATCTCCTGGATCTCGTTCTTGAACTCGTCGCGATCGCCCAACTCCTTCTGGATCGCCCGCATCTGTTCGTTGAGGTAGTACTCCTTCTGGGACCGCTCCATCTGCTTCTTGACGCGCCCGCGAATCTTGCGCTCCACCTCGAGCACCTCGATCTCGGCCTGCATACGGCCGTAGACCTCGCGGAGACGGTCGAGGGTCGGCAGAATCTCGAGGATCGCCTGCCGCTCTTCGAGCTTGAGGTTCAGGTGGGAGACGATCGTGTCCGCGAGCTTCCCGGCCTCGGAGATGGACGTGATCGTGTTGAGGAGCTCCGGTGGCACCTTCTTGTTGAGCTTCACGTAGCTCTCGAAGCCGCTATGGATCGTGCGAACGAGCGCCTCGGCCTCGACGCCGCCTACCTCTTCGTCGGGGAGCTCTTCGATCGTGCACTGGAAGTACGGGTCGGAGCTGCGGACCTCCTCGATTCGCGCCCGGCACTTGCCCTCGACGAGCACCTTCACGGTGCCGTCGGGAAGTCGCAGCAGCTGGATGATCGTTCCCAGGGTGCCGAGGGGGTAGATGTCCTCCTCGGTGGGTTCGTCTTGTCCGGCCTGACGCTGGGCCGAGAGCATCAGCTCCCGGTTTCCGGCAACGGCGTCCTCGAGGGCCTGGATGGACTTCGCACGCCCCACGAAGAGCGGGACGACGTGATTCGGAAACACGACGATGTCGCGCAAGGGCAACAGCGGGATGATTCGCTCGCCTTCGGGTTCCACAGGATTCTCCACGCCCTCTGCCTCGTCCTCGTTTCGGAAGAAAACCATTCCGAGCTCCTCGCTGACCGGTTCCGCCTAGGCGGACTCGGCTGCCCGCTTGACAACGATCAACGGATCGGCGCCCTGCTCGATCACGTCCTCGTTGACCACGCATTCCTCGACATCATCGCGGGAGGGGAGTTCGTACATGAGGTCGAGCATCGCGTTCTCCAGGATCGCACGCAGCCCGCGCGCGCCCGACTTACGACCCATGGCTTCCTTCGCCACCGCGCGGAGTGCGCCATCGGTGAAGCGGAGTCGCACGTCCTCAAACTCGAAGAGCTTCTGGTATTGCTTGACGAGAGCGTTCTTGGGGGTCGTCAGGATTTCGATCAGCGCCGCTTCGTCGAGCTCGGAGAGCGTCGCCATCACCGGCAGACGGCCGATGAACTCCGGGATCAACCCGAATCGCAGCAGATCTTCGGCTAGGACTTTCGCGAGCACGGTCTCACTCCGCCGATCGTTCTTGCTCTGGATATCGGCACCGAAGCCCAGTCCCTTCACACCAATTCGGCGCTCGATGATCGTCTCGAGCCCGACGAAGGCACCGCCGCAGATGAACAGGATGTTCGAGGTATCGACCTGCAGGAATTCCTGCTGTGGGTGCTTTCGCCCACCCTTGGGCGGCACGCTCGCCATGGTCCCTTCGATGATCTTCAGCAGGGCCTGCTGAACGCCCTCGCCCGACACGTCGCGGGTGATCGATGGGTTCTCGCTCTTGCGAGCGATCTTGTCGATCTCATCGATGTAGATGATGCCGCGTTGCGCGAGTTCGACGTCGTAGTTGGCCGCCTGCAGCAGGGAGAGGATGATGTTCTCGACGTCCTCGCCGACGTATCCCGCCTCGGTGAGCGTGGTCGCATCGGCGATGGTGAAGGGAACGTCCAAGACCCTCGCAAGGGTCTGCGCGAGTAGGGTCTTGCCGCAGCCCGTCGGTCCGAGCAGCAGGATGTTCGCCTTCTGTAGCTCGACCTCGCTAGCCGACGAGTCGCTCTCGATGCGCTTGTAGTGGTTATGGACTGCGACCGACAGGACTTTCTTGGCCTGCTCCTGACCGATTACGTAGTCGCTGAGAGCATCGCTGATCTCGCTGGGCTTGGGCACTCGCGAGGATCGCGCGGGGGCTTCTTCCTGCCCGTACTCCTCGGCGATGATGTCATTGCAGAGCTCGATGCACTCGTCGCAGATGTAGACGGTGGGGCCGGCAATAAGCTTCTTGACTTCCTTCTGACTCTTTCCGCAGAAGGAACACGAGAGATTGGCGTTGTCTTCTCTCTTCTTCATCTCAGGCTCTCTTTACTCCGCTCTGCAGGCAACTCAAGTGAGCGATACGGTCTCACCCTCGGGGTTCTTCGCTTTCGATGCAGCCGCTGACCCGCCGTTCAGTTTCTTCACGGGTCGCCGACTCGCCACCTGATCGACAATCCCGTAGACCTTCGCCTCGCTCGCGGACATATAGTAGTCGCGCTCGGTATCCTTCGCGATCTGCTCGGGTGTGTGGCCGGTATGCTCGGAGAGAATTCGGTTCATGCATTCGCGCATCTTCAGGATCTCGTTGGCCTGGATGTCGATATCGACCGCCTGGCCCCGTGCATCCCCCATCGGCTGATGGATCATCACACGTGAATTCGGGAGTGCGACGCGCTTCCCGGGCGTTCCCGCGGCGAGCAGGAGGGCGCCCATCGACGCCGCTTGGCCAATGCACGTCGTCTCGATCTCCGGCCGGACGAACTGCATGGTGTCGTAGATCGCCCAACCCGCAGTCACGCTGCCTCCGGGCGAGTTGATGTAGAGATGGATGTCCTTGTCGGGGTCTTCGGCTTCGAGGAAGAGGAACTGGGCGACGACGACATTCGCAACGTCGTCGCTGACCTCGGTGCCAAGGAATATCACGCGGTCGCGCAGAAGACGCGAGTAGATGTCCATGCCACGCTCGCCACGCGGACTCTGCTCGATCACATACGGGATCAACGGCATCCCTTGTCTCCCGATTCCATGGGCCCTCGGCTCCCGGCCGCCAGAGAGCATGGTAGACGAACTTTGACATGCCCGTGAATCGAGCAATCTCGCTCGTTCACTGGACTGCGAATTCCTGCGGGGGGATCAAAAGGTAGTAGCACGCCCTACACGGGTGCGCCGCTTCGAGGAGTCGCGGTGAACGTTCGATCGGCGAATCGTGTTTCCGAAGCAACGTCTCGGGTTTCCCGCGAGATCCCCGCGATGGTACCGCGTAGAGAAGCACCCGCCTGGCCGGTGAATGCGGGGGCTCGCTCCCGCGGACGTCGGGTCAGGCTCCTAGGGTTCGTCGGATTCGATTTCCTCGACGTCCGCTCGCTCGACGAGCAGGTCGAGGGCCTTCTGATCGACGAACTCCGAGCGCATCGATTCGTACCAGCCCTGGTCGCGGGCGAGCTTGCGAAGCTGCGCCGGGGGCATGCTGCGCGCCTCGGCCATCTCGTCGAGCCGCTGGTCGACGTCCTCGTCCGTCGCCTCGACGCTCTCGGCCTTTGCGACCGCTTCCAGCAGGAACGCCTCGCGAACCCGCCGCTCGGCCCCTTCCCGGCCCTCCTCGGCAATTCGAGTCAACTGCGACTCGAGCACCTCGGCGGGAACCTGGTTCTCGTACTCCCGGCGAAAGGACTCGATCTGGTGCTGCAGCTGGCGCTCGACGACACCCGGCGGCAGCTCGAAATCCGTCCTCGCGACCAGTGAGTCCATGACCGTGCGGCGGAGCATCTGCTCGGCCGCATGCTCACGCTGGCTCTGTAGATCGCTGCGGATCCGCTCCCGGAGCTGCTCGAGGGTCTCGAAATCGTCGCCCAGGTCTTTGGCGAAGTCGTCGTCCAATTCGGCAAGCTGGCGTTTCTTCACGGCCTCGACGTGCACGTCGAAGACCGCGTGCTTGCCGGCCAGATCGGCGTTTCCGTAGTCCTCCGGGAAGTCGATCTGCAGCTGCCGATCCTCGCCCGCCACCACGCCTACGAGTTGCTCCTCGAAGCCCGGCACGAGCTGACCGGACCCCAGCTCGAGTTCGTGCCCTTTGGCACTGCCTCCCTCGAAGACCTCGCCGTCGATACTGCCCACGAAGTCGATGGTGACGGCGTGACCGTCCTCGGCCGCGGTGCCCTCGGGCTCCTCGACAATCGGCGCGCTTCGCTCGCGCAAGGACTCGAGCTGCGTCAACACCTCGTCCGCAGCCACCTCAACAGACGGGCGCTTCGCGGGCAGCCCCTGCGTGTCCGGCAGCTCGATTTCGGGCTTGAGCTCGACCCGCGCCTCGTAGCTGAAGGCCGCACTCGGCGCCGGACGCTCCGCGTCGATGTTCGGTTCGCTGACCGGGGTGAGGCTCGCCAGTTCGATGGCGTCGCCCAGGGTCTCCGCAACCAGCAACCGCTGGATATCGTCTGGAATCGACGCGCCGTACATGCGCTCGAGCACGGATCGCGGCGCCTTCCCGGGCCGGAAGCCCTTGACGCGCACTTCCTTCTGGAGGTTCCGGTAAGTCCGGTCGAACGCCTTGTCGACCCGCGATGCGTCGACGGTCACGGAGAGCACCCGCAGAATCGGACTCTCCTCGGTCGCCTCCACCCGGATCTGCCCGTCACTCGACTCGAACGATGTCATCGGAATTCTCTGAAACTCTCAGCTTCGCAACCCAGCCCGCTGGGTTGCATGAGTGGTACCGGGGACAGGACTCGAACCTGCACGTCCAAAGGACGGTGGCTCCTAAAGCCACCGCGTCTACCAGTTCCGCCACCCCGGCTAAACGAATTGGAAGAGAATGACGTTAGCAGAAGCACCGGGGCTGCTTCGGAGAGGGACACTGCGGTCTATGGCCGGTTCGAATCTCGTTCGGCCGCCAGGAACCCCGATTCCCGAGTGGTGAGCGCGCGGGGAATCGAACCCCGAACCTAGGGATTAAGAGTCCCTTGCTCTGCCAATTGAGCTACGCGCCCGGGCCGACCTTAGGGGGCTGAGACTCCGATGACAAGGGTCCGAAACCTCCTCCACCCGGTGTCTCGATGCACAGCACGTCACCCGCGGCAAGCGCAACGCTGCACTTGCCGGGCAGTTCCTGCTGCTCGCCGGACGCCCGCTCGAGGGAGTTGCGCCCGACCTGTCCGGCCTCGCCTCCCGCGAGGCCGTACGGCCGGGTGACGCGACGCTCCGTCAGCAGCGTCGCGGTGACCGGAGACAGAAATTGGTAGCGACGTACGACGCCGTCTCCGCCACGATATCGCCCGCCGCCACCGGAGCCCCTCCTCAGGGAAAACTCGAGCAGGCGTACCGGATACCGAGCTTCGAGCACCTCGGGGTCGGTGATCCGGGTATTCGTCATGTGCGTGTGAACGCCCGAGGTGCCGTTCCAATCCGGGCCCGCGCCAGAGCCCCCGGCGATGGTCTCGTAGTAGCCGAAGCAATCGTCGCCGAAGGTGACGTTGTTCATCGTCCCCTGGCTTGCAGCCGCCAGTCCTAGGGCTCCGAGCAACACGTCGACAACCCGCTGGGAGGTCTCCACGTTGCCCCCCACAACGGCACAACCCGCCGGTGGATCGAGGATCGAGCCGACCGGAACGTGGATCTCGACGGGATCCAGGCAGCCGCCGTTGAGCGGAATCCGCTCGGCGACAAGGGATCGCAGCACGTAGATCACGCCGGCCTGGACGATCGCCCGGGGCGCGTTCAGATTTCCCACAACGGAGTCGCCGGTGCCGGCGAAGTCCACGCGCATCCGCTCGCCGTCGATATCGATCCGCACCCGGATCGGGGTGCCATCGTCGAGCTGATCCTCGAAGTGATGGCTGCCGTCCGGGAGCCGACCGATCTCCCGCGCCACCTTCGCGGCGGACGCAGTCTGCAGCTGGCCCATCGTGGCCGTCACGAGATCGGGACCCTCGTCTGCAGCGAACCCCCGAAGCAACCCCTCTCCCGCGCGGTTCGCCGCGACCATTGCTTCGAGATCGGCGAGGTTGTCGGAGGGCTGACGCGCGGGATAGGGCGGGGCTTCGAGCAGCGCGCGAATCCCCTCCTCATCCAGGACGCCGTCCTGCACCAAGCGCATCAGCGGGATCACGACTCCTTCTTCTTCCAGGCTCCGGGAGGCGGACGGCATCGAGCCTGGCGTCGAACCGCCGATATCGGCGTGGTGCCCGCGGCTCGCGACGAAGAAGGCGGGCCCGGTGTCCGCTGGATCGAGGAAGACCGGTGTGACAACCGTCACGTCCGGCAGGTGCGAGCCCCCGGAGAACGGGTCATTGGTGACGATCACGTCGCCGCTGACCAACTCGGGAAAGGCGGCCAGTACGGCACGAACGGTCTCGCTCATCGCGCCGAGATGAACCGGGATGTGAGGTGCGTTCGCGACGAGCCCGCCCTCGCGATCGAAAACCGCACAGGAGTAGTCGAGTCGCTCCTTGATGTTCGTCGAGACCGAGGTGTTGCGAAGCACCGCCCCCATCTGCTCGGCAATCGACATGAACCGGTTGCCGAACACCTCGAGACGCACAGGATCGGCTACATCGACCGCCCGGCGAGGGCCATCGCCGCGTGTCGAGACCGATCGAAATTCGTCGCTGAGCAGCAGGACGCCTTCGTCGTCGACAGACACGGAGAAGCCCGGATCGACGACCACGGTTCCGGTCTCCTCGAGGATGATCGCCGGACCTTCGAGAGACACCCCGGGACGTAGCGACTCGCGGAGGTACACCGGCGCACGCGCCCGACCGAGGCCCGGTAGCCAGACCTCCACCTCGCGCTCGGGCGCGGCCTCAGCAGCTGCAGAAACCGTGACCCGAGCGACCGCGCCGGGAGCCGGACCACGTGCCCGGATGCGGACGGTCGTGATCTCGACGGGTCGGTGGTTGCGCAGATAGCCAAAGCGCCGTTCGTGCTCGCGTGCGAATGCACCCGCCCAGTCGAACACAGCGGTGCCACTGCCGTCATCGCAGAGGGCCAGGGGCGTGTTCGTGCCCCGGTAGCGAAGCTCGAGCCAGCGCTCGATCGTGATGTCGGCTGCCGCCACGCCCTCGGCAGCGAGGGCCGCACGGCCTTCCGCCTCGAGCACCGAGAGAGCCGTGAGCAACCGATCGTCGAGGTCCGCTCCGGACTCGGGAACGAGCGCCTGGCCGGCGTCCCGCTGCCCGTCCCAGCTCTCCTCTGCGAGCCCGATGCCATATGCCGACAGAAGCCCCGCCAGCGGGTGCAGCAGGACCCGGCGGATCTGCAGCGCCCGCGCAATCGCGCAGACATGCTGGCCGCCAGCTCCGCCGAAACCCACGAGCACGCAGTCCCGCGGGTCGACCCCGCGACCCACCGACACCTGCTGAATCGCTTCGGCCATACTGGCGTTGGCGACCTCGACGAAGCCGGCCGCAAGGTCGTCGAGGCTTCGTTCGAAGCCGGCTTCGGCGAGTCGAACCTGGATGGCTTCCAGGGCCCCGGACACACGACTCGCAGCCAGGGGGAACGGAAAGCGGTCCGGCAACAACCGCCCGAGGAAGAGGTTGACGTCGGTGAGGGTGAGTTCTGCAGCCGCGGGCGCCCCGTAGCAGAGAGGGCCCGGGTCGGCCCCGGCGCTCTCGGGCCCCACGGTGAGCCGGAAGCCGTCGAAGCGACACAGCGAGCCTCCCCCCGCGGCGACGGTGTGGATCTTCAGCATCGGCGACTTGACGCGGATCCCTCCCACGATCGTCTCGAAGGCGCGCTCCACCTGGCCTTTGACGATCAGGGATACATCCGTCGACGTGCCCCCCATATCGAAGCCGATGGCCCGATCGAAGCCAGCGCGCGCAGCCACTCGCGCCGCGGCAACGACGCCCCCGGCCGGGCCCGAGAGGAGCGCGGTCGGCCCCCGGAAGCGCGAGGCCTCGCTGAGCCCGCCGGACGACTGCATGAAGCGCAGGCGAGACCTGGGGAGGGCTTCGGCGAGGGCCGCCACGTGCCGCTGCAGGAGCGGAGTCAGATAGGCGTCTGCAGCGGTCGTCTCGCCGCGGGCGAGCAGGCCGAGTTCCCGTGCGACGCGGTGCGACGCGATCGCATCCGGAATTCCGACCTCCAGGGCGAGGGCGACGAGCGCTTCCTCCATCTCCGGGTACGCATAGGCGTGGGCGAGAACCACGGCCACGGATTCGATCCCGGCTTCCTGCGCGGCGACCAGCGCGCGACGAGCCGCCTCGAGATCGAGCGCCTCGACTTCTTCTCCGTCGACATCGACGCGACCTTCGACGGGCACCACTCGCTCGTGTAGCGGCGGCGGTCGCTCGATCGCCAACTCGAAGAGCTCGGGCCGTTCCTGGGTACCGATCGTGAAGACGTCGCCGAGGGCGCCGTGGGTGACAATGGCGGTGGGCGCGCCGCGGCGTTCCAGGAGCGCGTTGGTGGCGACCGTGGAACCGAGCTTCACGCTGCACGCCGGCAGCGCGGCGCCGGACTCGACGGCTCCCTCGGCCTCCAGGATCTGTCGGATCGCCTCGACCGGTGCAGAATCGGAAGACAGCAGCTTGGCGGTCCGCAGATCACCCGAGGGAGAGCGCGCGATGCAGTCGGTAAAGGTGCCACCCTGATCGACCCAGAACTCCCAGCCCGAGGTCATCGCCCGGCCCGCAGCCAACCCGCCGCGGATCGCAGCACCTGGCGTATCGCCGGATCGCCCCACGCGAAGACACCGCCGATCGAGATGAGGCCGAAGACGGCGGCACCGAGCCCCAGGTCCGTCCCCGCTGCGACTCGCCCCACCCCACCGGTTTGAACCCAGCTCGCCGCCCACGCGGCAGGCATCGCGATCGCGAGACTGCGGCCGAATGAATCGGCGAGCGGGAGCAAGCGCGGCGCACCGTGACGAATGCGCGCCCACACGACCGTCGCGACCGCGTTCAGGTTCATCGCGATCACGCCTGCGGCGGCCAACCCCTCGACGCCGCGGGACTCGCGCAAGGCGAGGTACACGGGAATCACGCCCAGGGCCACCACGGTCCCGAGGATCATCGGGCGCCAGGTGTCCTCGCGGGCATAGAAGGAACGGCTCGCCACCTGCTGGATCACCCAGGCAGGGGTGGCCAGAGACATCACCACGAGCAGGTGAGACACGTTGCGGGACGCCTCGGCATCGAAGCGGCCCTGGTGGAAGAAGAACTCAACGATCGGACCCGCGAGCACGAACATCCCCGCAGCCGCGAGGACGCCGAGAGACATCGAGACGCAAAGCGCTCGCTCGACCACCTCGTCGAGTTCCTCGCGTCGACGGCTCGACCACAGGTTCGCGAGCACGGGAAGTGCCGCTGCGCCGATGGCCTGGCCGATGACGCCGACGGGCACCATGAAGAGCTTCCGCGCGTAGCCCAGGTAGGAGATACTGCCCTGGGCCAGGGCGGCCGCGAGGTACTTCTCGTACCACTCGTCCACGGTCGCGAGCGAGATCCCGAGCATCAGGGGTGCGGCAATCCAGAGGTAACGGCCGACGTCGGCGTCCCAGAACGCGACCCGGATCCGAACCCTGCGAACCCGGCGTAGATCGAGCAGCGGGACCAACCAGTTCCCGAGGATGGCCCCAACGAGAACGCCCCACGCAAAGCCCTCCACGTCCCCCGTCAGGACGCCTCCGGCGATCACGCAGCCGTTGTAGATCAGGGGGGCCGCCGCCTGGGCGCGGAAACTCCCGTGCGCCATCAGGACGGCGCGCAGGATTCCGCCCGTCACGAAGAAGATCTGTGCAGGCAAGATGATCCGAATCAGCCGGACGGTGAGGTCCCGGGTGGCATCGTCGAAGCGCGTGAGCTGAGAGCCGACGATGTCCTCGGCGAACCACAGGAGGCCGGCCGTCGCGACGATGGCGAGCAGCCCCAGGGTACCCAGGATCGTCTCGAACAAACGACCCGCCGCCGCGTCGCCCCGCTCGTCCCGTACCCGCGTGTAGAGGGGAATGAACGCGATCGCGAGCGCACCCCCCGCGAGCAGGTAGTTGAGCAGGTCCGGCAACAGGAAGGCCACGAAGTAGGCGTCGGTCTCGGGGCCGGCCCCCGCGCGGTTCGCCAGAACGAGATCCCGCACATAGCCCGAGATGCGAGACAAGAAGACACTCGCCGCCAGCAGCGCGGCCACGGCACCCAGCCGAGACGATTCAGCCCGACCGCTCATCGGCAGCTGGACTCCATCCAGACCTCGCCGGTGCATACCTCGACAGTCAGTGCGCCTCTCCCCATGACGGCGCACAGCATACCGCCTTGGCCGACGCTACCGTCGGCGCAGGATGAACGCAGCGCTCCTGGCCGGAATCGTCGTGGTCCTATTCGCGGTCGGCTACCGCTACTACGCGGGATTCCTCTCCCGTCGCATCTTCTCCCTGTCCGACGACGAGCCGGTCCCGTCGAAGGAGTTGGAAGACGGGGTCGACTACGTCCCGACGCGGGTGTACGTACTGTGGGGGCACCACTTCGCCTCCATCGCCGGCGCGGCCCCGATCGTCGGACCGGCCATCGCCGTGATCTGGGGCTGGCTGCCGGCGCTGCTGTGGGTGGCCCTGGGCACGATCTTCATGGGCGCCGCTCACGACTTCGCCGCCCTGGTGATCAGCCTGCGCCACCGCGGACAGTCCATCGGTGAAATCGCCGGGACGGTCATCAATCCGCGCACCCGAACGCTCTTCCTGCTCGTGATCTCGTTCCTCATCTGGGTCGTGCTGGCGGTCTTTGCGTTCATCATCGCGACCCTGTTTCGATCGAATCCGAGCGCGATCTTCCCGATCAACGTCCAGATTCTGGTCTCGATGGCCCTCGGATGGCTGATCTACAAGCGCGGCGCGCCACTGCTGCTGCCCTCTCTCGTGGGTTACGCACTGCTGCTCAGCGCGATCTTCTACGGGGGCGCGTTCGCGGCGACCTTTCCGATCCTCGGTGAGATCTCGGTGCTCACCTGGGTGTGGATCCTGCTCGTCTACTCCTTCGTGGCGTCCGTACTTCCCGTCTGGCTCCTGCTCCAGCCGCGTGACTACTTGAACTCGCACCAGCTGGCGACCGGCCTCGTGGCCCTGGCGCTGGGCCTCCTCGTCCTGCAACCAGTGATCGTGGCACCCGCGTTGAACCCCAACCCGGAAGGCGCCCCGTCCCTGTTCCCCTTCCTGTTTGTCACGATTGCCTGCGGCGCCATCTCGGGCTTTCACGGGCTCGTCTCCTCGGGCACCACGTCGAAGCAGGTGAGTCGGATGGCTGACGCCCGCCCGATCGGCTACGGCGGGATGCTGGCGGAAGGAAGCCTCGGCATGCTCGCGGTGATGGCGGCCACCGCCGGCTTCGCGAGCAGTGCCGATTGGCACGCCCACTACTCGAGCTGGGGCGCCGCAAACGGCCTCGCCGCGAAGCTCGGCGCCTTCGTAGATGGCGGCGCCTCGTTCGTGGCGGCCATCGGCGTACCGCTAGAGACCGCGAAGACATTCATGGCCGTGATGGTGATCGCGTTCGCGGCTACCTCTCTCGATACCGGCGCGAGGATCCAGCGGCTGCTGATCACCGAGCTCGCCGAGTCCCACGGCATCACGGCCCTCAGGAACCGCTACCTCGCCGGTGCGCTGGGGATCGCAGCCGCCCTGATGCTCGCGGTGACGCAGGGCAGCGGCGACGGCGGGCTTGCCCTGTGGCCCTTGTTCGGAACAACGAACCAGTTGGTCGCCGGCGTGACCCTGTTGATCGTCTCCGTGTGGCTGAAGAGCCGGGGCAAGCCCATCGTCTACACACTCCTCCCGATGGCCCTGGTCACGTCCGTGACGATCTGGGCAATGCTGGGGAACCTCGCGCGCTACTTCGGCGACTTCGAGCAGTTCTGGCTGCTTGCGGTCAGCGGGAGCCTGATCCTCGTCTTCGACATCTGGATCCTGATCGAGGGAGCGCGCCTCATCCTGGGTGCCCGGCCAGAGGCCGCGCGCTCCTGATCGCTTCGAGGTCGGTGGCCAGGAGTTCCAGGTGGTCCGGCTCGGCACCCGGCACCAGGGCGCGCATGAACCCGAGGTGCACGACCAGCACCAGGTCCGCGTCCGAACGCCGGTCCGCCAGCGCCTCGACAGCGGCCCGCGCACGAACTCGGATCTCACCCCGGCTTTCCGCCCCGCCCGGACGCACGTCCGGGTCCTCCGTCTCGAAGGCAACCAGGGTGTCCGGATCCTTCGCCTCGATCTCGTCGCGCCTGAGCCCCGTCCAGCTGCCAACATCGAGCTCCCGCAGGCCGGCAACGGGGCTTGCCTCGACGCTGAGAGCTCGCGCTACGAACTCGGCTGTCTCGATTGCCCGCCGGAGGTCGCTGCTGAAGAGAGCCAGCGCCCGGTCCCCGGTCACGCGTCGAGCCACGGATTCGGCTCGTGCCGCGGCCGCGGCACGCCCCGCTTCGGAGAGCGGGGGATCTCCGTGGCCCTGCCAGCGCCCGGCCGCGTTCCACTCGGACTCAGCGTGCCGCAACAGCCAGATCTTCAAGCGGCTCGCCCCGGCACGGCCGCAGTCATCGCGGCGGCCCACGGCACTCTGATCAAGGCGTTCTGCACCACGTCCTCCGCGTCGGGACAGCCGGAGAATAGGTAACATGCCGGCGATGGCAGAACCCACCTGGCTCTCGCTCCTCCCGGCGATCGTCACCATCGGACTCGCCTTCGCGACCCGCCAGGTGCTGCCTGCGCTGTTCGCCGGGATCCTCACCGGCTCGGTCGTGCTGTTCATCGGAAGCGGCGATGCCGCCGACCTGAATCCAATCACCCGGCTGTTGCTGCCGTCCCTGGGATCCACGGGCTATGCGCAGATCCTGCTCATCTATCTCTGGTGCCTGGGCGGCCTGATCGGAGTCTGGAGCCACACCGGAGCCGCCCGTCACTTCGCTCTCTGGGTGGGCGAGAAGCTCCCCGCCGGACACGGCAGCGCCCTCTTCTTCGCCTGGTTGCTCGGTTGCGTGTTCCACCAGGGCGGTACCGTCAGCACGGTACTCACGGGATCGACCGTGAAGCCGGTCGCGGACGCGAACGGCGTCAGCCACGAGGAACTCTCCTATGTGGTCGACTCCACCGCATCCCCCGTCGCGACGATCCTGCCGTTCAACGCCTGGCCGGTCTTCGTCGCGGGGCTGGTCGCCGGGACCGTACCCGTGATCGCGGATACCAGTGCCGGCGAGAGCTTCTTCTACGGCTCTCTGAAGTACAACTTCTACGCGATCTTCGCGGTCTTCTCGACCTTGCTCTTCTCCTTCGGGAAGCTGCCCTGGGTCGGCAGCAGCATGAAACGCGCCCGGGCTCGCGTTGAACTCGAAGGCCAGCTGGACGCACCCACCGCCCGCCCGATGCTGGTCTCTGACTCCGGAGAGAGCGGTGCCCTAGCCGGCTACACGCCACGGCTGAGCGACTTCTTCGTCCCCCTGGCACTCCTGCTCGGGATCAGCGTGATCCCGATCCTGCTCGGCCTGCCGAGCCGCATCAACGAGGCGTTCGGGATCGCGGTGATCTCTGCGATGGTGCTCGCGGCCCTCCACGGTATGCGGCTAGACGAGGTCCTCACGGCGTTCGTGTCGGGCTGCGGCCGCATGACCATCGGCGCGATCGTGCTGGGCCTGGCCCTGACGATCGGCACCGTCGCCAAGGAACTCCACACGGCCGACTACCTCGTGAGCATCGTGGGGAGCGGCTTGTCGCCCGTGTTGCTGCCGGCTCTGCTCACGGGCCTGTGCATGATCATCGCGTTCGCGACGGGAACGTCGTGGGGCACCTACGCGGTGGTCTTCCCGATCGCGATGCCTCTCGCCTGGGCGATCCAGCCCGAAGTCGCCTACCTCCAGGTGTGCTTCGGCGCGGTGCTCGGCGGTGCGGTCTTTGGCGACCAGTGCTCGCCGATCTCCGACACCACGATCCTCTCGAGCATGTTCACGGGCTGCGATCTGATGGACCACGTGCGGACCCAGCTGCCGCTGGCCGCCGCGGCGGCCGTACTCGGGGCCCTCGCCTCCACGCTCTGCGCGCTCGGCGTGTAGCCGCGCTTGCCAGAACGGCAGGCCCTTCGCGCCCCGTCCCACCGGGGCCGGGACTACGACTCGAACAGCGCGCGCAGGGCCCGGCCGCGGTGTGAGATCTCGTTCTTCTGGGCGGCGGGGAGATCCGCCATCGTCTCCCGCATTCCCTCCACCTGAAAGACCGGGTCGTAGCCGAAGCCATTCGCGCCTCGTGGCGCCTCGAGAATCGTGCCCGCGCACTCGCCGAAGGCGGTCTCGACCCGACCCTGGGGCGTCACCAGCGCCGCGTAGCAGACGAAGCGGGCGCGCCGGCTGGCGGCTGGATCCTTCGCGAGCGCTGCAAGCAGATGGGCGACCCGGCCCTGATCGTCGAGGCCGGGGCCGCCGAAGCGCGCCGAATGAGGTCCCGGTGCACCGGCGAGGCCCTCCACCTCGAGCCCCGAATCATCGGCGAGCGCGATCTCACCGAGCTGTCCCGACGCCGCGGTCGCCTTGGCGATGGCGTTCTCCGCGTAGTCACTCCCCTCTTCGGGAAACCGGACGGGCGGAAGATCCGCCAGGTCGCAGAGCGAGAACTCCCGGGAGCCGAGGATTTCGCCGAACTCGCGGAGCTTTCCAGGGTTCTTGCTGGCCACGACGATCCGACGTCCGGCGAGCGACGACAGCTTCAATCGTTCGCCAGGGCGGCCCGCTGGATGCTGCCGAGCTCTTCGATCCCACGCAGGGCGAGCACGGTCAGGGCTTGAAGATCCTCGGCAGAGAACGTCGCGCCCTCCCCCGTGCCCTGCACCTCGATGAAGCGCCCCTCACCCGTAGCAACGACGTTCATGTCCACCTCGGCACGCGCATCCTCTTCGTAGGGAAGATCGAGGCGCACTTCGCCGTCGATCACGCCGACCGAGACGGCAGCGACCGAGTCGCGCAGCGGAGTACGGTCGATGTCGCCGCGCCCCTGCAGCCGGCGGCAAGCCAGCGCCAGGGCCGTATAGGCCCCGGTAATCGATGCAGTTCGGGTTCCACCGTCGGCTTGGAGGACGTCGCAGTCCACCCACAGGGTGCGCTCACCCAGAGCAGCGAGATCCGCAACGGCCCGGAGGCTGCGACCGATCAGGCGCTGGATTTCCTGCGTGCGTCCGGAGACCTTCCCGCGACTCGACTCCCGATCGTTTCGGGTGTCGGTGCTACCCGGCAGCATCGAGTACTCGGCAGTAATCCAGCCCTGCCCACTTCCCCGGAGCCAGCGCGGAACCCCGTCCTCCTCGGTAACGGTACACAGCACCCGGGTCCGCCCCATCGAGCACAGCACCGAGCCGAGAGGGTTCTCGGTAAAGTCGAGCTGCAGCTCCACGGGCCGCAGTTGATCCGCAGCACGGCCGTCGCGTCTCATCGAGCCCCCGTCAGCGCCACGCCGTGGCGCCTGTCGTAGCCGTCACCGAACACGCCGACGGCGCGGGCGAGCGCCTCCGCGATGCCCTCCCGCCGCTCGGCGGTCCGCAACGCGTGCTCGTCCTGCGGATTGCTCAGGAAGCCGATCTCGACGAGGGTCGCCGGCATTCGAACGCCCATCAGCACAACGAAGGGCGCCTGCTTGACGCCGCGGGACGGCGCCGGATCCACCTTGGCAAGCTCGGCCTGCGCGAGCTTGGAGAAGCCGCTCGACTCGCGAAAGTGCTCATTGACCGACATGTCGCCGAGGATTGCGGCCAACGGATCGAGCCTCAACGACGCCGGAGCCGCCTCCCCGAAGGCCGCGTTCTCGCGTCTAGCCACCTGCTGCGAGAGGTCGTCGCTCGCTTCCAGCGAGATGAAGTAGGTCTCGATCCCCTGCGGCCGGGGGCTCGGGGAGGAGTTTGCGTGGATCGAGATGAAGAGATCGCCGCGCGCGTCGTTGGCGATCGACGTGCGAGCCTCGAGCGGGACGAACTCGTCTTCGTCCCGCGTGAGGATCACCGTCAGCCCACGGCTCCGAAGCCGCCTCGCCAGACGCTTGGAGACGTCCAGGACGAGCTTCTTCTCGACGAGACCCGACCCGCCCCGTGCCCCGTGATCCTCACCGCCGTGGCCGGCGTCTACGATCACCACGTCGAAGCGATCGCTGGCCGGCTCTGCCGCCGCGAAGCCAGCAAACGTGACCGCCACGATGCCGACCGAGAAGATCGGCCGGAGTCGAAAATGCCTCAAGGAGTCCCCCCGCAGCGAGGGTACCACGCCGCACCCTCGCGGGAGACGCCGAGGCTCAGTGATTGGCTGCGAGGCCGGCCGCGGGCCGCGCAGCCCCGCGCTTGACCGTGTACGCCGCGGTCTCGCCAAAGACCTTCAGCGGCACCCAGTTCGGGAGTTCCGACATGCGGGGCATGCCGGTCGTCATGGCGCCGGTGGGATCGATGACCCACGGATCGTCCCGGTCCTCGAACCACAGGGTCACCATGTGGTGCTGACCGTCCGAGGGGCGCAAGACGATCGAGCGGAAGACCTCGTCGTCTCGAAAGCCGAGCTCACGCAGCCCCTGGAAGGTGAGGAGTTCCAAGCCGTCGCAGTCGTCGCCGTTGGCGAGCAAGGTCTCCTCGAGCGTCGCCCAGTGGTCGAGCGGCCCGTCCGGAACGTAGTGGAGCTTCGCCTGATCCTGTACCCACGACGCGAAGCCTCGCGCGATGTCGCGCTTGCTCTCGGCAACGAACCTGGAGTACTTGGTGCGGAGATCGGGCACATCCTCGCCCGACGCGATCGCGGGCACCTGCACTTGCTTCAGCTCCTCCGACTCCGCGGGAGGAACCACCGACACCGCCGGCTCGGCGACGTCCGGCTGTTCGGCGAGCACGTCCACGGGCTCGGCAAGCTCGCGCCACTGCCAGCCCTCGATTTTCGAGTTCCACGCATCACCGGGGCTCGGTCGCTCGAAGTAGTCGAACTGGATGTCCCGCGAGAGGACAAGTCCGGCGCACCCCAGCCCGAAGCTGAGGCCGAAAACGAGGAGCACCGCGAGGGGCCCGGCTGTGCCAGTCGATCGCCTCATCACCGACGCTGATCGGCCACACCCGAAGCCAGGTTGAGACGAAGCGATGAACTCTCGTTACGAATTCAGGCTTCGATGCAAGCGCATCTCGGACCGTGAACGATCAAGCGAATTGCTGCAGGTGGAGATGGCGTCGGCCGTTGCTAGCGCAGGAGCCGGCAGCAAGACGACCCGTCAGGCGGGGATCATCACGTTCGCCTGATCGCAGGAGCCCACAAGCAGGAACAGGATCAGAAAGAACGCAATCAGGGTAGGGATACCGCCCAGCACGTACAGGTAGGAAACGAGGTCGTCGTTCCGCTCGTTCTCACCGCTCTTGCTCTCTTCCTCGTCGGCCATGACCTGGGACTCCCTCGGAGATGTAGTCCGGAACTTCAGAACGAAATTAGCCAGCGACCCTCTCGGTGCATCCCCCAGCAACGATTCGTGGCACCCCACCTCATTGGCGCCACTCGTGAGGGACTGAGGCGAGTTCTGCCTCGACTTCCAGGGCCCGCAGCTCCCGCTCGCCGCTCTCGACTGACTTACGGTGGCTCTTGACGTCGCCTCGAAGCCGGAGGCTCAGAGGAGAGTTCTGGGGGTTGCTGCTCCCCGGTGGGGCGACCTGCCAGGCCGATGAGACCTGGGACACCTGGTCGAGCTCCTCCTCGGCCTTCGAGAGCCGCTGCTTCGCATCCTCGATCTGTTTCCGAGCCACTGCGAAACGCTCTCGCCACTCGACCGCGGTCGCCCCCAGCCGTCGTTGCACGAGGACCTCGTAGTCACTCGGCAGACCCAGGAGATCGTCCAGCGCGACCTGCGGCAGCGGTTTCGACTCGGGCTCCGCGATCGGGTCTTCCGCCGACGCGACGAACGCGACCGTGCCGATCAGAAGGGCTGTCATCGCTCGGGTTCGGATCATCGGAGAGTCGGTCCGTGGCGGGTGTCCAACGAACAACTGTAGCGGAGCGGGTCCGATGGGGTCGGAACTGCGGCCCGAAGCGGAGATCGGCCCGAGGCAGTCAAGGCCCTACCCCGATTGCCGATACGCCAGTCGTGATCTCCGCGCTTGCGGCGGATCACTCGGACGGCGGAGGTACCTGGGCGATGGACCGTGAGAAGCTTCACCGCCTGTTGAGGCTCGGGCTCGAAAAGGGTGCGTCGGACATCCACTTCCAGGTGGGTTACCTGCCCCTGTATCGCTTCCACGGCGAGCTTGTCGAACTCCGCTACAAGGTGCTGACACCCGAGGACACCGAGGCAATCGTCAAGCACCTCCTCGCGAACGAAGACGGCGAACCCAAGCTCGACTTCAACGAGCGAGATCTCGCCTTCGAGTTGCCCGACGAAGGACGCTTTCGAGTCAATATCTCCCGCCAGCGTCGTTGCTTCAACATCGTCCTGCGGGTCATTCCGCTGCAGATCAAGCCCTTCGAAGACCTGAACCTTCCCGAAGTGCTCAGCGAAATCGCCAGCCTCCCCCGGGGCTACGTCCTCGTGACTGGCGCGACCGGCATGGGCAAGTCGACGACCCTCGCGACGATGATCGACGAGGTGAATCGAAGCCGGAAGGCGAAGATCGTGACCATCGAGGACCCGATCGAGTTCATCTTCACCCACGACAAGAGCATCATCACGCAGCGCGAGATCGGGACCGACACCGCGTCCTTCCCGGACGCCCTGCGCGCCGCCCTTCGCCAGGATCCCGACTGCATCATGGTGGGCGAAATGAGGGACCTCGAGACGGTCGACACCTCGCTGAAGGCGTCGGAGACCGGCCATCTCGTCTTCTCCTCCATCCATACGAGCGACGTCGCTTCGACGATCAGCCGCCTGGTCTCGTTCTTCCCGATGGAAGAGCAACTCCAGGTACGTGCGCGACTCGCGGACAACCTGAAAGCGATCGTGTCGCTCCGATTGCTGGTGAACAAGAAGCAGAACGGTCGCGTGCCCGCGGTCGAGATCATGCGCAGCACGCGAATGATCCAGGAGTGCATCAAGGACCCTGCCAAGACGCACGAATTGACCGGCTACCTCGAGAAGAGCCGGAGCGACGGCATGCAGTCCTTCGACCAGCATCTCCTCGATCTGCTTCGCGCGAACAAGGTGTCGGTGGAGACCGCGATGAACCACGCGTCGAATCCGGCGGACTTCAAGACGAAGCTCGAGATGGAAGGCGGCTTCCAGGAGAGCGAAGAAGAAAGCGAGAAACCCGACGAGCCTTTCCAGATCGAATCCGACGGCCGCTTCTAGCGATCCGGCCGAAGTAGACATGACCGACGGAGCCCGGAAGCAGAGATGACGCAACCGGCGAGAATTCAGCAGCTGACCACCGCCCTCAGAGAGACCGCCTCGCGCGCGGCCTCCGCGACGGGTGGATGCGCGCTGATCTTCGCGCGCACGCCTGGAGAGGACGGAGCCGATTCACAGGCCAAGCTCCGCGCCGCCGCTGGATTCGGTTCGGCCGACGAGGCGCGTGCCGCGTCCCGGGCCGTGCTGCCCGAGGTCTGGGACACCATGGCAAGCCAAGAGCCGAAGAGCCTCGGCGTCGTCGCCGCTCTCGGCGCGGGCTGCGCCACGAGCCTGCCTCTGAACTTCGAAGGCCGGACCCACGGTGCCCTCGTCGTCGCAGGCGCTACGGCCGGCGACGAAGCTGTCGGCCGCTCGCTGGCGCAGCTGGCCAGCTCCGCCGCGGTGCATCTCGATCACATACAGGTCCTGACCGAGCTCCAGATCCTGCGAGGCACCGCCAACGAGTCCAAGAACCTCGCCGAAGAGAAGAGCGACGAGCTGCTCAAGCTCTCCGAGGAGCTGTTTGCCCAGGACATTCAACTGCTCCGATCCAACGAGAAGCTGGGCCAGATCGAGAAGCTCAAGAACGACTTCATCCAGAAGATGTCGCTCGAGCTCCGCACCCCGCTCAATTCGATCATCGAGGCCATCATCTCGGTTCTCTCAGGCCAGCACGACGCCCTCTCAGACGCCGCCAAAGCGAGCCTCCGAACCGCCCTCGACGAGGGCACGACATTCCAGCGAACCCTCCAGAACATCCTCGACTTGTGGCGCATCAAGCAGGGAGAGCTGTCCGTAGACCTCCAGGAGATGAACTTCGCGGAGGTCGTCGAGGAGACGATCTTCAGCGTCCATGAGACCCTCGATGCCAAGGGAATCGATGTCGAGAAGAGCCTGGAAGAGCCGCTGCCGAACGTCGTGACCGACCTCACCAAGACCAGTCAGATCCTCTTCCTGCTGGTCGAGAACGCCGCGAAATTCACCGACAGCGGCACGATCACCATCTCCGCCCGCGTCGAGAAGGAGTTCCTGCACTGCTCGATCGCGGACACGGGTATCGGGATCTGTCCCGATGATCAGAAGCTCATCTTCGATGAGTTCTTCCAGGTGGACGAACTCTCGTCCCACTGCTATCGGGGCGCGGGCCTGGGGCTCACCTTGGTCCGAGACCTGTTGACCCTGCTCGAGGGCGAGGTCTCAGTCGAGAGCCAGCCCGGTCAAGGCACGACCGTGAGCTTCTCGATTCCCGTTCAGATCGCCTGAGGAGACCTACTCGTCGGAAGCCGGCTTCTCTTCGCTCGCGGCCGGCTCCGCGGTCTCCTGTGCGGGCTCCTCGCGATGGTAGTCGGGCATCACGCGTCCCGCGGCAATCTCGCGTAGCGCGATCACGACCGCCTTGTTCTCATCCGCGGACACGAGGGTGTTGGCCCCCTGCTTGAGTTGCTTCGCCCGAATTGCCGCCATCTGAACGAGGTGGAAGCGGTTGGGCACCTTCTCGATGCAATCTTCGATCGTGATGCGAGCCATGGGACCCTCTCTGACAGGTCTTGCGGGAGAGATGTGGGAATCTCGAGGGACGACGTCACCCCGGATCGAGGGCCCGCAGCTTAGACCACGCCCCTGAGCACCGCCAACGCCTGGCCCAAACCGGGGATCCCGGGCCCCAGAAGGCAAGGAACCCCGGCCGACGGGCACGTCAGCCGGGGTCCTTCAGCCGCCGCCTCCCTGGAGCGCTCCCCTAGAGGAGCGCTCCGAGGATGGCAGCCGTCTTTCCTTGGCCTTGGCTACTTCCGCTTCTTCTTGCGGGCGGCCTTCTTCTTGCGGCCCTTCTTCTTAGCGGCCTTCTTCTTGCGGCCCTTCTTCTTAGCGGCCTTCTTCTTGCGGCCCTTCTTCTTGGCGGCCTTCTTCTTGGTCGCCTTCTTCTTGCGGCCCTTCTTCTTGGCGGCCTTCTTCTTGGTCGCCTTCTTTCTTCGGGCCTTCTTCTTGGTCGCCTTCTTCTTGGCGGCCTTCTTCTTGCGAGCCTTCTTCTTGGGCGCCTTCTTCTTGGCGGCCTTCTTCCTTCGTGCCTTCTTCTTGGTCGCCTTCTTCTTGGCGGCCTTTCGCTTGCGAGCTGCCATTGCTTGGGTGACCCCCCATTCACGAACTCTGGCGACACGACTCCTGGTTGGGTCCCTCTCCTCCTACTTGCTCCCCAGACCCCACTTGCTCGGTACGGGGTTAGAGGCAGGAACCTGCGATTTGAAGCAAACGCGACCGCTTCTCCTCACAAACCGCGTCACTAGAGCCACTGTTGATTGTGACGCTAACACCCGGTTTTCGCGGTCGTCAAGTGAAATCACCAAAAAAATCAGCGTGATGGAGAATGAAACTGCGTCCCAAAATACAAAAACCGCTGTAACGAACTGTCGGCTGACACCAGCGAGACGACTACGGGACGTCGTCTCCTCGTGACGTGACTCGGCCCCAGGTTGCAACGGAGTGCACTGGCAAGGCTCCGACAGTCGGAGAGGCCTGCACGAAATGATTTGCAGTTCCGACAAGTTACCGGCGTGACCCCACACGGAAGGCGCGCGGATCTACGACCCCGCGCGCCTTGTCTTCACGCCTCGAAAGCGTTCGTATGCTTAACGCCCGTGCTTGTGTCGCTGCCGTTTGAGGAGCTTGCGCTGCTTGTGCTTGCGCATCTTCTTTCGGCGCTTCTTGATTACGCTGCCCACGAAAAAATTGTCCTCTCGCACCCGTTTGAACGGCGCGCGCATAGGTAGGGACTTCGCCGATTCAAGTCAAGCGGCGGCGAAGCCTCGCGCCGAGCAGCAATCCCGCGGGGTCAGGCTCCGAGTTGATCGGTCTGGGAGCGTCGGCTGCGGCCTTCTGCATCCCGAGACGCCGGCCGGCTGGAAAACAGCGAGCGCATGCTGCCGAGCCAGCGATTGATCGGGTGACGGCGTGGCAAGAACTGAAACACTGGCTTGCTGCGCATGCCGAGTTGATCAAAGAAGTCCTGAATCTCGAGGCTGGCCGGATCGATCATCCGAGCCCGGCGAAGGTGCCTCAGCGCCTCCGCCTTGAAGCCGTACGCCAGGTTCAAGCGGGCGACATTCACGTAGAGCTCCGCGTTGGAAAACTCCTGCTTGACGGCGGACTGACACAGGTCGCGCGCCTCGTGGTAGCGGCGTCGCGCAAGTCCCAACGCCAGACCGTAGTGGGAGCGCAGCTGAGCGTTTGCCCGGTCATCATCAAAGGCCGGGCGCAGGGACTGCATTGCGCCTTCTGCATCGCCTTCGGCAAGTAGCGTGCGGCCGCGCTCGAGAATCTCGGGAACGAGCGGGCGAATCGCCGGTTGGGCGCTGGCATCCGTTTGGCGGGACCGGGGAGTCATCGTTACTCCTGCCCCTCTCCTATCGGCAGGAGCCCATCGCAAGCTGAGCCCTCCCAACCGCAGATCGAGCCCAGGACCGGCAGCGCACCGGCGGAGTGCGTGCAAATCGAGCCTCAAGCGGGCAGACGCGGAGCACTCTCCTGGCAGATCTCGAAAGTTCGGGAGCGCTCTTGCCCGCGCAGGAAGACAGGCTCCGTTCTTGCGACACCCGTGGCACACCGGCGACCGGCATCCACGCGGAAGCCAGTCCCTTAGAACTCGATGATCTCGAGGATGTAGCGCTTCTTTTCCTTGCCACTCGCCGCAGCCATCAGCGTCCGGATCGCGGAGGCGTGCGCTCCGCCCTTTCCGATCACCTTGCCGAGATCTTCTTTGGCGACGCGAAGCTCCAGAACGTGCGCGTGGTCCCCGATCACTTCCTTGATCTCGACGTCGTCGGGGTAGTCCACCAACGACCGGACGATGTCCTCGATCAGCTGCTTCATCATCCCGATCTTCTCCACCCTGCGCTTCCGTCGGCGACGCAGCCCACGGCCTCAACCAATCCGGTGATCACGACTCAAGCCGCTGCTTGCGCGGACAGTCTACGCCGAAGTCGCGGCAGGATGCGAGTCCCAAGGCACTGGCGTCGAGTTTCGGAGCCAAAGTCGATGCCAGAGCACCCCTCGGGGCGAAGGCTATCGCCAATCGGGGACAGTTCACGCGATCCAGGCTCTCGGACTGGCTCGAAGTGGTTCGTTCGGATCGACCGACGTGCCTGGCAGCGCAGGGGCAAGCTGGCTTGCTAGGCGCCCGCTGGCGTAACGAGGGAATGCGGCGATCTCGCGGTTCGCCACCCGAACCGTCGCCCACTCGTGGCTCCGAGTCGCACCATTGACACTCGTTCGGCGAGGCCAGTCGCGATCGTGAGGAGCCGGTCGCTGCTGTTCGAGCCCGCCAGAGGCGCGAATGCAAATCGGAGAATCTCGCCAGCGGCGACCTCCGAAACCAGCGTCCGGGTGAGCGAGTCGTCGTTCGCCTCGGAGTCGACCACGTGGAGACCTTCGAGAAGCGCCCCGGCTCGAACGGTCGGCCCGGTCTGGCGCGTCGAAGGAAGGGGCTGCACCCAGATGCCATCATCCCGGGGCTCGAGCAGAAGCCATCCCTCCCACATCGCCGTTCCCGGCTTCGCGTCGCCGAGGCAGGAATCACCGAGGACAACCAGCGCTCGCCCCTGCCGGACTGCAGCGGTCGCGCGCACGGTCAGGGCACCCCGTACGAGCGCTCGGTGGATCAAGATGAGATCGTCGAGCGGATTCGCCAGGGGAAACACGCGGCTCCGGATCGCCGAAGGCGGAAGCCAGACGTCGCACCGACGAATCTCGCTGTCGAAGCGTGCGAGACGGCGGTCTTCGGTCACTACGAGATGGTCCTCCCCGTCAATACTGCCGACCTCGAACAGACTGCCTTCGTGAGAGTACGAACGGACGTGCTCCAGCGGCCGATGCTCGCGCAGCGGGTGGACGGAGACGTAGACGTCGGGATCTTCTTCGGGCTGACAGATTCGCTGCAGTAGAGCTGCGGGCCAGTCCCAGATCCATCCAGCCGGTGCCTCCAAGGCCAGCCTCAGCCCCGCCCACTCGAAGCCCCGAAGCTTCGTCGTTCCCATGCTGTTCTCCCCCAATTCCGCTCCCACAGGCAACAGATCGGCAACTTTCGGCTGAGCTTGATGCCAGAATGAGGGTCGAGAGCGCTTTTTCGGCTCCAGCTCGGGCGAAATCCCCTCGCACTCAGGCGGGGTAGAAGACATGCCGAAAGTGATGTACGAATGCGCCCGCGCATCATGAACCCAGAGCGACTCGCAACTCACGCCGCCGCCGAGCCTGAAGACATCGGACTCGTCGGAGGCCCATTCGACTTCGCCCCGACGCCCCACGGCTGAGCCCGCGGCCTCGGGCGAGCACCCCGGGACTCCCGCAGAAATGGCGAAGCCGATCGTCACAGCCCGAATCCTCCGTCGACTGCTGGGAAGCGGCGTCTACGTGCGTGCCGAGCGCCTGCTCGCCCGGATGCATCCCGCCGACCTCGGCCCCCTGATCGCGGATCTGAGCGCGGACGAGATCCGCACCGTTATCGACCTTCTCTTCCGCCAGCACCGGGCCGCCCAGACCTTGATGGAGCTGCCCCCCGAGCTGCTACAGAGCGTCTTCGACGCGGTCGCCGACAGCCGTCTGGCGGAGATGCTCGGCCGGCTCGAAATCGACGACCGCCTCGAGCTCGTCGAGCAGATCCCCGAGGATCGCCGGGACGGCGTGATCGAGATGCTCCCGGCGCATGTGCGGGACGAATTGCGGAAGGCCGAGCTCTACCCGGCGAGCAGTGCGGGCCGGGTGATGACCACCTCGTTCATCGCGCTGGATGAGAAGATGACCGCCCAGGAGGCGATCGACTCGATCCGCGCCGCCGACGAGACGGACGGCACGATCCTGTATCTGTACGTGATCGACGACATGAACCGGCTGCGCGGAGTCGTCCCCATTCGTCGGCTCGTCTCCGCGCCTCCCGATTCGCCCTGCGGCGAGCTCACCATCGACGTGCCGGCCAGCGTGCAACCGGAGGCCGACCAGGAGGAGGTGGCGCGGCTCGTCGCCCGCTACGACCTCCTGGCCATCCCGGTGACCGATGTCGACGGAGTGATGCTCGGTGTGATCACGGTCGATGACGTGATCGACGTGATCACCGCAGAAGCGACCGAGGACATGTACCACTTGGCGGGCTTGTCGGAGGAGGACCGGGTCTTCACCTCCGCCGGCCTCGCGATCCGCAAGCGTCTCCCGTGGATGGTCTTGAACCTCGGCGCCGTCTTCGCACTGGCCGCGCTGATCGGAGTCTTCCGGGCAACCATCGAGGAGTTCGTCGTGCTCGCCTTCTTCCTCCCCGTGGTGGCGGGCATGGGGGGCAACGGCGGGATCCAGACCCTCACGGTGATCACGCGCGGTATCGCACTCGGCGAGATCGAGTTCTCCACCGGACTGCGCGCGATAGCGAAGGAGTTCTGGGTCGGCACGGTGATCGGCATGGTGACGGGGCTGTTGTCGGCGGGGCTCGCCTACCTGTGGCACGGGAGTCCGCTCCTGGGCCTGATACTCTTCACCGCGATGATCGTGACCCTCGCGGTCGCGAGCCTTCTGGGCGCAGCCGTGCCGCTGGCGCTGAAGGCGCTCCGCCAGGACCCGGCCCTGGGTGCAGGCGTCATCGTCACGACGCTGACGGATGCAGTCGCCTTCGTGGTCTTCCTCGGAACCGCGAGCCTGCTGCTCGAGCGGATCTAGGCACCCGAGGTCGGGCGCCGCGCAGACGCATGCCTGGCTGCGGGAGAACTCGGAGGCCCGACCTCTGCGACGTTCGCAGCTAGAGCGCGTAGGTCTCCTCGAGGTAGCGGACGATGTCCGCAGACTCGAACATCGCAGCCTCGGTATTCGGGTCCACGAGGTACGGGACCATCATCCGGCCCGAACGCTCGATGAAAGCGCTCCGGTGCGGGCTCCCCTTCGCGACATTGTGGAGCCGGTATGGAAGCTCGAGGGTGCAGAGAGCCTCGCGGACGAGGCGTGAGAACGGAGATGCCTCGAAGCTGTAGAGTTCGAGGGCCTGGTCGGGGCAACGGGCCGGTCGGTAGTGAGAACCGTACCCGGCCCGCGGCCAGCCCGAGAGAACCGAACTCACGTCGCGAAGCAGCGGCACCGCCAGGGAGAGCGGGACGCTGCCATCACCGTAGCGGTCGAAGAGATACTTGACGATGTCGTCCGACTCGTACATTTCGGTGCCGGTGTTCGGGTCGACCAGATACGGAAACTGGGCCTTGCCGCCCCGTTTCTTCACCGCCTCGCGGAAGCGTAATCCATTCTTCGGGCACGGACGGACGTCCACTTCGAGGTCCAGGATCGACAGGGCCTCTCGTACCTTGCGACAGAACGGGCAGTTCTCGAATTCGTAGAGTTCGAGCGTCCTCGCCGGGCGAGGCCCGAGCCGGCCCACCTGAAAGCCGGTGCCGGCGCGCAGCAAGCTGCTGGCGACCGAGGTCATGACGTCGAAAGTGCGGGCCATCGATTCTCCGGAGGGGTAAAGCGGGTACGCGATCAGCGACCCGCCGCGGGGACGCCTTCGGTGGCGGCCTCCAAGCCCTCACTCGAAGATCCGGGACTCGATAGCACCGTCCGCGTCCAGCCGTCGCCGTCGCGCAACAGCTCGGAGGTCGGCCAGTACTCGAGGTCGAGCCGGAGGGTGATCACCTCCTCCGCCCCATCGAGATCGACCGTTCGCAAGCGAACAGAGCCGCGATCCGGCACACCTGCCACTGCGGTCTTGAACGCATCCAGATCGGGGGTCGGCGCTCCGTTCACCTCCAGGATGCGACGCGTGGCGACCAATCCGTAGCGGTCCGCCGGGGAGCCGTACCAGTAACGGGCGTTGTAGACGCCGACCGGCTCGATACCGCGCTGCGTCGCCACCTCACGAAGGGGATCCTGCAGGATTGCCCCCGCCCACAGCATGGCCCGCTCGGTGCCGACACCCCGGAGTTCGCGGGAAGGCAGCTGCAGATCCAGGACTTCGCCGTCGCGCAGGACGCTGAGCGCCACACTGGGTTGCTGGGAGACGCGCTCGAACTCCGCGAAACGCGTAATCGGCTCACCCTCGGCCGCCAGCAGGATGTCCCCCTCGCGAAGCAACTCGGCGGTGGGTGCGCCGGCTGTGAGCCGGGACACCGAGAGAACCCGCCGGCCCTCCGGATCGTGTGCTTCCATGCGCCGGGCCTGTTCGTCCGACAAGCCCCGATTGCGCGCCGAGGCAATCGTCAGCGGCTCGAGCTCCACCTCGAGGGATCGGTATGCAACGGCCCTGCCCGTTCCCTCGCGCAGGGGTTCCACCAGATCGATCACGCGATCGATCGGAATGCCTGAGAAGAACGACGTCAGCCCCTTGCCGGAGCCCCGCGAGTAGGAGGCCCAGAACGCGAGGACCCGGCCCTTTGCGTCCGCGAGGACACCGCCCAGAGTCGCGGCGGCGTCCTCGACGTCGATGATCTCCATATTTGTCTCGCGGAATCGCGGGGGATACGGCAGCGGCAGGCTAAACGGTCCCACCGAGGAAACCCGCGTCTCGCGCAAGACGACGCGCTGGCGAGGACTCAGCCCGACCATCCAGACCGGATCGCCGGCGCTCAGATTCTTCGAACGAAGCTTCGCGGCCCGCACAGGCGTTTCCCCGATCAGCGCAGGGTCGTACCGGATCACCGCGAGGTTGTGCTCGGGGTGCAGGTAGATGAGGTCCGCGGGAATCTCGACGGAACCTCCAAAGCGAACCAACAGGTCACCAATCGCGATCGGAACCGTCTCGCGATCGACGACGACGAGACCGCGCTCGGTATCGACGATCAATCCGGCGCCCTCGAAGCGGTCCCCGTGCACGCCGTCCAGGAGATACGGAACGTCGTACTCCACGGCCACGATCGATGGAGCCAGGGTCTCGAGGACCCGGTCCCCTTCCACGTCGACGTGGGCAGTCGCAGGGGCCGGCGCGCGGCCGACGGGCGCAGGGGGCGAGGCCTCGCAGGGCCAGCGACCGCTGGTGTCATCCCGCGTGCACCTCGCCATCCGGAACCAACGCCGACTGACGCGGATGACGGCGACGTTCCGCGTCCGCGGATCGTTCAGCGGGAAGTAGCGCAGGGTGACCTTGTCGCCCTCGGGAACGGCGGAGAGCACATCTTCGAAGGCTTCCAGGCTAGAGACCGGCGTGCCATCCACTGCTGTGATGATGGCGCCGCGTGGAACCATCGCTCGCGAGAGCATGTAGCCGGGAGACGCTGTGTAGACGCCGCCCGCCGGGACCGAGTAGTTGCGCGCCAACTGGTAGGAGAGCGTATTGAAGACACCGCCCCCGGCCTCCAGATAGGCGGCGGGCGTAATCGCGTGGAGATCGCCCACCGTGAGGTCGACTTGCCGGGTCTCGCCTCCGCGCTGCACCTCCAGGCGCACGCTGCGACCCACCCGTTCGTCGAGCGTGGCCTCGATGGGAATGAACGCGGTGACGAGTTCGCCGTCGATGCGCGTCACGATGTCGCCGGGTCTCAGCAGGCCATCAGCGGGCCCGTCCGGAACGACCTGTCCGACGACGATCATGCCCGTGCCGTCCGGAAACGCCCCGCGGATCGTCCTCTCCGTCTCGTCTCGCAGGCCAAGCCGGCGGAGTTCGTCGTAGGGACGATGTACGAATACGGTCTGCAGGGTGCCGCGCGTGACGGGTTTGCCCTTTCGCACCAGCTCGAGAGCCCGCACGACACGATCCAGGGGCAGGTAGAAGCTCGAAGCAGCGAAGCGCTTCCCTCCCGCATTCATCGCGAGAACCCGGCCTTCGATGTCGATGACTGGCGAGCCCGATGAGCCTCCCGACGTCCCCGAGGCCGCCTGGTAGTAGAAGGTGTTGAAATCGTTGTAACCGGTCTTGCCGTAGATCGGAGCATCGCGGTCGAGCCGTGCCAGGGTGCCGGCGAGGAACGAGAGCTTCTCTCCAGCGTCGTTCCCGATCACGCGAATCTCGACGCCGACCCGAGCGCGCTTCGGCGCCAGCGCCAGCGGCGTCACCTGCATGAACTCGACGTCGTCGGGATCAAAGCGGTAGAAGCCGAAGTCGTGGACGGGGTCCCGGTAGACGGCGTGAATATCGACTTCCTCGTGATCGCGGAAGACGGCCTCCGAAACGACCGGGCCGGGCATCACCACGTGGCGATTCGTCAACAGCAGCCCCTGCTCTGCATCGACGACGAAGCCCGTGGCGGTCTGGTAGCCAGCCACGACGTGGTCGAAGCTGCGGGGCGCATTGACGCGCATCACCACCACGGAAGAGGCAACCCGGTCCAGGGTCTCCTGCCATCCGCTCTGGGGAACCGTCCCGGCTGTCGCGGCCGTCGCAGCAAGCAGCAGCAACGGCAGGCTGGCGACCCGTCTCATCGCGCCTCCGCGGAGACACCCCGGTGCTGCGCGAGGCTGCGATCGACGTAGGTCTTCACGTATTTCCCCAGGATGTCGGCTTCGAGATTCACGGTTTGTCCAGGCTGGTAGTCCCCGAGCGTCGTCTCGGCGAGGGTGTGCGGGATCAGGACGACGTCGAAGCTCGTCGGCGCCGCAGTCACGACCGTCAGCGAGACTCCATCGATTGTCACCGAACCCTTGTCGACCAGAAGCTCGGCCAGATTTGAGTCGCAATCAATGAAGAGCTTCACATCCTGACCTTCCTCCTCGAGGGCCTTCACGGTCCCTGTCCCGTCCACGTGCCCCTGGACGATGTGACCGTCGAGACGGGCACCCGCCTGCATGGCCCGCTCGAGGTTCACCCCGGAGCCGGTCACGAGAGCACCCAGCGCCGAGCGCTCTAGAGTCTCCCGAACTGCATCGAAGCCCAGCGTCTGCCCCTCGATCTTCGTAACGGTGAGACACACGCCGTTGACCGCGATGCTGTCGCCGAGCCCGACTCCCTCGCTCACGGCTCCGGCCTGGACGCGAAGGCGTGCGAGATCTCCCTCCAGCGAGACGGCCTCCACCACACCCACGGCTTCGATGATCCCCGTGAACATCAGCCGCTGGACCTCCGGTCGATCTCCTTGAGCATCCTGGAGCGAACTCGCTCGTAGTCGGCAGGCAGTTCGATCGGGGGATTGGGGCTCTCGGGCACGAGGTCTTCCAGCTGCATGCGGTGATAATCGAGCTTGAAGTCGACGAATTTGAGGCCGTGGGCGGTCGAGATCACCACCACCCGGTCGCTCTTCTTGATGAGTCCACGCGCGATGAGCTTCTTCACCGCGGCCAGCGCGACCCCGGTGTGCGGACAGTTGAAGAGCCCGGTCCGGTCTGCTTCCGCACAGGCTTCCAGCAACTCGGACTCGCTCGCCTGTTCGACGACACCGTCGTAGCGACGGAGGGTCCGGATGGCCTTGTCGATCGAAACCGGGTTCCCGATCTGGATCGCCGACGCCAGGGTCTTCCGGGCCGCGATCGGCTCGAATACCCGGAAGTCCTTGAGGTACGAGAGGTAGAGAGGGTTCGCCGCCTCGGCCTGGGCCACACAGATACGCGGCTTCCGATCGATCAGGCCCATCTCCAGCAACATGTCGAGGCCCTGGCCCAGGGCCGAGACGTTACCGAGGTTGCCACCGGGGATGACCAGCCAGTCCGGAACCTCCCAGTCGGCCTGTTGCAGGATCTCCAGCGCGACGGTCTTCTGACCTTCGACGCGCAGGCTGTTCATTGAATTCGCGAGATAGACGCCGTCTTTCTGGGCCACCTGCTTGACGATCTCCATGCAGCCATCGAAATCCGTGTCGAGCGCGAACACCATCGCGCCGTTGGCGACGGGCTGAATCAGCTGGGCAAGGGAGATCTTGCCGCGCGGCAGGAAGACGACGGCTGGAATTCCGGCCGCGGCCGCATATGCGGAGAGCGCCGCCGAGGTGTCCCCTGTCGACGCGCAGGCCACGGCGGGGATCTCACGACCCCGGGCGATCATCTCCTTCACCATCGTCACGAGCACCGTCATGCCCAGGTCCTTGAAGGAGCCGGTATGCGAGTTGCCGCAGAGCTTCAGCCACAAGTCCTCGACCCCGACCTGCCGCCCGTAGCGCTCGGCCCAGAAGAGGTTGGTGTGGCCCTCGTACATGCTGACGACGTTGTTGTTGTCGACCTCCGGAAGCACCCACTCCTTGAAGCCCCAGACACCGGATCCGTAGGGCCACTCGTTGCTTTGGGCCCGGTCACGGAACATCTGCTTCCAGTCTGCGGGGGATGTCTTCTTCAACTCGTCGGTGTCGTGGGCGACCTGAAGCAACCCGCCCTCGCGGTCCGTGTAGACGACCTCGTCGAGGGGATAGCGTTCCGCAGGGTCGCGAAGACTCTCGAACCAGGCGCGATACTGGGGCTTGTTGAGCATCGTGGCGCTCCTCAGCGGCTCAGAGATCGTCCTCGATCCGAATCAACCGGGTTGGCGCAGTCACGTCCGGCAGCGAGTCCACCCGCTCCAGGGCACGGCGGACGGCGGCCTCCTGGCTGGGGTAGGTGAAAACCAGCACCGGAACCGACTCCCCCGGATCACCGCGTCCGGATTGCAGCACCGACTCGATGCCGACTCCCTCTTCACCCAGGGCACCGGTAATGTGAGACAGCACCCCCGGGCGATCGAGAGCGGTGAACCGCAGGTAGCAACGCGCGTAGAGTTCGCCGAGTGGCACGAGTGGGTGGTCGCGCAGGTCACCATGCGGGTACGAGAGCGGCGAAACCCGCCCTGTCCCACCCCGGCGAATCTCCCGGGCGATCTCCATCAGGTCAGCGACGACGGCGCTCGCTGTGGGCAACTCCCCCGCACCCGCCCCGTAGTAGAGAGTCGGACCGACAGCGTCGCCGCGGATCGCGACCGCGTTCATCGCACCGTCGACGTTCGCGAGCATGCTGGTCTTGGGAAGCAGCGCTGGGTGTACGCGAGCCTCGATGGCCTCACCCTCCCCCTTCGACCGGGCGATCGCCAGCAGCTTGATGCGGTAGCCGAAGTCGTCCGCGGCCTGGAAGTCGAGCGGAGTCAACCCGCGGATGCCCTCGGTGGGAATCCGCTTGAAGTCGATACGGACGCCGAACGACATCGCGGCGAGCAGCGCCAGCTTGTGGGCAGCGTCCACCCCTTCCACGTCGAAGGTCGGGTCGGCCTCCGCATAGCCGAGTTCCTGGGCGCGCTCGAGGACGACCTCCAAGTCCTCTGCGGTCTTCTCCATCTGGGTGAGGACGTAGTTGGTGGTGCCGTTGAGGATGCCCTCGACCGCCTGGATGCGATTCGCCGAGAGACCCTCGCGGAGGGACCGCAGTACGGGAATGCCACCTCCGACCGCCGCCTCGAAGGCGATGTCCACGCCCTGGCGCTGGGCCGCAGAAAAGATCTCGTCACCGTGAAGAGCGAGCAGGGCCTTGTTTGCGGTCACGACGTGCTTGCCCGCCTCGATGGCGCGCAGCGTGAAGCGCAACGCGATGTCGTAGCCGCCGATCAACTCGATGACGATCCCCACCTCGGGATCCGTGATCAGCCCTTCCGCGTCGTCGTCGAAGCGAATCCCGTCGATGGAGACCCCGCGATCCGTCTCCAGGTCGATGTCCGCAATGCGAACGAGACGCAGGGGGAATCCCAACCGCTCCTCGATGATCGAGGCGTTCTGCTGCAACACCTTCACGACCCCAGTTCCAATGGTCCCGAAGCCCAGCAGGCCGACGCCGACTGTCTCCGTCACGAGGTCAGCCCTCCTCCGGAGATGCGTCGCGCAGGAATCGACGGATTCCGCGGACCGCCTGGCGAATCCGGTGCTTGTTCTCGATGAGGGCGAAGCGCACGTAGCCCTCTCCGCCCGCGCCGAAGCCGACACCCGCCGAGACGGCGACCTTGGCCTCCTGTAGGAGCATCTTCGAGAACTCCAGAGAGCCCACCCCGCGAAACGGCTCGGGAATCTGCGCCCACACGAACATCGTTGCGAGGGGCTTCTCGATCTTCCATGCGCCCGCACCGGGCTGGCCAAGGCCCTCGACGAGAGCGTCCCGGCGCTCCCGATAGATCGCGGCGTTCTCGCTCACACAGTCCTGCGGACCCCGGAGCGCTTCGATGGCGCCGATCTGGATCGCTTGGGGTATTCCGTAGTCGAGGTAGCTCTTGATACGCGCGAGGGCGTGGATCATCTGTCGGTTGCCACTTGCAAAGCCCACCCGCCAGCCGGCCATCGAGTGGGACTTGGAGAGGGACACGAACTCGATCGCGATGTCCTTCGCACCCGGCGCTTCGAGAATGCTCGGGGGCTGGTAACCGTCGAAGCAGATCTCGGCATACGCAAAGTCGTGGAGAACCATCAGGTCGTGCTGTTTCGCGAACGCCACGACGCGCTCGAAGAACGCGCGATCTACGACCTGGGTAGTGGGATTCGCCGGGAACGACAGGATCAGCATCTTGGGCTTCGGCCAGGTCCGCTGAACCGCCAGTTCGAGGTTCTCGATGAAGTCGGTGTCCGGTGTGAGCGGCACGTGACGGAGGTCACCGCCAGCGATGATCACCGAGTACTGGTGAATCGGGTATGCGGGATCGGGACACAGAACGACGTCCCCGGGGCCGATGGTCATCAGGACGAAGTGGGAGAGACCCTCCTTCGCGCCGATCACCGCAATCGCCTCACCGTCGGGATCGAGTTCGACACCGTGGCGACGCTGGTACCACTCGGTGACGGCCCGACGCAGGTTGGGGATGCCCCGCGACTCGGAGTAGCGGTGATTGCGCGGATTGCTCGCGGCCTCGCAGATCTTTTCGACGACGTGCGGAGGCGTCGGGAGGTCCGGGTTGCCCATCCCGAGATCGATGATGTCCTCGCCGGACTTGCGAGCGGCGCGCATCAGTTCGATGACCTCGCCCAGGCTGTAGGGCGGAAGCCGATTGAGCTTGTTGAAGTCGTGTCTCATGTTGGACAGCGTTTCGAGGCGGCCCATCGCGTTCGTGACGACCGCGGCTGCCTGGATCCCCTCTGCTCCTCTAGTCCCTGTAGTTATCGAACTAACGTCGTGGTCCCCGAAGCTCCCCTTCATCCCTCGGGGGAAACCGCCAATCCCTCAATATTACTGGAGAAATACTCAGTTGGCCCGTGCGCTCCGGCGACGGAACAGCAGGTAGAAGGGAAGTCCCGCCAACAGCAGGCCGACACCGATCGCGCACTCGAGCGGGCTGCCCCAGATCATCGCGCCGGCAATGGCGAGATTCGCGGCCAGGTAGAGACCCGGCAGGATCGGATATCCCCAGGCCCGGTACGGGCGGGGGCGATCGGGCTGGCGCCGCCTGAGGAGGTAGAGCGCGACGACGTCGGCGCTGGTCGCCAGGACCACCGCGAAGGTCGTGAAGTCGAGAGCGCTCGGGAAGCTCCGCAGCATCACGAGGAGGCCGACGGCGACGAACCCCTGCAGCAGGATGGCCCCACTCGGCGTCCCGTATTTCTCGTGCACCTCCTCGGCTCCCCGGAAGAAGAGGCCGTCGAGGGACATCGCATACGCGATGCGCGGGCCCACGAGAACCGTCGCGTTCAAGGTCCCGAGTATGGAAACGAGCACGAAGATGGCGAGGATGGTGCCCCCAACGGGGCCGAAGAGCGCAGCGGCCGCCGCCTCGCCGGCATCCGGGGCATTCGCCAGCTCCCCAATCGGCAACGCGTAGAGATACACCGCGTTCACCAGCAGATAGACGACCGTACAGATCCCGAGGCCCAGGAATAGTGACCGAGGCAGGTTTCGCGACGGGTCCCGAATCTCGCTCCCCACGTAGACTGCTGCGTTCCAACCCAGAAAGGTGAACAGGATGGGGGACATCGCGAGACCGAAGGCCGAAGCCGAGAACTGAAACTCCGGTTCCGCCGGGGATGCCACCAGCCGTTCGACCTCGCCCGTTCCGATCAGTGGCCCCAGCACGACGAACATCAGCAGCGCGGCCACCTTCACGACCGACGTGATGTTGTTCGCCCGAGCGCCCCAGCGAACTCCGATGTAGTTGAGCGCCGACGTAGCGACCGTCACACCCACGGCCAGGCTCAGGACCCCCCCCTCGGAGAAACCCAGTCGCGTTCCGACCCGCTCGGCGAAGCCCACCGCCAGGGTCGCGATGGTCCCGGCGTAGATCGCGAAGAAGGTCAGCCAGCCGACCAGGAAGCCCGCAATCGGGTGGATCCCTTCCCGAAGATAGACGTAGTCTCCCCCGGCCCGCGGGAACATCGTGGCGAGCTCGCCGTTCGCCAGTGCACCGGCCACGGACAGCAGCGCTCCCAGCGTCCAAGCGGCGAAGATCCAGCCGGGATGGGGCAGCAGCTCCGCGACCCGTCCCGGGGTCAGGAAGATTCCCGCCCCGATGACTGAAGCCACCAGCAGGAAGGTGGCATCAGTCAGGGTGAGCTCGCGGCTCAGCCGATCTCGGAGAGGGCCATCGCCCAACCCGCCGCTCATGCCGCCC
>JAYGDB010000145.1:0-3175 GCA_046583095.1 Myxococcota bacterium | reverse complement strand
CTCTCGGGACCCGGCCGACGACGGCCACTTCATCACCGTCACCGCCAAGGTGACGAGCGTCGTGCCGGAGCCGACCACCGCGCTGCTGTTGGCGATGGGCCTGGCGATCGCATCAGTCGGAAGGCGTCGAAGGTAGGCGGCCTCGATGCAACGGCAGAGTGAAAGAGTCCGGACCCTTGGGCTCGGAGCCGCGACGTTCTTCATCGGTGCAGTCTTCGCATTCAACGCGTCGGCGACGACGATCGACATCACCTTTACGGCAACCGACGGGCTCGGAGTTGTCGGCTCCAACACGATCAGCGCCCTTCCCGGCGACACGCTGTCGGCGAGCGTCAGCATCTCGGCCGATGCCGCCGGGGTCAGCAGCTACGGCATCTCGATGCTGTTCGACACGGATTTCGGTGACGAGCTGAACCTGATCTCGGTGAATGAGTTGCTGACGGCTCCGTTCACCTTCAACGTCACTCCGGGCTGTGCGTCCACGCAGGAGAGTTCGGGCGCACAGGCGGGCAACGTGCTCACCTGCGAGGCCGGGACGTTCGGTGTCGGGCCTTCGCTGGCCACTGTCGACATCATGGATCTCGTCTTCCTGGTGACCGCGAACGTCGCGACCGACGGTTTCGACATGGAGACCGGTCTCTTCAACAGCGGGTTCGACGGTATCTTCGACAACGTGGGGGGGCCCGTGACTCCGACTTTCGGGCAGGCGGCGGTCGACCTGCTGCTGGTTCCGGAGCCGGGCACCGGGCTGTTGGTCAGCCTCGGGCTGTTGGGCTTCGCACTGCGATCGCGCAAGCGCAGCCGGTAGCGGCCCGCACGCAGCGGGTATCTCCACCGGCAACACGATTCGCGCGACTCCGAAGCGATCGCTCCGCGTCAGCGCGGCACGCGCAGCACCAGCGGGTCGTAGATCCCGCTCTGGACGTTGCTGGAGTTCGTGATCGTGATGTGGACCAACAGGAAGCCCCAAAACGTCGACGTGACGTTTACGTCGACGTCCGCGCCCGGAACGGAACTTCCCCAGGGCGGAATGATCCCGAAAGACTGGTAGTAGTTGACGTGATACCCAGTTCCCAGCGGCAGCCTGATCTCGGGATCCAGGTCGATGTCCGAATCGTTCTCGACGCCATCGATATACGCGGTGAACAGGATGTCGAAAGCGCCGATGCTGGCCTTGTTGGCGTCGAGGCGCTCCGATAGATCGTAGATCGACCCACCTCCGTGGCTGAATGAGTAGAACGCCAGGGATGTGACTCCGCGGTCCTGCACGGCACTCACGATTTCGTCGTAGACCGCTCCTGATCCGTCCGCGGCCACCAGATTCTCGACATACATGTGCGAGTCATAGGCCTGCTCGTGGAGAGCGACCGCGAGCACCGACACCCCCTCATTGGGACCGAAGGGAGGATCGGTAGGGAACTGGAACTCGCCGTGCAGCCCGATCACCAGGCTCGTGAACGGAAAGAACTGCACGCTGTCGGAGGAAACGACCGTACCGCCCGGGGTCGTCCGGGCCTCGAAGGTCAGGAGTGCCGATCCACCGTTCGAATTCTCGACCCAGACCGACCCCGTTGTAGCCGCGGGGTTCACGACACTCTCATCGTTCGCATCGAGAATCGCCGTACCCTTGGTTGCACTGCTCCAGACCTTGATGCTGCTGTTGCTGCGCCGGACCACGTATTCGTATCCCGCGGGCGCCGGTGTCTGATCGACGGCCCACTCCACTTCGATCAGGTCGTTTTCTCCGGCAACCGATGCGTCGTCCCGATCGGGCGTCGAGTTGCCGTCGTCGTCGTCCCCGTTGATGCGGATGCCCGCGCCGGGGCTCTCCTCTTCCGCTTCCGGAACGCTCCGCCTCAACAGCGGCGCCCCGTAGGCTTCCGACTGCGGGCGATAGGCGGTCAGTTCGACGGTCGGCGTAACCGGGGGCGGCGGCGGATCGTTCACGATCAAGCACCATTCGTCGAGGCTGCCGGTGTCGCCAGGGTTGGCATCCTTCGCCGTGAGGGTCCAGGTGCCCAGGATGTTCTCGCCGTCGAAGGCGGTGAGCGCCTCGTTGGGGAGCAAGGCTCCGGCCAGGGCGGGCGCCGGGGTCGAGCACTCATCCTCGGCGGGCAACGCAGCCTCATCGTCGAGGGTGGCGTCGATATCGTCCCCCGAACAGCCGAGGCCGGAGGTGGTACCCGGTTGGTCGATCAGGTCGACGAGGGTGCCCGTTTCACCATGGGCGAGGCTGACGCTCACATCACCCACCCAGCTATGAGAGATGCGGACGGAGACGTTCAAATCCGAGATCACCAGATCGTCGGTGATTGCCAGGACGTCCGTCACGCCCAGCGGATCGTTGTCCGGGATCGAAATCACGCCCCCCGACAGACCGCAGAAGCTACCCGAACCCGGCGCGGGGCAGGCGGCGCACTTCGGTCCGGGTACACCGCCGTAGAAGTCGGCCATCAGGCCGAGGTCCAGGAAGTCCACCGTGCCGTCGCCATCGAGATCCGCATCGGCATCTGTGCCGAAGAATGCAGACTTCATGAGGTCGAGGTCGGTACTGTCGACGTCGTCGTCGTCGTCCAGATCCGGATCGCAGACATTCCCGTAGCCGTCGTCGTTGCTGTCGCGTTGGTCGGGATTCGGGGCGTTCGTGCAATTGTCCAGCGCGTCGTCGATGCCATCGAGGTCGGCATCGCTTCCCTGGGCGTCGATCCGGGATGCACTCAAGACGAGCGTGAGGAAGACGATCGTCAACGCCGTGGGCAGGCCTCCCCGGGGCCTGCGTGCGACGAGGAGCGTGCTGACGATCAGAACACCGACCAGCAGGATCAGGCTCCACGATGAGAGCCCGGGTACGAGAGCGCCGGTGCTGACCACGGAGGTTCCGTCGAAGCCGACCGTCAGTTCACCGCCCCCGACCTCGCCGAACGGAGTGGTAGCCTGGAGAGTGATCGCCGATGTCCCGACTCCCGTAGACGTGAAGGTGATCGTCGCAACACTGGCCTGGCCCGTGAGCCCCGTCACGTCGCCGAAGGAGAGGTAGTCGGGATCGCTCGGGCAGGCGATTGCCGTAGACCCGGGGCATCGGAAATCGGGGTCGCCGAGCGCGACTGCAATCGAGCCCAGCGACAGGCGAGCCGGGTCGTAGGCGAGGGTGACGCCTCCTCCCGCGGTGGAATCC
>JAYGDB010000126.1:0-1551 GCA_046583095.1 Myxococcota bacterium | reverse complement strand
CACCCAGTTGGAATCGCCGGGCGTCGCGTTCTGGGCGGCCTTGAGAACTTCCTTGTCGGGCTGGTCGAAGGCACCGCTGCCATCGAAGTCACACGGATGTTCGGCGAACGCAGTCGGCGCGGCAAGCAGCATCACAGCGGTCGCAAGGAGCAAGGCAAAGCGCTTCATGGTTCGTCTCCCGATCATGCAAACGAGTTCGACCAGCATAACCCACAGCCCTGCCTGGATCACCAAGAGTTGTGACGCTGCCGGCGTGATTTCGAACCCGGGCCGAGCACTTGGAATATGCTAGATCTCGTCGATCCGCCAACTGGACAGGCCCCTGACTGGCTGTCGGTGCCACTCGCGTCGCGCATGCCGCCTGAACCAAGTGTGGGGTTTTCGCCACTTCTGCGATCAGCTGCTGACACCGTTTCGGCGCCTCCGAATCCGCCTACCATGCGCTCCCGAAATGGCCCGAAAGCCCCCTCCTGGTGCCCTCCTGGGCTGCATCCTGCTCGCGGCGGCGTGCGGATGTGGAGACGCAAGCGAGCGGACCGCCCGGCCGGCCCGCTACACCAGCCTGACGCTGGCCGCAGAGGTCGCCCGCGGCGCCGTGATCGAGGTCTGGAAGGGCGCGGGCGACCGTCGCATCACGCTCGTCCAGCAGGCCCCCGAGCCCTTGCGGGTCGGCCCGATTCCAGCGGGTGAGGACTGCACGCTGCGCTTCGGAGTCGCCTTCGACCGCGAGCGCCCTCCCGTCGGACCGATCCCGCTCGCGATCCGCGCGGGATCGACCGTGCTGTTCCGTGAAGAGGTGGATCCCACGGGCGCCCGTTGGACGAACCGCGAAGTCGCGCTGCCTCCCGTCGACGAGATCACCCTCGTCTTCGAGGCCGACGTCTCCGAGACGACCCCCGTTGGCTGGGGCAGTCCGCGTGTCGTGTGTGCCACAGGAGGAACCGTCTTTCCGCCCAGAGCAGATCAGCCGCACATCGTCGTCATCTCGATCGACACGTTGCGGGCCGATCATCTGGGTGTCTACGGATACGGCCGACCGACGAGCCCACAGCTGGACGCGTTCGCCAGGGAGGCGACCGTCTTCGACCTCGCTTTCGCGACCTCCCCCTGGACGTTGCCTTCGCACGCCTCGCTGCTGACCGGCCTCTACCCGGAGGAGCACCGCGCCGGACACGCGAACGTATTCGCGCCGCTGGCGAGCGAGGTGCCGACCGTCGCCGAGATCCTCTCGAACTCCGGCTACCGCACGATCGCCCACACTGGCGCCGGCTACGTGGGGCGCCGGTACGGCCTGCAGAGGGGCTTCGAGCAGTGGACCGAGCGCAGCTTCGCGTCGCTGGACTCGGCGGTCTGGGAGGTCCTCGACCAACTCGACGACGATCTGGACCGACCCTTCCTGCTGTTCCTCCACACCTACAGTACGCACGCCCCCTACCTGCACCCGAGCACGGTTCCGAGCCTTCGCGACGAAGAAGCTGCGTGGCCCCCGGAGAGCGACCCCGAGCGCAGGCGCTGGCTTGCGCTCGGCAATGCCCGGCTACACCGGCATCT
>JAYGDB010000097.1:0-10241 GCA_046583095.1 Myxococcota bacterium | reverse complement strand
AGGCGACCGCGGTGGCGATCTCGTCCGCTTCGGCAAGCGGGAGAAAAGGCATCAATCTCGCGAACAGCTTCCGCTCCGCGCCTTCGGGCGCCTGTGTGGCCCGAAGCAGCGGTGTCTTGACGCCCCCCGGGCACAGGGCGTTCACCCGGACGCCCGCGGCGGCGAACTCGAGCGCCATCGACTTGGTGAGCATCACCACGCCGGCCTTGGTCGCGCAGTAGGGCGCGTTGTAGGCCTGGCCCTGAAGGCCCGCGGTAGACGCGATGTTCACGATGCACCCCTTCGTCCGGATCAGGTGGGGCATTGCAGCCTGGCTCAAGAAGAAGACGCTCGAGAGGTTGACGCCGAGCATCCGGTTCCACTGCTCGTCGGAGAAGTTGGCCAGGTGGTCGAGCTTCGAGATGCCGGCGATGTTGCAGAGCACGTCGAGCTTTCCGCCGGCCTCGACGGCCTGGTCGACGGCCGCTCGGCAGGCGCCGGCATCGGCGACATCGAGCACGTGGGTATCGACGCGAATTCCCGCTCCCTTCGCTTCGGCCTCGAAGTCCGCGAGCCCGCCCGTGTCGATGTCGCAACCGAAGATCTGCGCGCCCTCCTGGCCGAGCCGGAGTGCGGATGCCCGGCCGATCCCCGAGCCGACGCCCGTCAGCATGGCGAGCTTGCCTTCGAATCTTTTCTGCATGTCTCCACGCTAGCATTGCGAGGTGGGCGATTCGCAGCAGTCCGGGGGTCCGACCGGGGTCGTGATCGGTGCGGGGGACCGTGGAGCGAACGCTTATGTGCCGTTGCTGCTCGAAGAGCCTGAACTCGGTTCCATCGTGGGGGTTGCCGAGCACGACCCGGACCGACGCGCGGCCTTCGCGAAGCGGTTCCGGCTCCCCAAGGACGCCTGCTTCGCGGACTCCCGCGATCTACTCGAGAGGCCCCGCCTCGCCGACTTCGCACTGATCGCCACGCAGGACAGCAACCACGTCGAGCCGGCACTCAGCGCCCTCGAGGGCGGTTATCACGTGCTGCTCGAGAAGCCGATGGCCCTCGACGAGGCCGATTGCGAGCGACTCGTCGATGCGAGCGAGCGCACCGGGAAGCAGCTTCAGATCTGCCACGTGCTTCGCTACGCGCCGCTCTACCGCGCCCTCAAGCAGGTGCTCGACTCCGGCGAGATCGGTGAGGTCGTGACGATTCAGCACTCGGAGAACGTCTCCTGTTGGCACTACGCGCACTCGTACTGCCGCGGGAACTGGCGCAACCGCGCCGAGTCGTCGCCGATGATCCTGGCGAAATCTTGTCACGATCTCGATTTGATCCACTGGTTGGCCGGTGCGCCGCCCACGTGGTTGACGTCACTCGAGCGGCCGACGCTGCTGTGCGAGGCGAATGCCCCGCCCGACGCGCCCGACTACTGCATCGAGGGCTGTCCTCACGCGGAGTCGTGCCCTTATGACGCGGTCGCCATCTACCGCGATCTGACACCCCTGCTGCTCGACGTTCGAAAGAAGAGCCATCCCGGGCCTGTGGACGAGCAGCCGACAGACGTCCCCAAGGCGAAGGACTGGAAGGGATGGCCGGTAGCGGTCATCAGCGGAGACACCACCCAGGCAGGCGTCGAACGGGCGCTGCGAGAGACTCGTTACGGGCGCTGCGTGTACCGGGTGGGTGACAACGACCAGCCGTCGAGCCAGAACGTCGCCGTCCACTTCGCGAACGGCGTGAACGCGAGCTTCACGATGCACTCGACCTCCTACCGGGAAGGGCGCGAGACGCGCATCGACGGTACCCGCGGCTCTCTCGTGGCCGGCTTCTACAGCGCCGAGCAGCACGCCGCCGTACACGACCACAAGAGCGGGCGTTGGCGCGAGCTTCCGCTCGAGCACTTCGCCGGGGCCCACGGCGGCTCCGACCCGCAGCTCTTCCGCGCGTTTCTGGCTGCGATCCGCGGAGCGGGCGCGACCGAGACGAGTGCGCGCGAGTCGGTCTGGAGTCACCGCATGGCGTTCGCGGCGGATCGCTGCGCGCGAGAAGGGACGCTGGCGAGTTGGAAGTTTCCTTGAGCGGGTGAAGGAGCAAGCATGAGACCCAAGAACGCGATCGTCATCCTGCTCGACAGCCTGAACCGGCACATGCTCGGTGCCTATGGCGGCAGCGAGTTCGACACCCCGAACCTCGATCGCTTTGCGGCCCGCTCGCTGCGCTTCGATCGTCACTTCGTCGGCTCGCTGCCCTGTATGCCGGCGCGCCACGATATTCTCTGCGGCGCCCTCGACTTCCTGTGGCGTCCGTGGGGCTCCGTCGAGATCTGGGAGGAGGCGATCACCTACTGGGCGCGGAGGCAGGGTGTGACGACGATGCTCGTCACCGATCACCCCCATCTCTTCGAAAGCGGCGGCGAGAACTACCACACGGACTTCGGCGCCTGGGAGTACGTGCGGGGTCACGAGGGCGATCCATGGAAGACGGTCGTAGATCCGAGCGCCGTCGGAGTGCCGGAGATTCCCGAGGCGCGGACCGCCGGATTCGAGCGTCCCTACGACCGCTCGCGCACGTGGTTCAGGGAAGAGGCGGACTTCCCGGGGCCGAAGACGATGGCGACGGCCTCCGCGTGGCTGCGAGCCAACGCCGGGCGACACGATCGATTCCTGCTCTTCATCGACGAGTTCGATCCCCACGAGCCCTTCGATACGCCGGAGCCCTACGCATCGCGCTACGACCCGAGTTGGGAGGGCCCGAAGCTCATCTGGCCCCCCTACGCGGTGGGACCGATCGCGCGCGGCGAGATGGAAGAGCGGGATGGACAGCAGGTTCGCGCGAACTACGGCGGGAAGCTCACGATGATCGACAGCTGGTTCGGGAAGCTCCTCGACACCATCGACGACCTCGGGCTGTGCGACGACACGGCGGTCATCGTCTGCACCGACCACGGCCACTTTCTGGGCGAGAAGACCGTCGAGGGTCTCGACATCTGGGGAAAGCCCGGCGTTCCCCACTACGAGACGATCGGGCACACGCCGCTCTTCGTGCTGTGGCCCGGCCGGGAGCCCGGCCACGTCGATGCCCTCACGACGAACGTCGACCTGAACGCCACCCTGGCGGACGTGTTCGGGCTCGAGCCGGAGCATCGCACTCACGGCAAGAGCCTCGTGCCGCTGATCGAAGGCAGTGCGACGTCGATTCGCGAATGGGCGCTGGCGGGATTCTGGGGTCGGCAGGTGCACGTGGTCGACGGCGTGAACAAGTACGCGCGCGCCCACGAGGGCGAGAACGCTCCTCTCTCGATGTGGTCGAACCGTTGGTCGACGATGCCCATCAATGCCGTGCCGAGGTATCGCATCCCCAAGCCCGACCAGCGCGCCTGGCTCGACCACATGCCCGGATCGACGGTGCCGGTGATCCGGCAGCCCTTCGAGCCCGGTGACCGGGTTCCGTACTGGGCGATTGCTCCGCCCGAGGGCCACTACCTCTTCGATCTCGAAGAGGACCCGGGTGAGCGTCGCAACCTGGCGGGAACGCCCGCCGAGAAGCAGGCGATCGACCTGCTGCGCGCGGCGCTCGACGAAGTCGAAGCGCCCGAAGAACAGCTCGAGCGGTTGGGGATCGCCTAGAGGTCGACCCCGCTTCGCGAAGCGTCAGCCCAGCCCAGGATCGTCGATCGCCATCAGCCAACGGCCGTCCTGCTGGCGCCGCAGCACCACGGTGGAGAGGCCGGTGGTTTCGGTCGTGGTTCCATCCTCGGCCGGGATCCGGCTGGTCCAACGGGTCTTCTCGAGCGCCACGTCTCCCACCTCGACCAATCCGACCAACTCGAGCCGGGTCTCGATGCCCAGGTCGACCATCATCTGGAGTGCGGTGCGGATCTCGCTGCGCCCTCGGAGCAGGTTCTCTGCCGAGGCGACGTAGACGGCGTTCTCCTCGTAGAGCTCGAGAAGGCCATCCACGTCCCCTTGGCTCGAGAGCTTCTCGAAGAGGCCGTGGTTGTCGCGCGGGTCTGATGCAGCCATGGTGCCATTTCCTCCTTGCGGCTTTCAAGAATCGAGCGACCCGAGGAGGGTACGACTACGAAAGAGACGTCCCGCGCAGGCGCAGGGCGTTCGTGATCACCGAGACGCTCGAGAGGCTCATCGCGGCGGCGGCAATCATCGGGCTCAGGAGCATCCCGGTGAACGGGTAGAGCAGGCCCGCGGCGATGGGAACGCCGAGGGCGTTGTAGCCGAACGCGAAGACCAGGTTCTGTCGGATGTTCGACATGGTGGTGCAACTCAGCTGATGGGCGCGTGCGAGCGCGCGCAGATCGCCCTCGACGAGGGTGACGCCCGCGCTTTCGATCGCCACGTCGGAGCCGGTCCCCATCGCGACACCGACGTCCGCCTGGGCGAGCGCGGGGGCGTCGTTCACCCCGTCACCCGCCATCGCGACGACGTGACCCTCGCCCTGGAGCTTCGCGACCTGGTCGCGCTTCTCCTCCGGCAGAACCTCCGCGATCACGTCTTCGATCCCCAACTCCGCGGCAACCGCGCGCGCGGTCGTCTCTCCATCGCCTGTGAGCATGATGACCTGCAGGCCGCGGCTCCTGAGCGCCGCCACCGCTGCGGGCGTGCTGGCCTTGATGGGATCCGTGACTGCGAGGATTCCGGCGAGCTCTCCATCCACGCCAAGGAAGGTCACGACGTGTCCGCCCGCGCGAAGCTCTTCGGCTCGGGGGTTCGCGCCCCCGACGTCGATGCCCACCCTCGTGAGTAGCTTGTTGCCGCCCAGGACGACCTCGCGCCCCTCGACGCGGCCTCGGATCCCCTGCCCGGGGATCGACTCGAAGCCCTCGGCCTCGCTGAGAGGCAGCCCACGCTCTTCGGCCGCGCTGACGATCGCCGCCGCCAGGGGATGCTCGCTGCCGCGCTCGAGGGAAGCGGCCAGCCGGAGTGCGTCTTCCTCCGCCACGCCGGCGGTTACCTCGATCCGATCCAGCCGGGGCCGCCCTTCGGTGAGCGTGCCCGTCTTGTCGACGACAATCGTGTCGACCGCGCGCAGGCGTTCGATCGCCTCGGCGTTGCGAAACAGGATCCCAGCCGAGGCGCCCCGCCCCGTAGCCACCATGATCGACATGGGAGTCGCCAGCCCCAACGCGCAGGGGCACGCGATGATCAGCACCGATACCGCCGCAACGACCGCGTGGGCGAGCGGCGGCTCGGGCCCGAACGTCAGCCACAGCACGAAGGCCAGGATGGCGGTTCCGACGACGACCGGTACGAACCAGGCGGCAACCCTGTCGGTGACTCGCTGGATCGGCGCGCGGCTTCGCTGGGCGTCGGCGACCATCTGCACGATTCTTGAGACCAGCGTGTCTTCGCCGACGTGGCGGGCCTCCATTACCAGGCCGCCTGCCCCGTTCAGCGTGCCGCCGAAGAGAGAATCTCCCGGGTGCTTCTCCTGCGGAATCGGCTCACCGCTCACCAGTGACTCATCGACGGCGCTCTCACCCGAAACGACGACGCCGTCCACGGGAACGCGGTCTCCGGGAACGATTCGGAGCCGGTCTCCTACGACGACCGCACAGATGTGCACCTCTTCGTCGCTGCCGTTCTCGCGAAGTCGCCGCGCGTGGGTGGGGGCGAGTTCGAGAAGGGCCCGGATCGCGGCACCGGTCGCGCCGCGGGCCCGAAGCTCCAGCACCTGGCCCAGCAGGACCAGGCAGACGATTACCGCCGCGGACTCGAAGTAGACGCCGCGCGCCGCTTCCGGAAGCAGTCCGGGCGCCACTGTCGCTACCAGGCTGAACCCGTAGGCGGCACCCACGCCCAGGGCGATCAATGTGAACATGTTGAAGTTGCGGGTGGCGAGAGACGCCCAGCCGCGCTCGAAGAACGGCCAACCGCACCAGAACACCACGGGAGTCGCGAGTACGAGCTCGGTCCAGTGGGCGACGCCCGGTGACAGCCAGCCGTAGACGTCGACGGTCATCCGCCCCATCTCGATCAGCAGGAGCGGCGCCGTAAAGAGCGCGCCGACGAGGAGTCGCCTGCGGAAGTCGACGAGCTCGGGATTCTCGGCCTCGTCCAGCGAGGGAGCCATCGGCTCGAGCGCCATGCCACACAACGGACAGCTGGTGGCTGTGGGGGCCTCGACCTCCGGGTGCATCGGGCAGGTGTACGCGGCTGCCATCGCCCGAGAGACTAACGCGGATGCGTCAGCGCAGAAGCGGAGCGAGCAGGGGCTGGCCGTCGTGGTGCCACGCCAGCGGTGGGGTCTGCAGGCTCCCGGGCTCGCAGATCCGGGCGGCGCCCAGTGGGGCCAGATCCGGCGCCGGAAGGTCGCAGGCGATTCCGGCCAGGTGCATGGCGACTGGCTCGAGGGCGCGAAGCAGATGGTCCCGATCTTCGATCGGGTGCACCCTCACGAAGCGGTGCAACGGGGTGGGACGCCAGCTGGCGTCGGCCTCGCGCACAACGGTCCAACGCAGCGCTTCGTCGCCACGGACGCTCACGTCGATGCCTGCAGCGCGCCGCATCTCGGCTTCGCCCCTCTCGCGGCGAATCGCGGCGGCCGCGAAGATCGGTAGCTCACCGCGCGGCAGCCGCCTCTCGATCTCTTCGAGTGCTTCGGCGAGCGCTTGCGCGAACGGCTCGGCCTGGGCGGCCTCGCAATAGGCCGCAACCGGAGACAGGCATCCGAGCTGATCCCAGAGCGCCACGTCGAGTGCAGTGGCCTCGGCGTGTTCGGGCCCCACCACGGCGATCGACATGCGATGGCCGTGGCTGACGAGATGCGTGCCGGCGCGGACCTGGTTGGCGATCTCGGCGATGGTCTCGTCGGATCCCGTCGCTACGACGCAATCGGTGTCGAAGAAGGCCTCGGCGCACGCCGAGTCGTCGCGTGCGAACGAAACGATCTCGATCGCGGCACCGAGCTCCGGGTCGATCCCGCGCAGGGATTCGGCGACGAGATGGGCGGTGACGGGATCGCGCGACGCTGGTTTCGCGAGAACGGGAGAATGCAGCAGCAGCGGCGCCATCAGCGACGTGATCGCCGGCATCGGGATCGAACCCGCGAGCAGGACGCTCGTCTGCGCGAAACCTTGGGCATTCGCGTCGAGCGAGCCGAGCTCGTGCGCGACGACTTCGCGCAACGCGTCGCCGGTCCAGTGTTCGAGAGCCCGCGCGAGACCTTCTCGGACGGTCGTCGCCTCGAAGCCGGTTGCGCCGGGAAGAGCGTCGACGAGGCGCTGCTGCCAGGCTGAGCCGGGGCCGCCCCACGCTTCGAGCAGGGCCGCGAACGCGTCCACGGTTCGCTCTCGCGGGCGATTCCGCAGGCCCGAGCCTGCCGCCGCGAGCCGCTCTCGCGCCGCGCGGATGTCGTTGGCACTCGTCACGTGCCGAGCATCAGGTCGGCGGCGATCGAGCAGCCTCGTTCCTCGGCGCCGGGCTCCCTTCCGAGGATCTCGAAGCCGTCGTCTTCGCTTGTGTGGCCGAGATCGGCGGTCTGGATCGCGGTGACGCTGCCGGTGTTCGCGAGGTCGTGGATCGTGATGATGCCGGGCTCGCCGGGAGCCGCATCGCGCCCTGTGCGGGGATCGACGAGTCGAACCCGAGCCCAGGGCGGTGCGAGCTTACGTCGCGGCCGCTCGGGCTCGTGCAGGACCGAGTCATAGAACTGGCTGCCCAGCTCCGTCATGCCGTACTGGTTTACGATGCGCGCCGCCGGAATGCCGAGCTTCTCCCCGATCGACGCGTAGAGTTCGTCTCGGGAGAGCTTCCGTTCGTGTCCCTTGAACCCGCCCGTCTCCATCACCCGGGAGCCGGTGGGAAGCTGCAGCCGCGACGCCGAGTCCAGCAGATGCGCGAAAGCCAGGGCCGTTCCGCAGAGGGCCAGGGGCTCGGTCGCCGCCTCGAGCAGGCGGATCGGTTTCAAGCAAAAGCCGCTGTCCTGCGTCCCCAGCGCCTCGAGCATGCAGCCGAACATGTGCGAGAGCGAAGAGTCCGGCGCTTCCTCCGGAGACGGAGTCATCACGATGATCCGACAGCGCTCGCCGTCGGCGAGGTCCGGAAACAGGAAGCGCCGGATTGGCGGCAGCAGCGATGCCTCGTAGAGGGAGAGCGTGTCGAGATGAAGCTCGCCGCGCTGCAGGCCAGCGGTGCCGCTGGTGCGGAACGTGTGGTGGGTGAGCTCGGCCGGAAAGCTCCGCAGCGCGATCTCCTTGAAGGCGCCGGCCGGAACCGCCGGAACCTCGCGCCAATCGCCGACGGAATCGGGCGTGGCGCCGCGGGCCTCGCAGAAGCGGCGGTACGGCAGGCAGTGCTCGAACTGGAAGCCGAAGCTGTCCAGGGCGAGAGCGCCGAAGCGCTCGTCATCCACCTCCCAGCGGGTCTCGCGCATCCACGCGAGGACCCGATCGTCGAGGAGCTGACGTTTCGGATCGCTCACGGGGTGGCTTCGAAGATCGCGTCGATCATAACGTCGAGTGCGTGCAAGAGGAGGTCGACGTCGATGGTCAGAGGTGGCGTGATCGAGATGACTCGGCCGTCGTCGCCGGAGGGAAGCAGGATCACGCCGCGTTCCAGGCAGCGGGTGACGACGTCGTGGGCCTGCTGGGCCGATGCGAACTCGACGCCGAGCATCAGGCCCATGCCGCGCACGTCAGCGACGCCCGTCGCGCCCGAGAGCTTGGTGTCGAGTCGCTCGAGCGCCAGGGCACCCGTTGCGGCGGCCCGCTCGGCAAGCTTCTCCTCTTCGAATACGGCGATCGATGCCAGTGCCGCGGCACAGCCGAGCGGGTGGCCGAGGAAGGTCTGGGTGTGCAGCGCCTCGCCCCGCGACTCGGGCCAGGCATCGTCCATCAACGCTGCCCGACCCATGCACGCGGACAGCGGCATGCCGGAGGCCAGGCCCTTGCCGGCACACAGCAGATCCGGAACGACCTTTTCGTGATCGCACGCCCAGCTGCGTCCGGTTCGGCCGAAGCCGGTGTAGATTTCATCGGCGATCAGGAGCCAGCCCTCGCGGTCGCACACTCCGCGCAGCTCCGCGAGGAAGCCCGCGGGCGGGATCCGCTCCCCTCCCCGGCCCTGAACAGGCTCGACGAGTACCGCGCCGATTGGCGAGCTGGACTCCGCGGCGACGCGCAAGACGTCTTCGAGATTGCCGAAGCGGGCGAACCCGGTTCGCTGGGGCAGCCGCGCCTGGAAGGGATCGCGGAAGTCGTGGCGCCAGGTGGTGTCGAGAGCACCGAGCGAGAGACCGTGGTAGGCGCCCTCGAAGGCGACGACGCCGGCCCGTCCCGTTGCGAGCAGGGCGGTCTTCAGGGCTGACTCGACGGCGTCGGATCCCGACGATCCGAGCACGGTTCGCACGGCTTCGCCGCCCGGATACAGGCGAGCGAGAGCTTCTAGCAGCTCGACCTTCGTGCGCGATGGGTGTACGTCGCCCATCCCATGGACGAGCGCGTCTGCTTGCTCGTGCAGCGCGGCGACGACGCGCGGGTGGCCGTGGCCCGTTGTCGCCACGCCGAAAGCTGCACTCAGATCGACGAAGCGGTTCCCATCGACATCCCAGACGTTTGCGCCGGACGCGCGCTCCCAGAAGATGGGCGGAGTGGGCGCGAGGCAGGTCACGTTGCGGCTCTCCACGCGGCCGAGCCGAGACGCGAGCTCGTGCGATCGCGGCCCGGGCACGCGGGTCACGATCTCGGGGAACAGGGCTTCCTGCGGCGCCATCGCGCGAGTGTAGCTGTAGACTTTCGGCGTGAGCCTCCAGGTTGCATACATGGCACTCGGGTCGAATCTGGGCGATCGAGACGTGCATCTCGAGTTCGCGTTGCGGGCGCTGGTCGACCTCGACGGTGTAGAGCCGCGCGTATGCTCACCGGTCTACGAAACGGATTCCGTGGGATCGGGAGAGCTGCCGCCTTATCTCAACGCGGTGCTCTCGCTGGAGACGTCTCTCGTACCTGCGGCGCTGCTCGAGGCGATGCTGGACATCGAGGAGCGTGCCGGCCGATCCCGCAGGTCCGATGTCGCGCGCTGGAGCTCGCGCAGCCTCGATCTCGACCTGCTCCTCTTCGGCGATCGGACGATCGATGAGCCCGACCTGAAAGTCCCGCATCCCGGGCTTGCCGAGCGCGCGTTCGTTCTCGTGCCGCTCGCCGATTTGGCACCGGATCTCGTCCACCCGGTGCTGGGTGAGACGATCTCGAGCCTGCTCACGCGAGTGTCGCGCGAGGGCGTCCGTCCCTGGCAGCGCTGTCTGCGCATCGCCCC
>JAYGDB010000087.1:0-4649 GCA_046583095.1 Myxococcota bacterium | reverse complement strand
TCGAAAACGAGTGAGGCTGTGGGCCGCGGGTGGGCCGCTGACTCCGATCAGACGAGCTAGATCTCCGTGCGCGCGCTCGACCAGCGCCTCGTCGTCGAGATCGACCGCGGCGCGATCGAGTGCGCCGCCCTGAAAGGTACGCACCAGGAGGTAGTCCCCGGGTGCGCGAGCGGGAAATTTCTCGCTCGCGTAAGTGGCGGCGAGAATGTGATTCGGCTCCCGCCGCGGCACGAAGAAGCCGAAGTCCTTCGGAAGTCGCGCGACCTTCTCGCGTCGGTACAGCAGGTTGACGGTGACACAGGAGGCGAAGCGCAGCTCCAGAAACGCGCTCGTCAGGTTCGGCGCAGCGCCACTCAGCAGCGCGCTGCAGCGCGGCGCCGGACAGGCGAGGAGTACACTGCGCGCGAGCCACGTCCCCCGAGCCGTCTCGATCTGCCAGCCTCCTCGAGGCAATGTCCGAAGTTTCTCCACGCCACAGCCGAGTTCGATCGAGCTCGACGGGAGCTGCTCGGACAGTCGTTCCACGAGCGAGCCGAGCCCAGCTTCGAGGGTCAGCTGGGTGGGCGAGTTCGAAGCCCGGGAATGGTTCCGAAGCCCGCGCAGCACACTGCCGACGCGGCGTTCGAGTTCCACGAACGGGCCGAGCGTTCGGGCCGCGCTCAGCTGCGTCGCGTCGGCGACGAACAATCCGCCCAGCACCGGCTCCGCCACGCGCTCGAAAACCTCGCGGCCAAAGCGCCGCACGACGAAGCTCTCGACGCTCTCGTCCGCCTCGGGGCGGTCGTTCTGCTCGGCGCGCGGCTCGCGAAGCATCCGCAGCTTGCCCGGCCAGGTGAACAGGCTCGACCGCAGCAAGGGCCAGCGCTCGGTCGGTGCGATCAGGCGGAATCCCCGCGGCAACGGATGCAATTGCTGCTGGTGGACCAGCGAGAAACCCTCGGCGGACCTGGGCTCGACCAGCGCATCACCCAATCCGAGTTCACGGCAGAGTTGGATCGCCGCGGGCTTGCTGGTGATCATCGAATCGGGGCCAGCCTCGCACACGCAGTCGCCCGGAACTTCGGCCCCGAGTCGCTCGGTCTGGATCGTGCCGCCCAGACGGTCGCGGGCTTCGAACACGCGCAGCGAAAGCGATCCGTGGGGCTCCTGGCGCGCATGCAGGCGAAACGCGGCCGCCAGGCCCGAGATGCCCCCGCCGATGATCGCGAGGTCCAACGAGCGCGGGTCGAGATTATCTCGAGGGGCGGCCATCACAGACGCGCGTCCGTGCCGAGCAGGGGCTTGCCCGCGATCTCGACCAGGGCCTTCGTCCACGCGGCGCTGGCGTTGGGAGCGGAAACGAGTTCGAAGGCCTCGCCACCGTTCTGCAACCAGATCTCGCGCCCGCGGATGGAAATCTCCTCGAGGGTCTCGAGACAATCCGCGACGAACCCGCTGATCACCACGACGCGCCGACGGCCGCGGCGCGCCTGCTCGGCCAACACCTCGTCGGTAAACGGCGCGATCCAGGGCGTGCGCCCCAGACGCGACTGAAAGCTCACGGCAACCCGGTCCCGGGAGAGGCCCAGTTGCTCGGCCAGCGCCCACGCGCTGGTGTGACACTGCGCTCGATAGCAGCCGCGCCGGGCAGCGTCTGCCGAACAGCAGCCGTCCTCCTCGAGACAGGCGGCGCTGGACGCTCTGAGCGGTTGCTCGGGTACGCCGTGAAAGCTGAAGAGGACCAGGTCCGGGTCTAGTTTTTCGAGGACGGGCAGGGCGAGTTGCCGCTTGGCCTCGAGGTAGGCCGCATGTTCGTAGAACGCCGGAACGACTGCGAGTTCCAGACGCGAACCGCGACGCGCGAGCTCTGTCCGCACCGCTTCCACCGAGGACCCCGTCGATGCCGAGCTCGACTGAGCATAGAGCGGAAACAGGACGAGCCGGTCGATTCCCCGGGCCTCGAGTCGGTCGAGCGCCGACCGGATCGAAGGCTCGCCGAAGCGCATCGCGAGATCGACTGCGACCGCATCACCGAGTTGGGTTGCCACGGAGTCGCGCAGATCCTGGCCGTGCACGAGTAACGGCGAGCCGCGATCGGTCCAGATCTTTCGGTAGCTCGCGGCGGAACGGCGCGACCGGCGCGGCACGATCACCAGCCGAACCAGCAAGAAGCGGCGCCACGCCGGCATTTCGAGCACGCGTTCGTCCATCAGAAGCTGGAGCAGGTAACGCCGGACATCCGGCACCTCGGGGCTCGACGGAGTTCCGAGATTCAACAGCAGCAGACCGGTCGTGGGTGCGCGGTTCACGATTGCGGACCCTACGAAGCCTGCGGCGGTGGCCGCTGCCTCTCCTCGAGCAAGCGCTGGGAACGCTCGAAAAGCTCATCCAGACTCGACCCGCTGCCGTCGTAGTAGCCGCGAACCTGCCCCCAGCGGTCTACGAGAACCAGTCGGCCCGCGTGAGCGATGTCGATCAGACCCTGCTCGTCCTCCTGCCGATCCCCCAGCGCCAGCCGGAAACCCTCGATCGCGAGCGTGCGAACCTGTTCCCGAGGCCCAGTCAGAAGCGACCAGGACTCGGTTTCGATCTCGTGCCGCGCTGCGTAGGCGGTCAGCTGATCCGGAGTGTCGTGCTCCCCATCCACCGAGATGCTGACCAGGCGGATCTCTCCGATGCCGTCCTCCCGATAGCGACGCTGCAATCGCAGCAGCGAATTCGTCAATATCGGGCACACGTTCGTGCAGCGGGTGAAGAAAAGGTTCGCAACATAGACCTGCCCGGCCAGTTGCTCCGTGCCGAACGACTCCCCGCGGCTATCAACCAGGTCGTAGCTCGGGAGCACCTTCACGACCGGTAGAGCTGGGGACCCGAAGCAGCCCGCCATCACGACGACGATCCACCCCACCGGGGTGACCCACAGGTAGGGGCTGCGCCGGATGCGGGCGAGGGGGGGATTCACGGCGCGAACTCTACCAGATGCGGGCGGCCGCGGGCCTGGGGGGGACTCCCGAGCCGCCCGACCCTGGGCTCTGGCGCTCAGCTCTTCTACTCACTCGGCCTTCGGCGCGGCGATCACGTCGCGTTCTGCATCCAACTCGGCGTCGATGTGCTTTGGCAGCTTGTCGGGTGGGCGACCCGCCGCTGGAACCCCAGCGGGAATCGACTTAACACCGCTACTCGGACATCGCGCCAGAACGCGGCTCATTCGTCCTATCCTCTGTATGACGGGGAGACAGGGAGCATTCGTGCCACATTCTGTGGTGACGGGTGCTGTCGCGATGGGGTTACCCGCTGATGGATGTCCCGCCTTTTCAGATGGCGCCGCGTCGCTGTGGTTTTGACTTCCTTCAGAAGCCTCTCGCGATCGGGCTGTTATTCGCGTTGGCTCTGCTTCCCACAGTATCCCGCGCAGTCGAGCCGTCGACGGATCACGATGTCGTGATCGTCGGGGCCGGGGCGGCTGGTCTCTACGCCGCGTACACGCTGGACAACCTCGGCTACAGCGTTCTCGTATTGGAGGCCACCGATCGACACGGCGGTCGAGTCTATTCGGACACTCTCGGTGATGTGGGCATCGAGCACGGCGCAGAGTCACTCTACGGCCCGAGGCAAAACTTTCTGTACGGCGACATCAATGCCGAATACGGCATTGGCTCACAAATCCAGATCTTCAAGGAAGACGCCAGCCAGGACGCGCTGATCGTGATGGATGCGGACGGGATGGGCGGAGGCAGCGCCTGCTGGTCGGAAACCGGAAGTTGCTTTCGGGATGCTGACATCGTCCACTACTGGGACTTTTACTCCCAGACCGGGGATCACAACAATGCCGCCACGGATCAGCTGCTATCCGATTTCCTCGACACGACCTGGGGCGTGCCTTCGACGAGCCGTGGCTATCACCTCTACGATACGGGATCTCCCGGGGGCGACTACGGAACCACCGTAGAACGCTTGGGGGTTCGCTCGCTGTCGCGAGAGTGGAACTCCTTCTCACTGACGGGCACCGTATACGGTCTGGAGCCGACGGGGTATCTCGACGCGCTGAACACTCTCTACTTCAACCAGGTGGTCCCGTACATCAGCTACAACAGTCCGGTCACCGTCGTCGACACCAGCGGGATCAAGCCCGTGGCGATCGACGACAATGGCGTCTACCACTACGCCGATGCGATCATCGTGACCGTGTCTCTCGGTGTGCTCAAGGCCGAGATCATCGACTTCATCCCGGATCTTCCAGCGGCCAAGCTCGACGCCATCAGCACCATCGGTATGGGCAAGGGCATGAAGATCTCGCTGCGATTCAGCAGGCGGATCTGGGCATTGAAGATGATGTGGGTGCTTACCGATGGCCCGGCTGGAAGTTGTTGGACGCCAAACAAATATCAGCCGAGCGCCACGGACCGCGTGCTGACCTGTTTCTTGATGGGGAGAAACTCAGAGTTCATGGAGGCCCTGCCCAACGACACCGCGCGGATCAACGAGGCGCTCGTCGATCTCGATGCGGCACTCGGGGGGGCCGCATCGACGGAGTTCATCGAGGGCACCGTGCAGAACTGGTCCGCGGAACCCTACGTATTGGGGAGTTACTCTTTCCCCGCGCCGGGCACCCGGCCTATTTCGGGGCCCACCATGCGCCAAGTGCTCGCGCAGCCCGTCGGCACGACTCT
>JAYGDB010000172.1:0-46564 GCA_046583095.1 Myxococcota bacterium | reverse complement strand
CACGGGTGCCCCTCGGTTACTACAAGGACCCTGAAAAGACGGCGAGGACCTTCCCGACACTCGGTGGGGTCCGCTACTCGGTCCCGGGTGATCGCGCGCGCGTCTCGGCGGACGGGAAGCTCGAGCTACTCGGACGCGACTCGGTGACGATCAACAGCGGCGGCGAAAAGATCTTCGCCGAAGAGGTCGAGCAGGCGCTGAAGCACCACCCGGCCGTCTACGACTCGGTGGTGGTGGGGACGCCGAGCGAGCGTTGGGGCAGCCAGGTGACCGCCATTCTGCAGCTGCGTGAGGGCGAGGAGCCCGGGGAGGACTCCCTGAAGGAAGTCGCCCGCGAGCACATCGCCGCCTACAAGCTCCCGAAGGCGTTCGTCTACGTCGACCAGATCACCCGCGCGCCGTCGGGCAAGGCCGACTACCGCTGGGCGAAGCAGACCGCTCTGGAGGCGCTCGGCCTCGAGAGCTGATCACTTCGAGGCGGCTACGCCCCCTCGATGCGCGCGAGCACCCGGGCCGAGAAGACGCGTATTCGCGCCGCATTCGCGCCGAGGTCGCCGCGCCCGTCGCGGGACTTCGAACGGATGTCGATCACGGCCTGGCCGCTCGCATCGGCGGCGATCCGAACGCTCACGTCGTCGACGAAGCGGAAGAGGGCGGTCGTGGCTTGCGCCTCGAAGGTGGTGCCGTCGCGGCGGGTGATCTCCCAGCCGAGCGCCTCGGCCTCTGCGACGGCGATGTCGTAGGCCTGCTGCGGCGAAACGGCGACGCGGATCGGGGTGAGATCTGGATAGGCGTCGCGGACGAGGGGCTTCCAGTCGGGCGGGTAGCCCATGTCACGGTCCGCGTTGCGGTGGCCCGCCGGTGCGGGCGCAAAGGCCGGCGGGTCGTCGAGATTCGTCGTGATGTCGTTGATCGGAGGAACACCCGCGCCGGGGCTCGCGGAGACGAGCACGACGAGCACCATCAAGACACCGAGGCCGAACCCCGTGGCCGCGCGCGAGCGGCCGCCGACGCCACCTCGCGTGAGGAAGATGCCGACGAGCCCGAGGATCAACCCGACCAGGCCGCAGAGAATTCCGAGCTGAAAGAGCAAGAAGCCGGTCATCGGGGTTGCGCCGGCCTGCGACACTCCGATGCCGACCATCGTGACGCCCGGACCGGCGATCCCGAATCCGACTGCGATGTTTGCCGTGCGTGAGGTGGAGGTCTCCGACATCGTGACTCTCCTTTCGTGGTCTGTCCCTATGATAGAGTACGAACGTGGCCGATCTCGTACGCAGCGAACGCCGCGGCGCCGTTACCCTCCTGACCCTCGACCGTCCGAAGTCGCTCAACGCCCTCGACGCCGCCCTTCTCGGTGCCCTGGGCGACGCAGTGAGTGCCGTCGAACGAGACGCGGATACGCGGGCGCTGGTCGTGACCGGCGAGGGCCGGGCGTTCGCGGCCGGCGCCGACATCGAGGCCATGAGCAAGATGAACGCAGTCGAGGCCGAGGCCTTCAGCCGCCTGGGTCACGAGACTTTCGGGGCCCTCGAAGGGCTGACGATCCCGACGATCGCCGCCGTCAACGGCTTTGCGCTCGGGGGCGGCTGCGAACTCGCCTGCGCGTGCGATTGGATCTACGCGTCGACGAAGGCCGTCTTCGGTCAGCCCGAGGTGAAACTCGGCCTGCTGCCGGGCTTTGGCGGCACGACCCGGGTCACGCGTCGCGTCGGCGTTGCCTGGGCGAAGGAGATCATCCTGGGCGGGCAGAACCTGAAAGCCGAGGAGGCGCTCCGCATCGGTCTTGCAAACCGGCTGTTCGAGCCCGACGAACTCCTCGAGAAGGCCCTCGGGATGGGCGACGCGATCGCCCGCAACGGCCCGCTCGCCGTCGCCGCGAGCAAGCGGGTGCTGCAGCAGGGACAGGATGCCGACGCCCGGGTTGCCGGTGCCCTCGAGCAGGCGGCCTTCGGGGGCCTGTTTGCTACGCGGGATCGCGACGAGGGCCTCGCGGCCTTCCTCGAGAAGCGAGATCCCAAGTTCACGAGGAGCTAGAATCGCGTTCATGATCGAGTTCGCGCGACGGGCCGTTCCGGCGCTCCTCGCGATCTTCTACCTCGGGTCGTCGATGACCCCGTGTCCGTCGGTCGCGCCGAGCAGCGAGCGGGTCGCTAGCCACGTAGCTGCGGTTCCAGTCGAGGCCAGCCGCGAGGTGCGTTCCTACGCCCATCACCACGGCGCCGTCGCCAAAGTCGATACGTTGAGCACGCCGCAGTGAATCGCGATTAGGATCGAAGGGTCTCTTGATGTCTGGAATCATTCGCCCGCTCCTCTTTGGGGCGTTCTTCATCGTCCTGGTGGTGATGTCGGCTCGGCCCGCGCGAGCCTGCTCTATCTGTCTTGCCGGCGATCCGACTTTTTCGGCCCAGGGGACTAGCGCACAGGCCCAGGGGGACGTCTCCGTTTATCTCGAGGCGCGCGGGTGGAGCAAGCGCAGTGGCCACGTGCCGAACGGCGAACACGGGGAGGAGGATGGAGATCACGACGGGGAAGAGGTGGAGAAGAACGACAGCTACCGGCTAGACCTCTTCGTCAGCTGGACGCCGATCGATCGTGTCACCCTCACCCTCGACGTGCCTTGGGCGTTCAACGAGATCGTCGAGATCGACGGGGACGAGCGCAGCCACTCGACAGAGGCGGGTCTAGGCGACATCGCTCTGCAGACGAGCTTCGTCTTGTGGCGGAACCGCAGGGTGATTCCATCGACCTGGGTGGAGGGTCGGGTGTTCCTGAAGTTCCCCACCGCCCACAGCAACCAGAAGGTCGATGGAGTTCGCGATCCTCATCTCCAGGCGGGAACCGGGTCCTGGGACGTCGGGCTCGGGCTCGCTGCGACCCACAAGCTCGACTGGGGCTCGATCTACTCGAGCGCTTCCTACCGCGTCAACACCGAGGGCAGCCTCGACTACGAGTATGGCGACGTCCTCCTCGCGAATCTCGCCGCCGAGATCCCGCTGGGCCACTTCTTTGGTGTGGAGCGCCTCGACTACTTCACCCCGGGCATCGAGCTGAACTTCCGCTATTCGGACAAGGACAGGGCCGCAGGGGAGTTCTTCGCGGACAGCGGTGGATCGATCCTCTACGTCACTCCGTCGTTGCGAATTCGCCTGCCGGGGTTCGCAAAACACACGGGGCCCTCGATTCGCGCGGCCGTCCAGATTCCGGTTTCCGACTCCTGGCTTCACGGTTTCCAGCGCGAAGACCCGATCTGGTTTGCCGGAATCGGCTACTCCTTCTGAATGCGCTGGTGGATCGCGATCGTGTGCCTGTTGGCTTGCCCCGCGTGGGCGGATGAGCCACTCACGCTGGTCGGCGCCGGGGGCGAACCGGTGGCCGTACTTCCGGCGCCGGGACAGACCGTCCTGCTTCACTTCTGGGCGACCTGGTGCCCCACGTGCGGTGATGACATCGCGGCTCTTCAGCGCGCGGCGGCGAGCTGTCCAGTCGAACGCCTGCGGGTGGTGCTCGTCGACGTGGACGAAGGTGAGGCCGAGATTGCTCGCTTCGTCGAGCGCTACGGGATCGAGTTGCCTCTCCTGCGCGATCCGGAGGGCAAGGTGTTTCGGGAAGTCGGTGGCCGAGGCCTGCCGATGAATCTCGTCTGGTCGAAGGGCGAGCGGACGACAGACATCGCGCCTCGGTCCGAGGCCGAGTGGCGGAAGCACCTGGACGCCCTGGGCTGCGGTGCTAGCTCGCGAACCCGTTGATGTAGGGCAGACGTTCCGCGGTGCCGGCGACCTCGTCGGCACCGTCGAGAAGCATGCCCATCGCGTCCCAGGTGCCTTCGAGCAGCTGCGTGCGGGTGCCGTCCGGGATGTTCGCAGGCACCGTTCCCGCCCGGGACGTCACGGTGTTCGCCTCGATGTCGAGCTCGACTTCCTGCTCCGGATCGAGTTCGACGCTGCCCATCAGGTTGTCGAGATCCGCTTCGTCGAGGGCCGCACAAGGGAGGCCCATGGCGGTGCAGTTGCCCGCGAAGATCTCTGCGAAGGATCCGCCGATGAAGGCGTTGAAGCCGAAGCGCATCAGTGCCTGGGGAGCGTGCTCGCGCGAGGAGCCGCACCCGAAATTACGACCGACGACGAGGATGCTCGCGCCCGCGTAGGTCTCGTCGTCGAGGGCGTGATCGCCCTTGGCGGCCGCGCGGTCGTCTTCGAACGCGTGCGCCCCCACCTCTTCGAAGGTCACCACCTTCATGAAGCGTGCGGGGATGATCCGATCGGTGTCGATGTCGTCGCCGCGGAGCACGCAGGCCCGTCCGGCAACGGATTCGATCGGCGTGGCTGCCATCAGAGCACCTCCCGGATGTCGACGACCTGCCCGTGGATGGCGGCGGCGGCCACCATGGCGGGCGACATCAGGAGGGTCCGGCCCGTCGGCGAGCCTTGACGCCCCTTGAAGTTGCGATTGCTCGAGGACGCGCACACCTCCCGGCCCTCGAGCTTGTCGGGATTCATCGCGAGGCACATCGAACAACCCGGCTCGCGCCACTGGAAGCCGTGGGCGCGGAAGACCTCGTCGAGGTGCTCCTCCTCGGCCTGTCGGGCCACCGCCTGGCTGCCCGGCACCACCAGCGCGCGGACGTTCGGCGGAACCTGCCCGGTCTCCGCGACCCGCGCCGCCTCGCGCAGGTCCGAGATGCGCCCGTTCGTGCAGGAGCCGATGAAGGCCACGTCGATGGGCGTCCCCGCGATGGGCATCCCGGGGCGCAGGTCCATGTACTCGAGGGCCTCGGCGACGGATGCACGGTCTTCGTCCGGGGTGTCCTGGATCGTCGGGATCGTCTGGTCGATGGCGAGGTTCTGGCCCGGGTTGATCCCCCAGGTGACGGTCGGTGCGATCTCGCTACCGGGCACCTCGACGACGTCGTGGTAGTCGGCGCCGGGCTCGCTCGCCATCGAGCGCCACCAGGCGACGGCGCGGTCGAAGGCGTCGCCTTCGGGCGCCCAGGGTCGGCCGCGCAGGTACTCGTAGGTGGTGTCGTCGGGATTTACGTAGCCGCAGCGGGCGCCGCCCTCGATCGACATGTTGCAGACGGTCATTCGCTCTTCGAGGCTCATCGCTGCGAGGACGGGTCCCGCGTACTCGTATGCGTAGCCCACGCCGCCCTTGACGCCGAGGCGGCGGATGATGTCGAGCGTGAGGTCCTTCGCGTACACGCCGGGGGCGAGCTTGCCGGTGACCTCGATGCGCCGGACCTGGAGCCGCACCATCGCGAGACACTGCGTCGCCAGGAGGTCGCGCACCTGGCTCGTCCCGATCCCGAAGGCGATCGCCCCGAAGGCGCCATGGGTCGAGGTGTGGCTGTCTCCGCACGCGATCGTCGTGCCGGGCTGGGTGAGTCCCAACTCTGGGCCGATCACGTGAACGATGCCCTGGGCGCCGCTGGCTGCGTCGAACAACCGGATGCCGTGGTCGCGGCAGTTTCGTTCGAGCTCGGTCATCATGGCTTCGGCGAGCTCATCGGAGAGGGGCCGGATCTGGGAGTCGGTCGGGATGATGTGATCGACGGTGGCGAAGGTGCGTTGCGGGAAGCGCACCGGCAGGTTGCGCTCCCGCAGCATTGCGAAGGCCTGCGGACTCGTGACCTCGTGGACCAGGTGGGTCCCGATGAAGAGCTGGGTCTGCCCGCTCGGCAGCTCGCGGACGCGATGCGTCTCCCAGACTTTGTCGAAGAGATTTCGGGGGGTATCGCTCATGGCCGTGCTCTTGGGGCTCGATTGGAAAGTGCTGTGAAACCCGGGGGATAGCATGCCCGGTGCGGACCCGCTCTCAGCTCGGCTGGGCGTTGCCTCCCGTGGTAGGGTCCCCGTCGTCGGGGTGTAGCTCAGTGGCTAGAGCCTGAACTTTGGGGGTTCAGCGTCGTGGGTTCGAATCCCACCACCCCGACCAACGACTCCGAAAATTCTGCCCGGCGGATGCCGCGGACGTCAGGCCGAGGGGCCGCCGGAGGCGAAGAAGACCATCAGCGTGAGATCTTGCTCGATCTCGCAGAAGGAATGCTCGGCGCTGGCAGGGACGAAGAGGATCGAGCCGGGCCCGATGGTTCGTTCCTGCTCGTCCACGCGGACGCGCGCCCGGCCCGAGATCACGTAGTAGACCTCGTCTTCGTCGTGGGGTCCCTGTAGGTCCTGGGACCCCGCTTGGAGGGAGTAGATCCCGCAGCTCAAGGTCGGCATGCGCAGGAACTCTCGATACGGAGAGGTCGAAGCTTGCTGGGCCTTGATCTCGTCGGCGAGTTCGAAGGCCCGCCAGGTGCCCTGTGCCATGGCAGGGTGCCTCCTGGGTATCGGTGCCTCGAGAGCCTAGACCAGTTCTTCGTACGCGGCTGAAGCTTCTTCGGGTGCGGGCCCCTCGTTGTCTCGCCCGCGCGCGCGTTGTGCCGCTGAAATCCTGCCGTGCCGCGGTTGCGCGACTACATCGAGAAGAACTTCCGGGCTGTGGCTCACTTCGGTGTGTATCGGGTGCTGCGGGCCCAGTAGGGGTGCCGCAGCCTGCTGTAGAGTAGCGGGCTGGAGGACCGGGCATGTCGATCTCCGTTCTGACCCTGAACCTGTGGCATGACTCCGGCCCTTGGGAGGCCCGGCAGCAGCGGATCCGAGAGTGGCTCGATCAACTCGATCCGGACCTGATCGGGTTCCAGGAGGCGCTCCACAGCGAGTCGATGGATCAAGTCGCGACCCTCGTCGAGGGTCGTGGCTACCAGGTTGACTACGTGCACGCCTCTCCGTTCTGGAGGCAGGAGCAGCCGTCGCTCTCGTTCGGCAACGCGATTGCGAGTCGCTGGCCAATCCGGGAGCGCCACGAGCTGAAGCTACCGGACCGGGGAGATGGCGAGACACGCGCGGCTCTCACGGTGATCGTCGAGGCGCCCGTAGGCGATATCGCATTCACGACGACCCACCTCAACTGGAAGCTCCACCAGAGCGACACCCGCTGCCAGCAGGTGGACGCTCTGGCAGCGCACGTTCTTGCGCATCGGCCGAAGGGCGGCTTCCCGCCCGTCGTCGTCGGCGACTTCAACGCCGAGCCTGACTCGGACGAGATCCGGTTCATGTGCGGCGCCCACGCCATCGGCGGACGGTCGGTCTACTTCAACGACGCCCTCCGCGTTGCGGCCGACCCGTCGCAGGGGCCGGGTCACACCTGGTGCAATCGAAACCCCTATGCGCGGACGGCGTTCGAGCCGGACAAGCGGATCGATTACATCTTCACGGGGTATCCGCTGGCGGACGGCGTCGGGGTGCTCGAGGACTGCCGGGTCGTCTGCGACGATGAGAAGGACGGCGTCTGGCCGACGGATCACTTCGGCGTCTACGCGGAGCTGCGGAGTGAGCCGGTGGAAGCGGATTCCTAGCGCCCGGCCTCGAAGGCGGCGATCTGGTCATCGTTCAGGCGGTTCTCGTCCACGACTGCGCCCGTGATCTCGAACGTACCGTCTTCACGACCCTGTACGTGGCAGAGGGCGACGCCTTCCTGGTCGCCGCTCCGGTAGTCGATTCGAACCCGCCCCGGCTCCGACTCGTGGCTCATCAACTCGAAATGGCGCGACTCCCCGCGGTGGAAGGCAACGAGTCCCGCGCAGGCCCGCGCTTCCGGGCCTGGGGTGTCGGGTGCCTCCGCGCAGGCCGCGAGCAGGCTGACGACGATCGCCAGGGTTGCGAGTCGGGGCGCGAGCATCGGTCCCCGAGTTTACTCGCCGACTGGCCCACCAGCGACCCGTGCGCGAAGGGTCGAACGCCGTTCGGCAGTAATCTGGCCGGTGACCTATCGCCACCCCTTCGGGTTCTGCTGTAGAGTGCAACGGGATCGCGGTTCCCCCCCCCTCCCCGATCCCTGGAGCGGCTGGCCTCCCGGCCGTGAGATAGCGACTCCTCGGAGAAACGATGAGCGAGCTCACCCCTCAACTTCGTGAGCGGATCGAGAATACGATCCGCTTCATGTCGGTCGATGCGGTTGCACGGGCGAACTCCGGGCACGTCGGCGCGCCAATGGGGCTGGCTCGCGCCGCCTTCGAGCTGTGGGACGCCCACCTCCGCTTCGATCCCCACGATGTCCGCTGGGCACTGCGCGACCGCTTCGTGCTCTCGAACGGCCACGCTTCGATGCTCCAGTACTCGCTGCTCCGGCTCTACGGAGTTCTCTCCCAGGCCGACATCGAGCTCTTCCGGAACCTCGGGTCGCGCACCCCGGGTCACCCGGAGTACGGCGAGACCCCCGGTATCGAGGTCACGACGGGACCTCTCGGGCAGGGCTTTGCCCATGCGGTCGGGATGGCGCTGGCCGGACGCCTCGCGCGCTCGCGCTTCGGACAGCTCGACTCGGACGATCTGCTCGGTCCGGGCGAGCACTTCGTCTACGGCATTGTCGGCGACGGGGACCTGATGGAGGGCGTCTCTTCCGAGGCAGGCTCGCTGGCGGGTCATCTCGGCCTCGGCAACCTGATTTTCCTGTACGACGACAATCTCGTGACGATCGACGGACCCACGTCCCTTTCGTTCAGCGAGGATGTCCCCGCCCGCTTCGAAGCACAGCGCTGGCATGTCGAGACGATCGACGGCGAAGACCACGAGGGGCTTGCTTCCGCGCTCGCTCGAGCGCGCGGCGAGACCGAGCGCCCGTCGCTCATCGTCACGAAGACGCTGGTTGGGAAGGGCAGCGGCGCGATTGCGGGACAGGCGAAGGCCCACGGCTGGTCGATGAAGCGCGAGGACATCCACGCCGCCAAGCAGGAGGTCGGCTGGCCGCTCGAACCGGAGCTTCATGTCCCCGATGACGTCGCCGCCTACTTCGCGGATCGCCTTTCGCAGATTGCAGAGGCTCGCAGTGGTGCGGATACCCGCCACGCAGCCTGGCGCCGAGCGCATCCCGAGCGCGCCTCGGCCTGGGATGCCGCGCGAGAGCGGAAGCTGCCTGCGAACCTCGGTGCACTGCTCTCGGAGGGCATGGAAGGCGTCGAAAATCCGACGCGCTCGCACTCGGCGGTGGTGATCGCGAAGCTCGCCGAGCACGTGCCCTACATGGTGGGTGGCTCGGCCGACCTCGCGGGCTCAGGTGCGCCGCCGATCGTCAAGGGCGCCGGCATCATCGGCCCGGGAGCGGGGGAGGGCGTCGACCCCTTCGCCGGAAAGAACATCCACTTCGGTGTGCGCGAGCATGCGATGGCGGCAGTGACGAACGGCATCGGCCTCGACGGGACGTTCCTCCCGTACTCGGGGACGTTCCTGATCTTCAGCGACTACATGCGCCCGGCCATCCGATTGTCTGCGCTGATGAAGGTGCGGTCGACCTTCGTCTTCACGCACGACTCGATCTATGTCGGCGAGGACGGTCCCACTCACCAGCCCATCGAGCAGTTGGACGGATTACGGGCGATTCCGGGCCTCACGGTCTTGCGTCCCGCGGATGGCGTCGAGACGGCGATGGCGTACGCGTGGATCCTCGAGAAGGCCGAGGGCCCCTGCGCGCTCTCGCTCACGCGCCAGAAGGTGCCGGCGATCGAGCGCGAGGCTGGCTTCGAACCCTACGACATCTGGCGCGGGGGCTACACGGTGCGCGAGTGCGACGGAACACCTCGGGTGGTCCTGCTGGCAAGCGGTTCAGAAGTCTTCCTCGCGTGTCAGGCCGCGTCCGCCCTGAATGGGGACGGGGTCGCGGCCCGGGTCGTCTCTGTGCCCAGCCAGGAACTCTTCGCGGACCAGCCCGAGGAGTACCAGCTCGCCCTCGTCCCGGATGACGATACGCTCGTTGTCGCGGTCGAGGCGGCTCACGCCCAGTCTTTCCGCCGCTGGGTCGGCCGCCGGGGCATCATCTACGGGATGGAGAGCTTCGGTGCGTCGGGACCGCAAGCCGAGGTCGGCAAGCACTTCGGCTTCACGCCGGAAGCCCTCCTGACGCGGATCCGCGCTACGCTCTAGCCGCCGCCAGCTTCGGCAGCAGAGGCTGCCCGGGAGTCGCCGGGCAGCGCGAAGCGAGCGGAGGAGGTGCCCCGTACCCCGGGTGCGGTGGAAGCACCTCCGCGTAATACTCTGCGCCCTTCCCGCAATCCAGTCACACAGAGGAATTTCATGGCCAAGCAGATCACCTTCGATCAGGAAGCTCGCTCCAAGATTCTATCGGGCATCGTTCAGCTCACGAACGCCGTCGCCGTCACTCTCGGGCCGAGGGGCCGCAATGTCATCATCGAGAAGAGCTGGGGCTCGCCGACCGTCACGAAAGACGGTGTGACCGTCGCGAAGGAGATCGAACTCGAAGACAAGTACGAGAACATGGGCGCGCAGATGGTGCGCGAGGTTGCCAGCAAGACGTCCGATGTGGCGGGCGATGGCACCACCACCGCGACGGTTCTGGCCCGGGCGATCTTCCAGGAGGGCACGAAGCTCGTCGCCGCCGGCGTGAACCCGATGGACCTGAAGCGCGGAATCGACAAGGCGGTCGCCGCGATCTCAGACGAGCTCGGCAAGCTCTCGAAGGCGACCCGCAGTGAGGAGGAGATCGCCCAGGTCGGCACGATCTCTGCGAACAGCGATGAGACGATCGGCAACATCATCGCCGAGGCCATGGGCAAGGTGGGCCGCGAAGGCGTGATCACCGTCGAGGAGGGCAAGTCTCTCGAGACCGAGCTCGAGGTGGTCGAGGGCATGCAGTTCGACCGCGGCTATCTCTCGCCCTACTTCGTAACGAACCCGGAGAACATGGAAGTCGAGTTCGAGGACGCCCAGGTGCTGCTCAATGAGGGCAAGATCAGCAGTATGAAGGACATCGTGCCGCTCCTCGAGGCGGTTGCGCAGAGTGGCAAGCCGCTGCTCGTCGTTGCGGAGGACGTGGATGCGGAAGCGCTCGCGACCCTCGTCGTGAACAAGATGCGCGGCACATTGCACGTCGCGGCCGTGAAGGCACCGGGCTTCGGGGATCGCCGCAAGGCGATGCTGCAGGACATGGCGATCCTGATGGGGGGTCACGTGATCTCCGAGGAGCTCGGCCTCAAGCTCGAGAACGTCACGCTGAAGGATCTCGGTGCGGCGAAGCGGGTCGTGATCGACAAGGACAACACGACGATCATCGACGGTGGCGGCTCCAAGAAGGACATCGTGTCCCGCTGTGACGAGATCCGAAATCAGATCGAGGACACGACCTCCGATTACGACCGCGAGAAGCTCCAGGAGCGGCTCGCGAAGCTCGCGGGCGGTGTGGCCGTCGTGAGGGTGGGCGCCGCGACGGAGACGGAGATGAAGGAGAAGAAGGCCCGGGTCGAGGATGCCCTGCACGCGACCCGGGCGGCCGTGGAATCCGGAATCGTTCCGGGTGGCGGCGTTGCGCTGATCCGTGCCCAGAAGGCGCTCGACGGAATCGAGAAGGGCCTGAACCAGGAGCAGGTCGCGGGAGTCAACATCGTCCGGCGTGCCATCGAAGCACCCCTGCACCGGATTGCCGAGAACGCCGGCGTCGAGGGTTCGGTGGTTGTCGACAAGGTGAAGAACGGCAAGGGCTCGTTCGGCTACGACGCCGCCAAGGAGGAGTATGGCGACATGTTGGAGGCGGGCGTGATCGATCCGACGAAGGTCGTCCGCACTGCGCTCCAGAACGCAGCCAGCGTCTCCGGTCTATTGCTCACCACCGAGGTCATGATCGCCGACGAGCCCGAGGAGGGCGGCGGCGGCGGCATGCCGGGCGGCATGCCGGACATGGGCGGCATGGGCGGCGGCATGGGTGGCATGGGCGGCATGATGTAGCGCTGCGGGTCTTCGGTCCGGGCTCGGGAGCTTCCGATCAGGCTGATGCGGAGAGCGCTGCCTGGAACGTTGCCTGCGCGGGACCGAACGCGCGCTGGTCGCCCAGGGTCGTCGAACCCATCCTGTTCATCACGTACGCGAAGCCGAGCTTCGCGTCGAGGTCGATGAGCACGAGGGAGCCACCCCATCCGCCCCAGAAGAACGTGCGCGGGTTGGGTCCGATTGGGAATTCCTCAGAGGTGAGTCCGAAGCCGAGCCCGAAGCGGATCGGCACGCCGAGCACGAGATCTATGCCGTTGCTCTGCTCCTCGATCGCCTTCGCGAGGGTCTCCTCGCCGAGCAGGTGAACGCCGTCGGCGCTGCCGCCGCCGGCGAGAACGCCTGCGACGCGGGCCACGGCTCGGGCGTTCCCGGTCCCGTTCGCCGCGGGAATCTCCGCCGCTCGCCACTCGCGACAGTTCGAACCGTCCCCGCTCATGGGCGGGTTGCCGAGGCTCTTCGCGGCCACCGAGCCCGGCTCGGCGACGGGCCCGGTCAACCCGTCTTCGGGAGGCGCGATCAGCTCGCCGACCCGCGGTTCGTGCTCCTCGGGCAGGCCGATGTGGAAGTCGGCACCCAGGGGCTCTGCCACCTCTTCGCGGAAGAAGGTGCCGAGGCTTCGCCCACAGGTGCGTCTCACCACCTCACCGAGCAGGTGCCCGTGGGTGAGCGAGTGATACCCACTGCGGCTGCCGGGCTCCCACCAGGGTTCCTGGGCAGCCAGCAGCCCAGTGCTGTAGTCCCAGTCGTAGAGATCCTCGAGAGTGATCGGTTGCTCCCATCCCGACACGCCGGAGGTGTGGGACAGTAGGTGACGGACCCGCACTCCCTGCTTGCCGGCTGCTCCGAACTCCGGCCAGATCGACGCCACCGGCGCGTCCAGGTCGAGTTCACCGCGATCGACCAGCATCAGGGTCGAGAGCGCTGCCATCGTCTTGGTGGTCGAGTACACGTTGACGATCGTGTCCTCTTCCCAGGGCGTTCCATTCGCGTCGCGATCCCCCGCCCACAAGTCGACAACGCACTCGCCGTCGTGGACAGCGCAGAACGACGCTCCGACCTCGAGCCCTAGCTCGAAGTTCTTCTGAAAAGCCTCGCGTACCGCGGCGAAGCCGTCGCTGCACTGACCGTGGATCTCGGGGGGGCTCGGCATGGGAGTTCTCTCGGGTTACCGCATCGGTATAGCGCGATTGCTAGGGTCTCGTCTTCATGGCGATTGAAGACGTCCTTCGCCCGGCACGCCAGGACCGAAGCGACCGGGGTATGCAGGGCCCGTGAAGCGGGTGAGCCTCGGTGGCATCGCGATCGTCCTGGTCTTGGCTCTGGCGCTCGCGTGTGGTGAGAGCGACGACACGCGTCCCTCGTCTTCGCCCACCGGGCACGTCGCGCTTCGACTCGTGGGGGATTTCGAATCCCTCGTGACTCCGTTCCACGGCGCTGTTGCGCGGATTGGCGTCGAGGCGCGCGCGGTCCTGGCTGCTCCCGAGGCGGTTCCGGTGGCATCGCTCCTGGCACTGGCTCCGGACAGCGACGGCCTGGTTCGCGGCGAGTTCGAACTGCCCGAGTCGCTGCGCTCCCTCCCGGACGCGGCCTTCACCCTCGAGGTCCAGCAGCTGCCGGGCCAAGCGACCCCCGAACTGCTCGAGGAGGTCTCGCGGCAAATCCCGGCGAGGCAGATCCTCTCGGGTTGGCGACTCGAGCGCGCGGCCAACGGCCGTGCGCGGCTCATCTACCAGCACGACCGTGAGGTCGGCGCCCATCGCTACAGCCTCCGCCTCCACGCGCTCCGGCCAGGCCCGGTTCGGCTCGAGAGCCGGTCGTTCGACGTCCCGCCGGGTGCGAGCCTCGAACTCGGCTACGGGCTGACGACCATGCCCGGCGCGGCGGGCCTCGTACCGGCGCGCTTCGAGGCCAGGTTGGGTTGCGGCGGCGAATCACCGCGGCCGGTCTTCGAGGAGGTGATCTCGCCCGGAGACGCCAGCGGGTGGCGCGACGTGTCGATTGCGCTTCCCGCCGCCGGTGGGTCCTGTCGCCTCGTGCTTTCGGCTGTGGGCCCGGCCGGCGCTGCCGTGCGGGGCGCCGTCTGGGCGGTGCCGCGGGTCTTCGCCCCGCACGGGCCGCCCGAGGCCGACGTCAACGTCGTGCTGATTTCTCTGGACACGCTGCGGGCCGATCACCTCTCGGGCTTCGGCTATCCGCGCCCGACTTCCCCGCGCATCGACGCGGAGCTGATCGAGAGAGGGACCCGCTTCGTCGACGTGACATCGACCTACAGCCGGACCGACGTCTCGCACATGAGCCTGTTTACGGGTCTCTACCCCGAGGCCCGCCCCGAGCCGGGGCGCCTTCATGCGGCGACACCCGTCCCGTTGCTGGCCGAGCGCCTGCGCCAGGCCGGCTTCGACACCGCCGCGTACACCGAGAACGCCCTGCTGGCCGGCGCCTTGGGGTTCTGGTTCGGCTTCGACCGCTTCAACGAGCGGAGCTTGCCCGCTGAAGACCGTGGTAGATCCACCTTTGAAGACGCAACCGTGTACCTCCGAGCCCATCGCGATCGCCGTTTCTTCCTCTTCGTGCACACCTACAAGACCCACGCCCCCTACACCCCCAGCTCCGCCTATGCCGAGCTGTTCGGCGATCCGGCCGAGTGGGAACGGGAGGGAATGGGCTCGGTGCCGCCTCGGCATCGCGAATTGGCGAACGAATACGACCGAACGATTCGCGAGGCAGACGATCTCGTGGGCGGGTTGCTGGACGAGTTGCAGGCGCTCGGCCTGGCAGACCGCACGCTGGTCGTCCTGCTGTCGGACCACGGCGAGAGCTTTGGCGAGCACGGCGTGATCGGGCACAGCTTTTCCGGGCACCAGGAGGTGATCCGGGTTCCCGTCGTACTGCGCGGCCCCGGGGTTCCCGAAGGGCTCGCAATCGAAACGGCCGTGAGCCTCGTCGACATCGTGCCGACCCTGCTCGACTGGCTCGCGCTGCCCCCGCTCGAGACGAGCCAGGGCATCAGCCTCGCTCCCGGGCTGCGCAAGGAACTGCTTCCCGATCCCCGGCCGCTCTACTTCTCCTGGCTCGCCCGGGGCGCGATTGGGTTTCGGTACGGCCCGTTGAAGTTCAAGCAGCTGCACAACCGCAAGAGCCTGTTCAACCTCGAGGAGGACCCGGGCGAGAAACACTCGATCCGTCGCGGCCGTACGCAGGCCCCGCTGGCCGATGCGATGATCGCGGATCACGAGGAGAACTCGGCACGAATTCGCGCCGGCTTCGAGGTGGGGGGCGTCGACGTCCGGGCCCCCGCGCTTTCGCCGGGGGTGGAAGAGTCGCTCCGCGCCCTCGGGTACATCGAGTAGGATCCAGCCATCTCGATCGGGATCCAGGCGGTCATGCACGACGGGCGGTCGGCTTGGTCCCTGAATCGTTGCGGTAGGATCCGGTCCCGGAGGCAGCTCCCATGACGCTCGAAATTCTTGATGTCTCGAACCCGGAAACGTTCGAAAACGGCTTCCCTCACGACTTTTTCCGTACGCTCCGTCGGGACGCGCCGGTGTGCTGGCACGCAGGCGACATCCACGGCGGTCCCGGTTACTGGATCGTCTCGCGCCATCGCGACATCCGCTACGTCTCGAAGAATCCGCAGCTCTTCGCATCGGGTCGCGGCAACCTGATCGAGCAACGCCCCGACGCCGAAATCGACAGCATCCGCAGCATGATCACGATGGATCCGCCCGCGCACCCGCGCTACCGGAAGCTCGTGAGCAGTGGCTTCACGCCGGCCACAACTGCGCGTCTCGAGAAGAAGACCCGGGAGCGGGTACGCGCGATCATCGACTCCGTGGCGCACAAGGGGGAGTGCGACTTCGTGACGGACATTGCGGCCGAACTCCCGCTCCAGGTGATCGCCGATCTGCTGGGCGTTCCGCAGGACGATCGGCACCAGCTCTTCGAGTGGAGCAACAAGCTCCTCGGCAGCGAAGACCCCGAGTACGGCAACGACATCAGCGTGGCAATGGCCGCGGGTATCGAGATGATGCAATACGCGTACAAGCTCGGACAACACAAGATCGCGAACCCCGCCGCCGACCTCGCGACGTCGATGATGACCGGTGAGGTCGATGGCGAAAAGATCGAGATGCTCGAGTACGGCTCGTTCTTCCTGCTGCTCGCGATCGCCGGGAACGAGACCACGCGCAACCTGATCTCTCACGGTCTGCTGTTGCTGCTCGAGCATCCAGACCAGGCAGAACGCCTGCGGGCGGAGCCCGAGCTCCTGCCCAGTGCCATCGAGGAGATGCTGCGCTTCCGCGCTCCGGTCATGTACTTCCGGAGGACGGCCACCCAGGACGTCGAGGTGGGCGGTGTTCCGATCAAGGAAGGCGACAAAGTGACACTCTGGTATCCGTCGGCGAACCGTGACGAGGACGTCTTCGAAGATCCGGATCGCTTCGACATCGGCCGACACCCGAACGAGCATCTCGCGTTCGGGCACGGCCAGCACTTCTGCCTCGGCGCCCACCTGGCTCGGATGGAGATCCGGGTGATGTTCGAAGAGCTTCTCCGGCGCCTGCCGGATCTCGAGCGCTGTGGCGATGTGCGCATGCTCCGGTCTCACTTCATCGACGGGATCAAATCGATCCCGGTGCGCTTCACGCCCGAGAGCGGTTGATTCGGGTCGGGCTACAGCGGCAGGTACGGCTCAGCGGTAGCTATGACTCCGGGGAAGCTGCGCGCGCAGGGGCACGGCTTCCAGGTGCTTCGCGCGTACGTGGATCACGCCGTCCACGTTCTGGAGGGGCCCCTCGATTCGAAGCACCGGTGAGGTGTGCAGCACGGCCCGGTACTTCTTGAAGATTTCCGGCATCAAGATCGAGTTCGAGGTTCCGGTCTCATCCTCGAGCGTCACGAAGCAGACCCTTCCGGAGCCGGGACGTTGGCGGACGATGACGTGTCCCGCCGTCTTCACGTAACGCCCGTTCGGCATTTCGCGCAGCTCCTTGGCCTGGACGATTCCCTGGCGTTCGAGCTCCGGCCGCAGGTGAACGAGCAGTTGTGGGCCCGGGGTGAGTCCCGCGAGGCGGTAGTCCGCCAGGGTGTCTTCGAGAGGCGTCGTCTTCGGAAGCGGAGACGGCGCGTCGGCGGTGGGCTTACCGGAGAAGAGCGAGTTGGGATCGCGCTCGAGGGCAGCGACCTGCCAGAGGGCGTCCCGGCGTCCAGAGCCGGCGAGCCCCGACAAGGCGCCCAGCTCGGCCAGGGTGTCGAGTTCGTCCCGCCGGAACGGGACGCGGCTCGAGAGATCCGCGAGATCCCGGAACAGCCTGTGGTTGCGCTCGGCCACGAGCTTCTCGGCCGTCTCCTCTCGTAGCCCCGAGGCGAAGCGAAGGCCGATCCGTGTCGCCGGCGAATCGCTGCCCTCCAGGGTGCACATCCATTCCGAGTGCATCACGTCGATCCCGCGAACCTCGACGTCGTGTCGCTGGGCGTCCTTCACGAGGGTGGCGGGGTTGTAGAAGCCCATCGGCCAGGCGTTCAGCAGCCCGGCCAGGAAGGCCGCCGGGTGGTGGCACTTGAGATAGGCCGACGCGTAGGCGATCAGCGCGAATGAAGCCGAGTGGCTCTCCGGAAAGCCGTAGAGGGCGAAGGCCGTGATGTAGCGGTGGACGCTCTCCTGGGCTTCGGGGCTGAGGCCCTTCTCCTGCATGCCCTTGCGCAGCCGCTCGTCGATGAGCTGCATGCGCGCGATCGAGCGCTTGAAGCCCATCGCTCGACGCAGTTCCTCGGCCTCACCGCCGCTGAAGCCCGCCGCCTCCATCGCGATGCGCAGGATCTGTTCCTGGAAGATCGGCACCCCCAGCGTGCGCTTCAGGATCGGCTCGAGGCTCGGGTGTGGATATGTCACGGCCTCTCGCCCCGCCCGCCGGTTGAGATAGGGATGCACCATCTCGCCCACGATCGGGCCCGGCCGGATGATCGCGATCTCCACCACGAGGTCGTAGAAGCAGGCGGGCTTCATGCGGGGGAGCGTCGCCATCTGGGCGCGACTCTCGATCTGGAACGTGCCCACCGTGTCGGCCCGCTGAATCATCGCGTAGGTGTCGGGATCGTCGGGTGGAAGGTGGGCGAGGTCGATCGTCTTGCCCTCGTGCTTCTCGATCAGGGGGGTGGCCTTCTCGAGGGCGTCGAGCATGCCGAGGCCGAGCAGATCGATCTTGATGATGCCGAGGTCGGCGCAGTCCTCCTTGTCCCATTGAACGACCCGACGGTTCTCCATGCTGGCGGGCTCGATGGGGACGACCTCGTCGAGGCGGCCCGCTGCGATCACGATGCCGCCGCTGTGCTGTCCGAGATGACGCGGCAATCCCTGGATGCGGGTCACCAACTCGAGCAAGAGGGCCACGCGCGGCGCCTGGGGATCGACGCCGGATTCGCGCAAGGTGGCGGGCAGGCTGTCGAGATCGTCGTGGAAGGAGAAATGGGCGAGGAGCTTCGACAATCGGTCGATGGCGTCGCCCGACATGCTGAGCACCTTGCCCATTTCGCGCACCGCCATGCGCGCCCGGTACGTGATGACGTTCGCGGTCATGGCGGCGCCGTGCTGGCCGTACTTCTGGAAGACGTACTGGATCACCAACTCGCGTTGGTCGCCCGATGGCAGGTCGAGATCGATGTCGGGCCACTCGCCGCGCTCTTCCGTCAGAAAACGCTCGAACAGGAGTTCCATCCCGACCGGATCGACGGCGGTGATGCCGAGCGCATAGCAGACGGCACTGTTGGCCGCGGACCCACGACCCTGGCAGAGCATTCCCCGCTCGAGGGCAAAGCGGGTGATGTCGTAGACGATCAGGAAGTAGCCCGAGAGATCGAGCTTCTCGATGACGGCGAGCTCGTGCTCGAGCTGTGCGCGAACCTTTTGGGTGAGATTTCCGCGCGCGCCTGCGTAGCGATCCCACGCCCCGATCCAGGTGAGCTTGCGGAGGAAGGAGGCTTGGGTCTCGCCCTTCGGAACCGGGTACTTCGGGAAGCGGTAGGCGAGATCCTGGAGCGTGAACGCGCAGCGCTCGGCGATCGTTCGGGTGGCGCGAACCCACTCGGGCCGATCACGGAATCGCTCGGCCATCTCGTTCGGAGAGCGCAGGTAGTGCTCGCCGTTCGGGAGCAGTCTGCGTCCCGCCTCATCGAGGGTGGTGCGCCGGTAGAGGCAGGTGAGGGCGTCGAGCAGCTTGCGGTCTTCGGCCCGAGCGCAGCGCACATCTCCCGTGGCGACGATGGGAACGCGTGACGCTTCGGCGATGGCGACGGCCTTGCGCGACGTGTGCTCGCTTTTTCGGTCGAGCGGGCGCGACACATCGACGAAAACCCGGTCCTCGCCGAAGACGCCCCGGGCTCGGTCGAGCAATTCGGGGCCGAGGCGCCCGTCTCCTCGGACGATCAGCGTGAGGTCGCGCGCTTTGGCTTCCAGCTGCTCCCAGCGGATCGAGGCTTCGTCCTTCGCGCGTCCCGTGTGGGACTGGGTGATGAGCCGAGACAGATTGCGCCAGCCCGCGGAAGACTCCGCCAGCAGCAGTAGGGCAGGGCCGCGTTCGCCCGGTGCCTGCTCACGTGCAGCCCGGGGCTTCGACTCGTACTCGCCCTGCGCATCGAGGGTCATCTCCGCGCCGTGGATCGCGCGGACGCCGGCGTTCAGGGCCGCCTGGTGGAAGCGGGGGATTCCGTAGACGCCATCGCGATCACCCAGGGCGATGGCCTCGTAGCCCTGCTCGGCGGCGGCAGCGATCAGGTCTTCGGGGTTGGAGGCACCCTCGAGGAACGAGAAAGAGCTTCGCGAGCGCAGCTCGACGTATTCGGGACCCGGGGGCACGACTCTACTTTCGTGTTGTTTTCGCCTTCCGTCAAGATGGGATTTCGCTTTTAAATCCAGTCAATTCGGGAGCTCCGGCTGCGTCCTATGCTCCTCGCGTGTTCGAGGCAGCCCCCCTCCTGATTTCAATCGCGTCCGTGTCGCGAGGCGTGAGGCGTGGATAGCCTCCAGCTTCGCGTGCAGTACAAGGCTGTGGAGGCGCGCGACGAGGAGCCCCCGACGGGCCTGGTGAGGCTCGAGCAGGGAGCCGGCAGCGCGATCCTGTTGACGCCCGACGAGATCGACCCGAACCGCCTCTACCCGCTCTTTACGGTTCTCCACGGCGCGGGCCGCCAGGACGAGATGCTCGCGAAGGGCTATCGCGACGAGCCGGAAAAGCGCCAGGCGTTCTTCCTGATCCCGCGCTCGGTCGAGCCTACCTGGGATCTCATCGCGAGCTCGGAGCGTTCGGATCTCGATTTTTTCGAGTACGCGTACGACCTCGTCTACCGGCGATACCCGATCGATCCGCTCCAGCAGGCACTGATCGGCTACTCGGACGGTGCCAGCTACGGCCTCTCGCTTGGCCTGTGCAACTCCACGATGTTCAGCGCCCTGATGGTGTGGGCGGCGGGGTTCCTCGTCCTCGATCCCCCGACCGCGGAGCGCTTTCGCGACGGAATTCCGGAACCCCGCCCGCGCATCTACCTCGAGTACGGGACTCACGACGAGCTCTTCGACTTCCAGACCGTCGCGCTCCCGATGCGCGACAATCTCCAGAAATCGGGATTCGACGTGACATTTTCGGTCGACGAGGGCGGGCGCCACTGGCCCTCTGGGAGCTTCCAGACCGAGGCGCTGGACTGGTACTACGAAGGTGCAGGCAGGCCCGCTTAGTCGGCGAATCGGGCGATTCGCATTCGGTGGCGCGCGGACGCGATTCTCGCGTCGCGCTCGTAGTTGCGGCTACGCGCTCAGGCCCCGCGCCTCGTCGATTCCGAGCATGCGGTTCAGGTTCTGGATCGCGACGCCCGCGGCTCCCTTGCCCAGGTTGTCGAGGATCGCGACGAGCAGGATATGGCCCGCCTCGTGGCCGATCACCTGGAGCTCGATTCGGTTCGTGTCGTTGCAGGCACGCGGGTCCAGGGCGGCCTCGTCTGCCGACCCGTCGTCGACCAGCGGCCGCACCCGGACGAAGGTCTCCTCGGCGTAGCGAGCCTGGAGCACCTCCCACACCGCCTTCGCCGAGACTCCGCTTGGGAGCAGTGAGGCGTGAAGCGGCAACTGGACGCGCATCCCGCACGCGAACGCCCCGACCGCGGGGACGAAGTGGGGCTCGTACTCGAGAGCGCAGTGCTTCGTCATCTCGGGAAGGTGTTTGTGACGGGCCTCGAGGGAGTAGGGGGCCTCGTACGGCAGATCGGCCAGGCTGCCGGCCGGATCTTCCCACTCCTCGATTTTCTGCCGGCCGCCGCCCGAGTAGCCCGAGAGGGCGTGCACGCTGAGCGCCGCGTCCCGGGGAATGAGCCCGGCGTCGACCAGCGGCCGCAGGGCGAGGATGACCGAGGACGGATAGCAGCCGGGGTTCGAGACGAGCCGGGCCTGCGAGATGGCCTGGCGCTGCGCCTCGCCGAGCTCCGGCAGGCCGTACACCCAGCCGTCGGCAATCCGATGGGCCGTGCTGGCGTCGAGGATCTTGGTGTCGCTTGCCTGGAGCCACTCGGCGGCCTGGGCCGCCGCGTCGTCCGGGAGGCATAGGACGGCGATGTCAGCGGCCTCGAGACACTCTCGCCGAGCCTCCGGGTCCTTGCGTTGCGCCTCGTCGATCTCGAGCAACTCGAGATCGTCGCGGGCGGCCAGCCAGTCGCGGATGCGCAGGCCCGTCGTGCCCGCATGACCGTCGATGAAGACCCGGTTCGACATGGCTGGCAGTGTAGACTCGCGACGTGGGAGAGCACCAGACCGTGATCCTGCACGCCGATATGGACGCCTTCTACGCGTCCGTCGAGCAGCGGGATCACCCGGAGCTGCGTGGCCAGCCCATCGTCGTGGGCGGTGCCGGGCCCAGGGGTGTGGTCTCTGCCGCCAGCTACGAGGCTCGCCGGTTCGGGGTCCGCTCTGCGATGCCGTCCTTCGAAGCGCGTCGCTTGTGCCCCGACCTGATCTTCGTACACGGCGACATGGGCCTGTACTCGAGGGAGTCGAAGCGGGTGTTCGAGATCTTCCGCGACTTCTCCCCCTCCGTGGAGGGGCTATCTCTCGACGAGGCCTTTCTCGACCTGACCGGAAGCGAGCGCCTGATGGGCCCGGCTCGTGAGGTCGGGGAGAGGCTGCGGGCTCGCGTCCGGAACGACCTCGATCTCCCGATCTCGGTCGGAATCGGGCCCGTCAAGATGGTCGCCAAGATTGCCAGCGGCCAGGCGAAGCCCGACGGTCTGCTCGAGGTGAGCGCCGACGAGGTCCGCGAGTTTCTGGATCCGCTGCCCGTGCGCGCAATCTGGGGGGTCGGAGCCGTCGCGGAGCAAAGGCTGGTGGCTGCGGGCTTCCACAGCCTGGGCGATCTCGCGCGTGCGGACGATCATCGCCTGCGCGACCGGCTGGGTGACTGGGGTCTCGATGTCGCCCGGCTCGCCCGCGGGCGGGACGTACGAGAGATCAAGGCCTATCGCGAGGCGATCTCGTACAGCGAGGAGAATACCTTCGCCGCGGACGTCTCGGATCGTGGCGTTCTCGAATCGACGATCCTCACCCACGCCGAGTCCGTGGCACGGCGGCTGCGCAAGGATCGGGTGCAGGCGCGGACCGTCGTCCTCAAGTGGAAGCAGGCCCGGCGGGTCAGCCCGGGGCCGCGCGGCTATCCGCTGCACACCCGCCGGATCACGCTGACGCGGCCGACCGACGACGGCGATCGCATCGCGCGTGAAGCCTACGCGCTGTTGTCGCGGGCGGCGCTCAGCGAGCCGGTTCGGCTGATCGGCGTCGGTGTCACGAATGTGATCGGCGAGCGGCGTTCCCAGCTCTCGCTCTTCGCCACCCCCGAGCAGGACGAGCGAAGACAGCTGAACCGCGCCCTCGATGAGATCGCCGATCGCTTCGGCAGCAGAGCGGTGACTCGGGCCAGCCAGGGGCCAGCCGAGCGTGCCGCTCTGACGACCCAGATCAAGCGAGGCGAGGACTAGACGTCGACCGCGCCGCCGGGTCGAGTTCGTCGAAGCGACACTCGCCGAGGGTCTCTCAGCGGGCGGGTGTCGGGTAGCCTGTTGGGGTGAAGAGCGTCTCCGGCGTCTTGCTCGCGCTTCTGATCGTCAGCGTCTGCTGGGGAGCAGCGCATCCCATCGGCAACCCCGACTTCGGCTGGCAAGTTGCACTCGGCCGCTCGATCCTCGAGCACGCTGCCGTCCCCGCCGCCGAGCCCTTCACCCACACGGCCCGCGGCGCGCCCATGGTCGCGCACCAGTGGGCGAGCCAGGTGATCTACGCGGCCGTCATCGACGGCTTCGGGGTGACGGTTCTGCGCTTCGGCAACGCACTCCTCGCGGGTGGAGCGGCGCTGCTGCTCTTCGGGTGGGGTCGACGCGCGGGCGCGAGCGCGGGCGTGGCCCTGCTGATGGTCGTGCTGTGGGTCTTGCTTGCCGAGAGTCGCTTCCAACTCCGGCCCCACATGTGGAACCTGCTGCTTTTCGCCTGGGCGTACGGCGCGCTTTTCGTAGCGCGTCCACGGCTCTCGACTGCCCAGCTGGCCGGCTTCTTCGGGTTCACGGTGGTCTGGATCAACCTGCACTCGGGCGTCTTGCTGTTTGCCGCAGTCACGGGCATTCAGGCTGTGGCGGCGACATTCGAGCAGCGCGTCCTGGGGCGGCTGCCCCGGGAGTCGGATCTGGGAGAAGGGCGGTTGCTGCGTCTCTGGGGGCTGGCCGGACTCGTGCTGCTCGCCGTTCTCGTCTCGCCGAATCACGCCCAGATCTTCGGCTACCTGCTCGAGTCTGGGCGAGTGAACGCCGATCTCTCGCTCGAGTGGGCGTCGATCGCGAGTGCGCGCGGCCTCTCGACGCGCACGCCCGGCTGGATCGCGCTCTTCTCCGGCCTGCTGCTTGCGACGGTCGTCACCGCGTACCGCTGTCGGCGGGAGGCCGGGTTCGCATCCCTCTCCGTTGTCCTGTTCGTCGCGTCGCTCCCGTTCGTCAGCCAGCGCTTCGTGTGGACTTGCTTCGTCCCCCTGATCTTCGTGGTGACGAATCTTCCGAGCGCGAAGCACCGGGACGTCGTCGCCGTGGCCGCGGCCGCGGGGGCGATCGCCTGGCTTGGTCTCGGTCTCGTCGACGCCCCGCCCCGGCTCCGCGACTTCCGCAGCGCGATGTTCCCGGTCGAGGCCATGACCTTCCTCGAGAAGACGCAGCTCGAGGGGCGGCTGTTCAACTCGAACAAGTGGGGAGGGTACGTGCTGTTTCGGACGGGCGACCGGTATCCGGTGTTCGTCGACGGGCGTTGGGTCACGATCGGCGAACAGGTCGTTCGCGACTCTCATGCGATTGCAAACCGCAGGTCGGGGTACGACGAGTTGCTCGACGAATACGAGATCGAGATCCTGCTGGTCCATCGGGGCTGGATGACCGAGGCGATCCGTGTCGGTGGCGGCTGGATCCCCGTGTTCGAAAATTTCAACAGCGGGGTTTACCTGCGCCCGGGGCCCGCCCTCGAATCGAACCTCGCTCGCTGTTCCCGCTATTACGCGGGCTACGGGGTCGACTTCTCGCGGGACGGGGGATTCGGCGAGCGAGCCGCGGCCCGCTCGAGCCCCGAATGGGCGAGATCCATGCGCGTCCAGCGTCGTCATCTCGACCAGTTTGGGGCCCACGGCAGTCGCGGGCTCTCGGGTGCCGTGCGCTGGGTCGAAGGCTGGTAGGCTGCGAAACGGTAGCGAGGCGTGTTTCGGGCCGCGCTCCTAGTCGTAGAGGCCGTCGATGCGCCAGCACCGCTTGTACCAATCGAAGCACAGCCGCGACACCGTTCCATCGCTCACCTGGATGTCGAAGTGATCGAGGGCGTAGCGGTCCGTGTCCGACCACCAGCGTCCTGTCGTTCTCCACGGCCCCGAGACGTGGACCACGTCGCCACTCGAAACGGCGCTGCGCACCTGGATCGGAAGTCCACGGTGCACCCGGACCTCGGCGGCGACGGGAGGTCGCAGGGCGCGAACGACCAGTACGGGCGGTTCGGTGCTCGCAGGGAGATCGGGAGCGCGAGACACACGGTGGGGCTCGAACGGCTTCAGTCCGAAGGCGTCCGGACGGTGGTCGTCGGCGACCTCGGGTGCCCCGACCCGGCCTGAGCCGCACAGGGACTCGAGCGCGGTCAGGGTCCGATCCAGGCTATTGGGATCCGGACCGCGCGGCCGGAAAAGGTCCAGCTGATCGCGCCTTTCGGGTAGGCCTTCGGTGGCGACGGAGATGGCTTCTACCGGCGCGTCGGGAGGATGGGCTTCGAGAGTCAGCGCCAGCAACCGAAGCAACACGCGGACGTCCCGCGTGGCCCCAGCGACGCCGACCTGGCGGACGTCCCGACCGCCTCCTTCGAGGTCGAGCCGCAGATCGAGCGGGCCCGAGGCCAGGTGTCGCAGCTTCAGACGCTCCATCAGGCGCGAGAGCAGTCCGCGCAGCACGAAGAGCAGGGGTTCGGTGCGATCCGCCGGGTAGTCGAGGTCGATTGCTTCCTCGAGGTGGCTGTCGGCAGGAGCGGGCAGGGGAGGCTCGACGGTTTCGCCCCGGGCCATGGCCACGAGTTGGAGCACATCTGGCCCCAGGCGTCGGGCCAGGGCGCGACGCGGCAGCCGCAGCAGATCGCGAATGATGTGCACCCCGAAACGGGTCAGCTGCTGTTCGAGCTTGTCATCCGGGTCGAGCAGATCGATGGCAAGCGGAGCGAGGAAAGAGGATTCCGTGCCCGCCGGCACGATGCACAGCGGGTCGGCCTGGTTGGCACACTGGCGTGCGGCGATGCGCGCCACGGTTCGTGAAGACGCGATTGCCACGACGCCGGGCAGGCCCAGGGCTTCTGACCGCGCCGCCAGGGCCGACGCGAAGTGCCGCTCTGATTCATACAGTTGCTTCATTCCCGACGCGTCGAGCAGGACGGAGGCCTCGCTCGAGAATGCCCAGTAGGAACGTTTGGCGAGTACGGCACGCGGAGAGAAGGAGAGGGCGACATCGAGCAGCGCCTGCCGCGATGCGCGCTCGAGCGCGAGCGACATCACCTGCACGCGGATGTCGCTAGCGACCGCCCGGGCGTGGGTCACCGAGCCGCCGGCTCGCACGCCGGCCAGGTGGGCCGCAGGCGAGACCTCGATCACCTCGGCCAGGGCGTCGGAGCCCGCCGCGACGACGAAGGGAACGTTCGCGAGCTCCGGATGGGCGCGCAGTTCCGCGCGCAGGGGCAGATCCGGGATGAGCAGACAGGCCAGTCTATGCGGCTGACTCACGGGAGGTGCGACAGGGGCGAGGCTGAGAGAGACGGCGGGGACGAACTCCAGAGAGGCGGATGTCGAACGAGGCCGTGGGATCGATCGGGGCGGTGCGGTTGCGGACGAGCAGCATCCGGGCCTCGAGTTCTTCGAGTAGGGCGGGAGTGCCGGTGAAGCGTGCCCGGGCCGGCTCCATCATCACCGCCATCTCGGCATGTGAGCCCGCCAGACGTTCCGATGACAAGAGCAGCAGAACCGATCGGGCTGCCGCCGCGAGACGCGTGAGCCGGATCCAGGACGCCACCTTGGGGGCCGGTAGGCTTCCGGTCCAATCGAGCAGCACCAGGGGGAAGCCTTCGGTTTGGAGCAGCCGCTCGGTGGCCCGCAAGGCTCTTTCGGCGCTGCGCTCGGGCTCCGTTCGAACTCGCACCCACAGTACCCGGTCGAGGTCTACCCCGAGTCGCTCCGCGGACGGCGGGTCGAAGGCGTCCGCCGTATCCACCCAGCCTGCCAGCTCACCTCGGCCGGTGGTATGGGCAAGCAGTGCGAGAGACAGTGACGTCCGGCCCGACGAGGAGGCGCCACTGATCTCGCTGAGGGCGCCCAGTGGGAACCCGCCTCCCAGCAGGCGGTCGACTTCCGGACGGCCGATAGGCAGGCGACTGGGCCGTTCCCGAACGCTTCCGCCCCGCTTCAGCTGAGAGCCGAGGTCGCTCAGCAGGGACTCAATTACCTGCGAGTGACGCACCCGAACGGCGTCGCTGGGGGATTCACGGGACACAGGATCACAGTTTCGCTCTACTTTCGCTTTTCTGCAAGTAGAGAAACAGGATGCGGCCAATGGAATTCGAACCGGCCGCCGGGGGCGTGCTCCCCGCTTGCTCCTGCTACAGGATCCGAACTCGCTGTTCCTCGATCCGGACCCGTTCCTCGGCAAATAGCTGCACGGCCCGGGGGACGAGTCGCCGCTCGGCCTCCTGGACCCGCTCTGCGAGAGTCTCCGCCGTATCCCCCTCCAGGACCGGGACGGCCTCTTGGAGGAGGATCGGCCCCTTGTCGTACTGATCGTCCGAGATGTGCACCGTGGCTCCGGTCAGCTTGACGCCGGAGGCGAGCACCGCCTCGTGGACCCGATGTCCGTAGAAGCCCTTCCCGCAAAAGGCGGGGATCAGCGCCGGGTGGACGTTGATCGTGCGGCCGGCGTACTTCTCGCGCAGTTCGAAGAGCGAGAGAAAGCCCAACAGCGCCACCAGTTCCACGTCGTAGGGGGCGAGGGCGACGTGGAGGAGGTCGTTGAACTCCTTGCTGTCCGGGTGCTGCTTTCGCGGGATGGCGACGGTCGGAATGCCCCGGCGCCGGGCCCGGGTGAGCCCAAAGGCCTCCTGCTTGGACGAGATGACGACGACCACCTCGGCGTCGACCGCGCCCGAATCGATGTGTTCCAGCAGGTTTTCGAGGCTCGATCCGTTGCCCGAGAGGAGGACGGCGACGCTCAGCGGGGCAGTCATGGGCCGGACTCTACCATTGACCTCGTGCTTCGGGACCGCGAGACTGCGCGATCCTGCCTCCGGAGCGCTCTGGCCAAGAGGTGTCCATGCCTGTCCTCGTCACCGGCTCCATCGCGATCGACCAGATCATGGTCTTCCCGGACCGGTTCAAGAACCACATCCTGCCGGACAAGATCGACAGCCTGAACGTGGCGTTCATGGTGCCCGATCTGAAGCGCCAGTGGGGCGGTACCGGGGCCAACATCGCCTACAACCTGCGGCGGCTCGAGCTCGACCCGATCCTGCTCGCAACGGCGGGTCGTGACTTCGGCGAGTACGCCGCCTGGATGCAGGGGCACGGGATTCGCCTCGATTTCGTCCGCGTCCTCGAAGATTGTTTCACGGCGAACTGCTTCATCACGACGGATCTGGACAACAACCAGATCAGCTCCTTCCACCCGGGTGCGATGGACCGCGCCCACGAGGCGCGTCTCGACGGGATCGAGGAAGAGATCCGCGTCGGCATCGTCGCCCCCAACGGAAAGCAGGCGATGATCGAAAACGCCGCGGCCCTCAAGCAGCGGGGCATCCCCTGCGTCGTGGATCCGGGCCAGGGTCTGCCGATGTTCGACGGCTCCGAACTCGTCGAGTTGCTCGAGGGCGCAGCGGTCTACGTGGTGAACGACTACGAGTGGGCGCTCACCCTCGAGAAGACGAGTCTCGATGAGGACGCGATCCTGCAGCGAGTCGGGGCCCTGGTCGTGACCTGCGGCGAGAAGGGGTCGCGGGTGCGGAAGGGCGGACTCAAGGACGCCGTCCCGATGGAGGTCGAGAGCGCCGACATCCCGACGATCACGCCGGACGCCGTCGTCGATCCCACGGGCTGCGGGGACGCGTACCGATCGGGGATCTTGTATGCGCTGCTCCACGGCCTGCCTCTCGAGCAGGGGGCGCGCATGGGGAGTCTGATGGGGTCGCTCAAGATCTCGAACTCCGGCCCGCAGAGCATCACGATTCCCTGCGCGGAGATTCACGAGCGCTTCGAGCGCGAGTTCGGGGTTGCGCTCGCATGAGCTCCGACGCGGCGCCGCGGAGCCGTGCCCGCGACGTCGTCTGGTTCACTCTGGGCGTCTTGCTTCCCGTGCCCTGGGTGGTCGCCCAGGCGTTCGAAGGTCTCGGGCTGTCCTTCGAGATGACGGCTGTTCTCGCGGGCGGCGCGATTCTCGGTGCGGCGTTCATGCTCTCCTGGGCGTGCGAGGTGGCCGAGCGGGACATTCCGCAATCCCTCGCGCTGCTCGTGCTCGCCCTCGTCGGCGTTCTGCCCGAGTACGCGATCGATCTGCACTTCGCCTGGATGGCGGGGCAGGATCCTGTCTACGCGGGCTACGCGGTGGCCAACATGACGGGTGCCAATCGGCTGCTCATCGGCTTCGGATGGGCCGCTGTCGTGCTGGCAGCCTGTTGGAAGAGTCGGACCCGGGAGCTCATCGTGCATCCGCGGCAGCGGCTCGAACTGCGTTTCCTGATATGGGCGACCCTCTACTCATTCGTGATTCCCCTCTCCGGCAGCATCAGTCTGCTGGACGCAATCGTGTTGCTCGGCCTCTTCGTCGCCTACCTCCGGGCAGCTTTCAAGGGCGAGCACGAGGAGGTCGAGCTCGCCGGACCCGCTCGGCTCATCGACAGCGAGTTCCAGAACCTGGGCCGTCGTGCCTGGGCGATTATGCTCTTCGTGTTCGCGGCCGCTGCCATCTTCATCGCGGCGGAGCCCTTCGCGGAGAGCCTCGTGCACCTGGGACGAAATTACGATGTGGACGAGTTCCTGCTGGTCCAGTGGGTGGCGCCCCTGGCGTCCGAGTCGCCTGAGTTCGTTGTGGCACTGCTGTTCGCCCTGAAGTTGCGGGGCTCCGTTGGAATCGGTGCCCTGATATCGTCGAAGGTCAACCAGTGGACACTGCTCGTCGGCGCGATCCCCATCACCTATGCGATCTCTCTCGGCGCGGCGCGTGGTCTGCCTCTCGACGACCGACAGGTGCAGGAGCTGTTGCTTACGTCTGCACAATCGCTGCTGGCCGCGATCATGTTGGCGGACCTGAGGTTCAGTCGGAAGGAGGCGCTGGTGTTGGCCGCGCTCTTCGCCGGACAGCTTCTATTCCCGAGCAGCGCGGTGCGATGGGCATTCACGGGCATCTACCTGGTCGCTTCGATCGGCTTGCTGACACTCGGACCGAAACGGCAGCGAGACGCCTTCCTGCAGCTCCTGCTGCCGCGCTGGGGAGGATCGGAGCGCGCCACGTGAGCCCCGACGTCGACGTGATCGTGATTGGCGCGGGCGTCATCGGGTTGGCGATCGCTGCCGCCTGTGGGCGCAGTGGCAGCTCGGTCGTGATCCTGGAGCGCCACCCGGGCATCGCCCGGGAGACGACGAGTCGCAACAGCGAGGTCATCCACGCGGGCATCTACTACCCGGCGGGTAGCCTCAAGGCCGAACTCTGTGTGGCCGGGCGGATTGCGCTCTACGAGCGCTGCGCCGCGCGAGGCGTCGGCCATCGCAAGACCGGGAAAGTGATCGTCGCGACCAGCGATGAGGAGCTCTCTGTGCTCGAGAGGATCCAGCAGAGCGCGGCGGCGAACGGCGTGGTTCTCGAGCATCGGGATGCTGCGGCGATTCGGGTGCTGGAGCCGGATCTTCGGTGCAGCGGGGGGCTCCTCTCACCCGAGACCGGGATCGTCGACACGCATGCGTACTCGCTGTCGTTCCTCGCCGAGGCCGAGTCTCACGGCGCGATGATCGTGCTCCAGGCGGAGGTCCTCGAACTGGCGAGACACGGCGACGCCTGGCGTGTCGTGGCTCGCTCCGGGGACGAGAGACAGAGCCTGACGGCGCCGGTCGTGGTCAACGCCGCGGGTCTCGAGGCGGCCGGCATCGCCGAGCTCGCGGGCTTCGACCTCGACGCTTGTGGTTACCGGCTCCACTACTGCAAGGGTGACTACTTCTCGCTGGCCCCGTCCGCGCCCATCTCGCTCGACCGGCTCGTCTATCCCGTTCCCACCGAGGCCGGTCTCGGCATTCACGCCAGCCTCGATCTCGGCGGCCGCATTCGCTTCGGGCCGGACACCGAGTATGTCGAAGAGCCCTTCTACGAAGTCGACGCCGCGAAGGCGGCGGGTTTCGCAGAGGCCGTCCAGCGCTACCTGCCGGGGGTCTTGCCCGATCAGCTATCTCCCGACTACGCCGGCATCCGGCCGAAGCTCGCCGGGCCCGGAGAGCGTTTCGCGGACTTCGTCGTTGCCGAGGAGTCCGAGCGGGGCAATCCGGGTTTCGTCAACTGCATCGGCATCGAGTCGCCCGGGCTCACTGCCGCAACGGCCATTGCGGATCGTGTCGTCTCGCTGATCGCCTAGCCTCCTGGGCCTATCCGATCGCTGCGACACTGCCGATCTCGTGGTGCCGTGCCCGCGTGACAGGGCGGAGCTCAGACAGGGCCGCTCGGGGCCGGGAGCGGATGCTTCACGAAGGCCAACTCCTCGACCGGGTGCCCCCCGATCAGGTGTTCCTGGATGATGCGTTCGAGGTTCGCCTCGTTGCACTCGCTATACCAGACGCCTTCGGGATAGACGAGCGCCACGGGCCCCTCGATACAGACACGCAGGCATTCGACCTTGGAGCGATAGACGGCGCCGTCGACATCGACCAGATCGAGTTCCTTCAGGCGTCGCTTCAGGAACTCCCAGCTGGCCTGCTGCTGCTCGGTGTCCGCGCAGTCGCCCCCGACGCACAGGAAGATGTGGCGGCGAGTCCCCTCGAGGTGGAGCTTCGCGGCCATGCGTTCGAGCTTCGAGGGCATCGGGTCCGTCATCTCGGGCGAGTATAACGTTCGTGACGGCTGCCACGACGCGGGTCGAGAGAACCCAAGCGCGCAGGCGACGTCACCGAGATCGCTGACGCTACCGGCCCTCGAGTACCTCGGGCGGGGGCTCGCGCAGGTCCGACACGAGGCCGAGCTGCTCGAGCCCGCGCAGGAGGTAGTAGGTGACGTCGATCTCCCACCAGAAGAAGCCCTGGCGGGCGGAAGCCATGAAGCGGTGGTGGTTGTTGTGCCACCCCTCGCCGAGGGTGAGCAGCGCGAGGAACCAGTTGTTGCGGCTGTCGTCCGAGGTGTCGTAGCGGCGGGTCCCCCAGCGATGTGCCAGGGAGTTTATCGTGTACGTGGTGTGCCACAGCAGCGTGGTCGAGACCGCGACGCCCCAGACAACCCCGGAGAAGCCGCCGATCGCGTAGCAGATGCCTGTGAGCAGGAGCGGCGGCACGGCATGCCAGTGATTCAGCCACACGAGTTCCGGGTACTGGCTGAAGTCTCGGATGCGGTCGATCTCCGTGACGTCCCAGCGGCCGTCGAAGATCCAGCCTTGGTGCGACCAGTAGAAGCCCTCGCGGGGCGAGTGCACGTCGCCCGGCTGATCCGAGTAGCGGTGATGGCGGCGATGCGCGGCGGCCCACCACAGTGGGCCCTTCTGGATCGCGCTGCACCCCAGGAAGGCGAGCACGAACTGGAAGGCCCGGCTCGTCTTGTAGGCCTTGTGGGCGAAGTAGCGGTGGTAGCCCGCCGTGATCCCCAACAGCCGCAGGTAGTAGGTGCCGAGACACAGGCCGACGTCGAGTGCAGACACGCCCGTGTACAACGCCAGCAGACAGGCGGCGTGGATGATGTAGTAGGTGACCATCGACACGGTGCCGACCCAGGTTCGGGTTGCGTCGACGTTGAGGTGGGGACCCAGGGGTCGATCGACTGCTTCGGCCACGAGCATCTTCTCCCGGACGGTCTTCTTCAACGGGGCTGGGGTGGAACGAACTGTACGGACTCGGCCGGTGGCCGGCAGGATCCCGTGTGTGAAACTTCCGTAAAAGGGGAGATCTGCTACGGTCGGCGCCGCTCGTTTCCCTCTAGAGACGCTGAGTCACCCCAAGCGGCCCCAAACTCTGGAGCAGAGAGGCCGAACACCCGGGAACCATGTCCGATCCTGTCTCGCGCAAGGACTTGCGCAACCTCGCCATCATCGCGCACGTCGACCACGGCAAGACCACCCTGCTGGACGGTCTGCTGGCGTACACCGGTGCCTTCCGCGAGAACCAGCAGGTGGCGGAGCGCGTGATGGATAGCGGCGATCTGGAACGGGAGCGGGGCATCACGATTCAGTCGAAGAGCACCTCGATCGACTTCGAGGGAGTTCGGATTCAGCTCGTCGATACGCCGGGCCACGCGGATTTCGGCGGAGAGGTCGAGCGTGTCCTCGGCATGGTCGACGCGGTTCTGCTGCTCGTCGATGCGGTCGAAGGCGTGATGCCGCAGACGCGTTTCGTTCTCCGCAAGGCTCTCGAGCACCGCCTTCGGCCGATCCTGGTGGTCAACAAGATCGACCGGGTCGAGGAGCGTGCCATCGAGGTACTCGACGAGGTCTTCGATCTGTTGGTGGAACTGGGCGCCGATGACGAGCAGCTCGACTTCCCGGTCGTGTACGCGTCCGCAAAACAGGCGAACGCGAGCCGGGAGCACGGCGGCGAGCGGACGGATCTGCGGCCGGTCCTGGAGCTGATCCTCGAGGAGGCTCCGCCCCCGAAGGTCGATGTCGAGGGCGCTCTGCAGTTCCAGGCGGTGACCCTCGGCTGGGACCCGTACGTGGGGCGCCTCGTGATCGGTCGCGTGGAGCGGGGTCGCATCGTGCGCTCTCGGAACGTCGTGTGCGTGCCGGCCGAGGGGCGGCCTGAGTTGTTCCGCGTCACCAAGCTCTTCGGCACCCGCGGCATCGATCGCATCGAGCTCGACGAGGGCCAGGCCGGGGACATCGTGATTCTCGCGGGTGTCGACAAGATCCAGGTCGGCGACACGATCTGTGATCCGGAAACCATCGACCCGCTACCGCGGATCACCATTGACCCGCCGACCATTCGGGTCGACTTCCAGGTCAACACATCGCCCTTCGCCGGGCGCGAAGGGAAGTATGTCACGAGCCGTCAAGTGGCTGAGCGCCTCGAGCGGGAGACTCTCTCTAACGTGTCGATCAACATCGACTTCGCCGAGCGGCAAGACGTGTTCACGGTCGCGGGCCGAGGCGAGCTGCAGCTCTCGGTTCTGATCGAGACCCTGCGGCGCGAGGGCTACGAGTTCGCGGTCTCCCGGCCCCAGATCATCCTGCGGGACATTGACGGGAAGTCGTGCGAGCCCGTCGAGGAGGTCGTCGTCGATGTCCCCGAGAGCTGCGCGGGCTCGGTGATGGAGAAGCTCTCCGCGCGCAAGGGTCGCATGGTCGCGATGGAGCAGCAGCGCGGCCGGGTACGCTTCGAGTGGGTGGTCCCGAGTCGTGGGCTCTTCGGTTACCGCAGTGAGTTCCTGTCGGATACACGCGGCGAAGGCGTCCTCTACCGGAGCGTGAGCGGTTACGAGCCGTTCGCGGGTGAGCTCGAGCGCCGTAGCGTTGGAGGCATCGTCGCGAGTGAGACCTCCCGAAGCACGGGCCACGCGATCTCGAAGATTCAGGATCGCGCCACTCTCTTTCTCGGTCCCGGCGAAGACGTCTACGAGGGACAAGTGGTCGGCGAGAACCGCCGCCCGGGCGACATGAACGTCAATATCTGTCGCGCCAAGCAGCTCACGAATATCCGTGCTGCGGGCAAGGATGACACGCCGATTCTGACCCCACCTCGAAGGCTCACGATCGAGTCCGCGCTCGAGTGGATGGCGGACGACGAGCTGCTCGAGGCGACTCCGGAGAGCCTACGACTGCGCAAGCGGATCTTGTCGCGGAGCCATCGCAAGAGGTAGGCTTCCCGCCTCCAATGACCCCCTCGTCTCGTCGATACGGGCTCACCCCGGCCGAGCAGAAGGCCTATGCGGAAGACGGCTTCTTCCTGCGCACTGCCGTCTTCCGGCCGGACGAGATCGAGGCCATGCGAGAGGCCAGCGAGAAGGTTGTCGCCCGAGCCGAGGACGCCGGAAGGATCGGTCGAGACTACCTCATCGACGGGAATCGCTACGTCGAAGCCGCGTCCGAGACCATCCAATACGAGCACAACGGGGCGGCCGAGACGATTCGGGTGATCGAGCCCTTCCACCACCTGCATCCGGTCTTCGACCGGCTGATCGACGATCCCCGAATCGTCGATCCGATGTGCGGTGTGATCGGGACGGAGGGAGTCGCCGTCTGGACTGACAAGATCAACCTGAAGCGTCCGCGCAAAGGCTCTGGCTTCCGCTGGCACCAGGACTCGCCCTACTGGACGCACGCCTGCGACCACGTCGACCTGTTGCCCAACGTGTTGATCAGCCTGGACGACGCCGACGAAGAGAACGGCTGCTTCCGGGTGGTTCGCGGCAGCCACCGGGAGGGTTGCCTGCCCGGCATCCAAGACGACACCACCCTGGGAGTCCTCTTCACCGATCCCGATCACTTCGACGAGGCGAACCAGGTTCCCGCGATTGTGCCTGCAGGCAGCCTCGTCTTCTTCAATCCCCACGCGGTGCACGGCTCCGAGCCGAACGTCTCCGAGCGTCCCCGGCGCGCGATGGTGCTGACCTACCAGCCCGCCGGAAACCGGATGTTCAAGATCGACGCCACGCGCAACGCGGGCGCCTGATCAGATCTCGCGCTTCGAAGCCCGCGACCACTCCACGCGCGCTTCGTCATAGGTCGTCGCGACGGGGAAGTGCGGAAACTCCTCGATCACCTTGTCGGGCGGCCGGAACAGGATCCCCACGTCGGCTTCAGCCAACATTGCGGTGTCGTTGTACGAGTCTCCGGTTGCAATCACCCTGAAGTTCAGGGCCTTGAAGGCCTTCACCACTTCTCGCTTGGGGTCGGCCTGGCGCAGGTGGTAGTCGACTACCATGCCCTTCGCGTCGGTTTCGAGTCGATGACAGAGCAGCGTTGGCCACGCCAACTGGCGCATGAGAGGTTCGGCGAACTCGTAGAAGGTGTCGGAGAGGATCAGCACCTGGAAGTGCTCGCGTAGCCAATCCAGGAACTCGAGCGCGCCGTCGAGCGGGCGCATCTCCGCGATCACGTCCTGGATGTCCCGGAGCCCGAGCCCGTGCTCGGCCAGGATCCGCAGCCGCTGCTTCATGAGCACGTCGTAGTCGGGGACGTCGCGGGTTGTCTGTCGCAGTTCCTCGATGCCCGTACGATCGGCGACGTTGATCCAGACCTCCGGAACCAGGACGCCCTCGAGATCGAGGCAGGCAATCTCCAACTTCGTTTCCTCTCTGGTTTCTTCCCGCGCCGGGCGATGCTAGCGATGGGGAACCATGAACACACTAGAAGCGCTCGGGCTCGGCATTCTCCAGGGACTGACGGAGTTCTTCCCGGTCTCGAGCTCGGGTCACCTCGTGCTCTTTCAGTCGCTGCTGGGCATCGAGTCGAAAGACCTTCTCTTCGAGGTTTCGGTTCATCTGGCGACCCTGGTCGCGATCCTGCTCTTTTACCACCGGAGAATCGGTCAGCTGGTGGCGGGCACGCTGCGCTTGCAGGAAGCTGCGCTTCGCTACGCCGGGAAACTGGCCGTGGCCACCCTGCCGGCCGCGGTGGCCGGTCTCACCGCCAAGGACCTGATCGCGGGTTCGTTCTCGGCGCCCCCGGTCGTGGGCTGCCTGTTGCTGGTTACTGGCGGGATCGTCTGGACGACCCGCTCCACCCGCGACACGGGCACCGCCGCGGAGCCCAGCTGGTGGGGGGCCCTGTGGATCGGATTCGCCCAGGCCTTCGCGATCCTGCCCGGCATCTCGCGCAGCGGGTCGACGGTCGCGGCCGCTCTTGCCCTGGGAGTCGCCCCGGCGGCGGCGGCGGAGTTCAGCTTCTTGCTCGGCATCATCGCGATCAGTGGTGCCGCCGTGTTGATTCTGCCGGATCTTCGCCAGGCCGAGTCCGAGCAGCTCGTGGCCATCGGTCTCGCTGCTTCGAGTGCTCTCCTGAGTGGCGTGCTGGCGATCTGGCTCTTCGTCCGGATGTTGCGCGCAAACAGCTTCCATTATTTCGCGTGGTGGGCGTGGCTCGCGGGCGCTGCGTTCCTGGGCTGGCAGCTCGCGTGAAGCAGAAACGGGCCGCTCCGAGGAGCGGCCCGTTCAGGCGTACGCGTCGGCTCGAGTCCTAGGGCTCGAGGATCGGGTGCAGCCGCTGCGCCGGCTGGGTCTCGCGCAGCTTCTTGAGCGCCCTCGCCTCCAGCTGACGGACGCGCTCTCGCGACAGTCCGAGGGACTGGCCGATCTGCTCGAGGGTGTGCTCCTCCTCGCCGCCCAGGCCGTAGCGCAGGCGCAGGATCAGTTGCTCTCGCGGCGTCAGCGTTCCGATCAGGGTGCCGACGCCGGACCGCATGCGATCGTCGTCGATCCCGCCGTCCGGTTGCGAGCTGAACGGGTCCGGCACGAAATCCTCGAGCCTCTTCTCGGTTCCCGCCACGTTCGACTCGAGCGAGATGGCCTCGCGGGACAGCCGATCGAGGGCCTCGAGAGCCTCGGTGTCCGTGCCCAGGGCCGGCGCGAGTTCCGCAGGCGTCGGGTCACGGCCCAGCTTGCCGGTGAGCTCGGCCCGAATCCGCTGGCTGCGCTGCAGCCGATCGTGCACGTGGGACGGCAGCCGGATGGTGCGGGAGTGGTTCTGAATTGCGCGCACGAGCGCCTGTCGGATCCACCAGACCGCGTAGGTCGAGAACTTGAATCCTCGTCGGTGATCGAACTTCTCCACCGCACGGATCAGGCCCAGGTTGCCCTCCTGGATCAGGTCGGGGAAGGACAGGCCCAGGTTCCGGTAGTCCTTGGCGATCGCGACGACCAGCTTGAGGTTGTGCTCGATGAAGCGGTTCTTGACGGTTGTCATGCGGTCGTGGGCGTTCTCTACAGCCGTCACGAGCTCCATCATGCGCTTCTTCGAGACGCCGACCTCTTCTTCGAGGATCGCCAGCCGGCGGCTGCGCGCGCGTGTCCTCCGCATCTCGGCCGCGTAGCCGAGTGCCCGCTCGCGTAGCTCGACCAGGACCACCAGGGAGAGCAGGGCGCTCTGCATGGCCTTGCTGATCTTGGCATCCAGTTGCTCGAGGGACTTCGGGTACGAGCCGCTCGCTCGAGCCCGCCGCTTCTCGCGGCCTTCGAGGAGAACACGCAGCTTCTTCACGGCCCGCTCGACGCGCGCCGCAATCTCGCCGGTCTCCTCGTCGCCCACCGACTCCGAGAGCTTCGCACCCGTATGGGAGAGGGCGCGCAGTGCATCCCAGCGAGCGACGACGTGAACGGCAGAGCAGGGGATGGCGTAAAGCGAAGCCCGGAGTTCGGCTGTCGCCGACTCGAGATCCTTCGCCAGGAAGACCTCTTCCTCGCGCTTCAGCGTGCGGGTCCCGCCGATTTCCTGGAAGTAGGACTCGAGCGGGCGACGCTCGCGCCCGGGATCGAGTTCCTCAGCAGACACCACGGGGGTGGCCCCCGTCACAGCCTGGCCCGATTCTTCCTGCTTCGTGGACTCTTTCTGTTTCTGTTTGTTTGCGCTCAACTTCTCACCTTTGCCTTCCGTCTCTGCCGGTGCGATTCCTTCATGTTGCAGTCGGATACCGCCCGCCGGTGACGGGTTTCAAGGGATTGCAATCTTCAAGTGCATATTCCGGGCGCGCAGTCGGGATCTCGGCTCCTGAACCCTCAGGCAGCGAAGTCGGCACGCAGTCGCTAGCTCCAGGGCGGGGCCGAGCGATACGCAAGTATGAACCCTCTGCCCTCGTTTTACCACAACTTTTCTCGATCTCAGCATGGGATCGCGGGGAGCTGGGAGTCCGCCCAGTGTCCGTCGAAGCCGGTCTATCCGTGGTGATTTCACTATGTTTCACATGCGAGTCATCGGTCTCACTTCCCGACGACCCAAGTCATTCGTGTCCCAGAGTATCACGAAATGGCCTACGTCAACTTGACAATCGTATTCCGGGTGGATCCCCCCTCTCGGGGAGATCTCTAAGGCAATCTACAGGTAGCCCTGCGGGGAGTTTCGAGCGCCGTCAAGTCGAGGCTGCGCTTGTGGCTACGCGAATGGCCAGATCGACGGGATCGTCGCGATTGCGACGACGGCACATAGGGCGTCGAGAGGGAGACCGACCTTTACGAAGTCGGTAAACCGGTAGCCACCCGGGCCGTAGACGATCAGGTGGGTCTGGTACGTCACCGGGGAGGCGAACGCGCAGCAGGACGCCACTGCGACGGCCATCACGAAGCCGCGCGGATCGGCCCCGACATGATTCGCAGTCGCCACGGCGATCGGAAACATGATCGCCACCGCTGCGTTGTGGTGGAGCATCTCGGCCATCAGCAGACACGTCAGGTAGATCACCGCCAGGGCGGCGAGGGGGCCGAGGTCCCCGATGCCATCGACGAGGTGACGGGCAACCAGGGCCGCTGCGCCGGTCTTCTGCATCGCGCTGGCCACTCCGAGGCCGGCTCCGATCACGACGAGGATCGACCAGTCGACGCTTCGGCGCGCCTGCGGGCCGGTCAGACAGCGCGTGGCGATCAGGACGCCAGCCGCGATGAACGCGGCGATCGCGATGGGAAGCAGGCCGGTCGCGACGCACGCGACCATCACCACGAGCACGGCCAGTGCCAAGCGCGCTCGTTCATAGCGGGGCTTCGTGCCCCCTCCGATTTCGCTCACCAGATAGAAGTCGGCGCTGTGACGATGTGCGCGGTAGAAGCCCAGCGCGCACTGCAACAGCAGCGTGTCCCCCGGACGCAGCACGATTTCTCCGATCTTGCCCGGCACGCGTTCGCCGTTGCGATGCACGCCAATCACTGCGGCGTCGTAGACGGTTCGGAAGTTCGAGTTCCGGACGCTCGAGCCGACGAGGGGCGAAGAGCTCGAGATGACCGCTTCTGCAAGCCGATGCGACGGATCGCTGGACATCGGCGCCTCGTCCTCGCTGATCGGTAGCAGGCCTCGGATCCGCTGTAGCTCGATGATCGTCGAGACGACACCGGCGAACGACAGTCGATCGCCGGAGCGGATCACGTCGTCCGGGGAGACCGGAGCGATCGTGCGCCCTTGACGCTCGATCTCGAAGAGGAAGAGCCCGGGGAGTTGCCGGAGCCCGGCTTCCTCTACGGACTGGTCCACCAGAGGGCAGTCGGCCTGCACCTGCATCGATGCGATGTACTCCCGCCGGCGCTCGCCCAGGTGCTCTCCGGGACTGACGCGGTCGGGGAGCCGACGTGGGGCCAGGAAGATCAGATACACGAGGCCGACTGCACAGATCGGGAGACCGACGGGCAGGAGCTCGAAGAAGCCCATCGGCGCCATCCCGGCGTCGGTGATCAGGCCGGCGACCGTCAGGTTGGTGCTAGTCCCGATGATGGTCGTAATGCTCCCCAGGATGGACGCGTAACTGAGCGGGATGAGAAGTCGGCTGGGCGACAGATTGTTTCGTTTGGCCCAGTCGATGACAGAGGGGGTCATCATGGCGACGATGGGGGCGTTGTTGAGGAATGCCGACAGCGATGCCACCGGCAGCGTAATCCGCGCCGCGCCCGGGATCAGCCCCCGTGCACGGGCCAGGAACTGGCCAATGCTCAGGTCGAGTGCCCCGGTCTCCCGGAGCGCGGCAGAGACCATGAATAGCGCCCCGATCGTGGCGACCGCCGGGTTCGCGAAGCCCGCGAAGGTCTCGGCCGGGGTGAGGATTCCGACGATGGCGAGCGAGAACAGGGCTGCCATCAGCACCAGGTCGGGGGCGGCGATCTGCCGGACCATCGCGCCCAGCGCGATAAGCACGACCGCAAGCGTGTAGGCGATCTGCCAGTCCATCCGCGCCGCACGATACAGGCTATGCCTGCGGGCGGACAGAGCGTGCAGCTGAGTCGGAATGCGTCAAACTGCGGCGAGCATGACGACCCCTGTTGACGGCTCAGAGATTGCGAACGGCTTCTCGGAGCGGGACTTCTACCTGGCAGAGTTCCGTGGGCGCACCCTTGCCTTTGCGCTGCCCGCCGCGACGCCGGAAGAGCTCGCGCTGTTCGAGGTCGTGCTGGCAGACCTCGAGGCGAATCGAACACGGGTCATCGTCTTCTCGACGGATGGCGCGCTCCTCGAGAAGATCGGCTGCAACCGCGTTCTCGATGTCGACGATCCCGGCTGGATCGGAAGGCTCTGGCGCTGGATCCGCGACGACCCACGGGTAGGGGTCGCGGCTCCCGTAGATGCCTCCCTGGCGTCCCTGAGTCGCCAGGTGGTTCTGCAGTTGCGCCTCGCGAAGCTGATCTGGCTCGACCCCGACGGTCCCCTGAAGGCCGGGCAAGGCGAGCGGGTCTCCCTGGTGGATGTCGCGGGGCTCGACACGCTTCTCGGGAGCGACACGCTGACCCCTGCTCGTCGCTCCCTGTTCGAGGAGATCCGTGTCATGTTGGCCGCTGGGCTTCCAGCCGTGAACCTGTGCAGCCTGGCTGGTCTCTCGGACGAACTCTTCAGCTTCGAGGGTTCCGGCACCTTCTTCGCACGTGAGCGTTACCTCGACGTTCGCAAGCTATCCCTCGACGAGTTCGACGCCGCCGACCGGCTGATCCAGCGCGGCGTCATCGAGGGCTACCTCGTGGAGCGTACGCCGGACCAGCTCGAAGCGATCCTTGCCAATGCCTTCGGGGTCTTCGTCGAGGGACGCTACCTCGCCGGAATCGGTGCCCTGGTGCCGCACCCAGCTTCCGGATGCGGCGAAATCAGCTCGCTCTATACCCTCACGCGTTTTGTCGGAGAGGGTGTAGGCGGTCACCTCGTGCGCTTCGCTCTCGAGTGCGCGGCCGAAGACGGCTTTGCGTACGTGTTCGCATGCACCACCTCGGATCGCGTCAAGGCGTTCTTCGAGCGCCACGGATTCCAGCAGGTGGACCGCGAGCAGATACCTGCGGAGAAGTGGGCCGACTACCCGGAAGCGCGCCGCGCGCTCCTCCACTGCATGCGCCGGGATGTGTAGCCAGGCGGCGATTTCGGGCAGCAAAGCCGGGTCGCGCGCGAACCGCTGGTCGGCGGCCCGGGAGCTCGCTCGCGCGGGCTCCCGGGCCTGACCGTCGGTTCCCTGTCGGAGCGCCTCGGGCGTGGCTTGCGCTTCTTCCCGAGGGTTCGCGGTGTGTCTCCACGCCACGAAGTGGACTGTAAGCCGGGTCCTGTCCCGACGAGCGGTTGCCCCCTCGCCGGCGAGGATCATTCATCTAGGCGACGCGTTGCCACGCCGCTCGAGCGCTCTCACCCGGACACTGGCGCCACACGAACTGATCGCGAGCGCTTCGGGCGGGTCACCCTCAACCAGTGCCCCTATTCGAGTTTGCTCCCAGAAGGGCTTGCCTCGCCGCCGGTCACCCGGCTGTCGCGCGTGGGCTCTTACCCCACGATTTCACCCTTACCTGTGCGAGCTGAACGAGTCAGCAAGCCATCGGCGGTGTAATTTCTGTTGCGCTTTCCCTCGAGTTGCCCCGGGTCGGCGTTACCGACTTCTGCACCCTATGGAGCCCGGACTTTCCTCCCACGGACGGTTCGTGTCCGCCGGCGATCCTCCGTCCACCTCCGGCGGCGCCGAGCGTAGGTGCCGGGCGAACCCGGGGCAATTCCAGGCTCGCGCAGGCTGGGCTCGTGGCCAGAAAGGCGACAGCAGTGGCTGCAGAGGAGATCTGCGGGGATCCGGCCATATCACAAGTATTATTTGAATACTGATACCATATTTGTTAGATACCTGAGACCGTGGCCACTCCTCCCACCCCCTTCGAGTCGTCGGGACCCCGGGTGATCCCGCGTCCCGGTGCCATCTACGACCCCGTGGCCCGCACCCTGGACGCGATCGGGGACCGCTGGAGCCTGGTGCTCGTCCGGCACCTGATGCTGGGCGTCAAGGGCTTTCAGGAGCTGCGTGTGCGAACCGGGATCGCGCCGCGGGTCCTTTCGAGTCGCCTCAAGGACCTGATGGAGCAGGGTTTCGTCGAAAGTCTCGCGGGGGTCCGGGGCGGCTACACGATCACCGAACTCGGCCGCTCCCTCGAGCCGATCGTTGCGTCGATCGCCCGCTGGTACACGCGGCACGGGAGCCAGGCGCTCCAGATCGACTCGGACCAGTTCACCGAGACCTCCCCGCAGTCGATTATCGAGTCCCTGCCGTTCCTGCTGCGCGAAGAGAACGCCGTCGACGCGGACGTCACGTTCGAACTCCGGCTTGCCGGCCCCGGCGGAGGTGTCTGGACGATTCGCATCCACAAGGGCCAGTGTACGGTGCGGCCGGACTTCGCCGAGGGCGCCGACGTTCGTTACACGGCCGACGCCAAGACCTGGTGTGCGCTGGCGCTCGGCCGTGCCGATGCCCGCGATCTCATTCGCAGCGGCGCCATGACCAAGGAAGGTGCGGACGACGCGATGGACCACTACTTCCACCAGATTCATCGCTCGAGCCCGGTGGGCTAGGGCGGACAGGGCCCCACGAAGGAGAAGCTCGTGATTTCATTCGGACTCACTGAAGAGCAGGAGATGGTTCGCGAAGCGATGCGCGAGTTCGCCGAGCAGGCCATCCGACCCATCGCGCGCGACTGCGACGAGGCTGCGGAGATTCCCGCTGACTTCCTCCAGGGCGTCTGGGACCTCGGTCTCACGTCGACCCAGATCCCCGAGACCTACGGCGGGGGAGGGGAGGAGCGTGCGTGCGTGACGAACGCGATCGTTCTGGAGGAGCTGGCCTTCGGCGATGCGACCCTCGCGACGGCGGCGATCGCCCCCAGCGGTTTTGCGAACGCGATCCTCGACCTTGGTAGCGAGGAGCAGAAACGGGATCTCCTGCCCCTCTTCTGCAGCGAGAACTTCCATGCCGCCTCTCTGGCAGTGATCGAGCCCTCGGCGTTTTTCGATGCCTCGAACCCCCACACCGTTGCCGAGGCGAAGGACGACATCTTCGTAATCTCCGGCGCCAAGTCGCTTGTTCCCCTCGGCAGTCAGGCCAGTCACTTCCTCGTTACCGCCCGCAACGGCGAGCGCCAAGACGCCTTCATCGTTCCATGCGACGCCGATGGTCTGACGATCTCCGAGCCCGAGAAGAACCTCGGCCTCAAGGCGCTCACGACCGTGGGGCTCGAGCTCGAGCGCGTCGAGGTTCCCAAGCAGGCGCGTCTCGGTGGAGACGCGGGTGCCGACGTCCGCCGGATCCTCGACGGATCGCGGGCGGCCCTCAGCGCCGTGATGGTCGGCGTCTCTCGTGCCGTGCTCGAGTACTGCGTCCCGTACGCGAAGGACCGCGTCGCCTTCGGCGAGCCGATCGCGAAGAAGCAGGCCATCGCGTTCCGTCTCTCGGACATGCGCATCGAGACCGATGCCATGCGCCTGATGCTCTGGAAGGCAGCGAGTCAGCTCGAGCAGGACCTCGACGTGACACGCCACGCCCACCTCATGCGCAGCTACTGCGCCGAAAAATCCCTCTGGGTCAGCGACAACGGGATCCAGACCCTCGGCGGCCACGGTTTCATCCGGGAGCATCCCGTGGAGATGTGGTTCCGCAACGCTCGCAGCCTGGGTGTGATGGAAGGAACGCTGGCTCTCTAGCCTCCCGCTCCCGCGCACACCCCACGAACCTCGAGAATTCATCGGAGACAGCATGATCGACTTCAGCTTGACCCCATACGACCAGGCCCAGCTAGACCGTACGCGGGAAGCCGCCCTCATCTGCCGCAAGTACGCGCGCTACTACGACGACAACGAGGGAGAGTTCCCGCCGGACGAGCTGCCCGAGGCGGCCGACTTCTACGCGAACCAGGAGCCGCTTCCGTCGCCGGGTGAGTCCGACACCTCGCAACCCGTGCTGATGGTTCTCCAGGCCATCGGCCAGTTCTGGGGCGATTACTCGGTGCGCCTGCGCCAGGGCAAGGGCGGCGGGCTCGGCAACGCTGCGCTCGCTGCGGCCGGCACGCCCGAGCAGCAGAAGAAGTGGAGTCATCTCATGCTCTCGATGGCCATCACCGAGCCGGGTTGTGGTTCAGATCCGTCGATGGTCTCGACCACTGCGGTCCTCGACGGCGATGAGTGGGTGCTGAATGGCGAGAAGATCTTCGTGACGACGGGCATCCGCGCCGGTGGCGTCGTGCTGTGGGCGACGATCGACAAGTCCGCGGGCCGTGCGGGCATCAAGTCGTTCTTCGTCGAAAAGGGCACACCCGGCTTCGAGGTTCCCCACAAGGAGAAGAAGCTCGGCATCCGCTCTGACGATACGGCCTGCTACGTCTTTCGGGACTGCCGCATCCCGCGTGGCAACCTGCTCGGCGGGGACGAGAGCGTGCCGAAGAAGAGCTCCGGGGGCTTCCGCGGCGTCATGAAGACCTTCAACATGACCCGCCCCCTCACGGCCGCGATGGGCCTCGGTCTCGCCAGAGCGGCTCTCGACTTCACACGCGAACAGCTCGAGAAGGCGGGCATCGAGCTCGAGTACGGCAGCGCAATCGGCGCTCAGTCGGCAGTCGCAGAGAAGTTCATGCGGTTCGAGGCGCTCTCCGAGGCCTCCGAGCTCACCACGATGAACTGCACCTGGCTTGCGGGAGAGGGCCAGCCGAACAACATGGAGTCGTCGATCTGTAAGGCCCACGCGGGATCGGCCGTGCGAGTGATCACCCAGGGTTGTGTGGAGCTGCTCGGCCCGATGGGAATTTCGCACGAGCACCTGCTGGAGAAGTGGATGCGCGATTGCCGTATCACCGATATCTACGAAGGCACGGGCGAGATCCAGCGCCTGATCATCGCCCGCGGGTTGTTCGATTACACGCGCGCGGATCTGTCATAGTGCAGGCAATCGTCGTCGATGCGCCGGGGGACGAGAGCGTCCTGAAGCTCGGCGACGTTTCGGCTCCCGCGCTGCGGCTCGGCTCGATCCGGATTGCAACCCGGGCGGCCGGAGTGAACCGCGGCGATCTGCTCCAGCGACAGGGTCTGTATCCACCGCCGCCGGGTGCGTCCGAGATCATCGGCCTCGAGTGCGCCGGCGAGGTCGTCGCGGTGGCGGATGACGTCGCAGCTTGGAAGCCCGGGGACCGCGTGATGGCCCTGCTGCCGGGTGGCGGCTACGCGGCGGAGGCCGTCGTCGCTGCCGATAGCGTCATGGCGATTCCCGACGGTCTCTCCTATGTCGAGGGCGCGGCCCTCCCCGAGGTGATGCTGACCGTCTACCGGAACGTCTGGCAGCTCGGTGAGCTGCCCGTCGGTGGCTCGGTGCTCGTGCACGGGGGTGGGAGCGGGATCGGGACGGCGACGATCCAGCTCGTGAAGGCCTGGCAGGGCACGGTCATCGTGACGGCGGGAACGGCGGAGAAGTGCCAGCGCTGTCTCGACCTGGGGGCCGACGCGGCCGCCAACTACAACGAAGACGACTTCGCCCGGGTCGTGGAGCAAGTCATGGAAGGCCACGGGGTCGACCTCGTCCTCGACTCGATCGGCGCCTCCTACCTCGCGAAGAACCTCGCGTGCCTCGCCCTCGAAGGAAGACTGGTCCTGATCGGGTTGATGGGGGGCGCGAAGACCGAGATCAACCTCAGCGGACTGATGCTGCGGCGGCTACAGGTGATCGGTTCGACATTGCGAGCGCTGTCGGAGAAGCAGAAGGCGGGTGTCGTGAGTGGGTTTCTCCGGACCTTCGGTGAATCGCTTCGCTCGGGCGCCGTCCGTCCCATCGTCGACACCGTCTTTCCCCTGGCCGAGGCGGCCGAAGCCCATCGACTCATGAAGGCGAGCACCCACTTCGGCAAGATCATTCTTGAAGTCGGCTGAAGCGCCGGATACCGTACGGCTCCCCGACGCCCCGGGAGAGCAGGAGCCCTCGAACCCCTATGGCCGATCTCGAACGAACGTTCGCAATCATCAAGCCCGACGCCGTCGCCAAGCAGGCCACCGGCGCGATCCTGCAGTGCATCGAAGCCAGTGGGCTCGAGATCATCGCGATGAAGCGCCTGCACATGAC
>JAYGDB010000167.1:0-31500 GCA_046583095.1 Myxococcota bacterium | reverse complement strand
GGTCAGCATCTCCTTCACGATCTTCACCCGATGGGCGACCTCGTAGCGGGACAGAAGTTGGGGAACAAGTCCGTCGTCGGGGATGCGGCCATCGACGATCTTGAGGGTGATCGATTCCGGCAGGAGAGAGAGGGCCTCGAGCATCGTCCCGATCCCCTTCTTGCGGTCCTCGGTGCGCCCGATGAAGAGGAGATCGGTTTCCTTGGCGACGTTGGCGTGGGGATGGAAGAGGTCGGCGTCGGTGCCGTTGTAGACCACGGGGATCTGCTTCTGGGGGATACCGAAATAGCGCTCGATCTCTGTGCGGGACGCCTCGCTGACGGTCACGATCCGGTCCAGTCGCGGCGCGACTTGCTGCTGCATGAATAGCGGGAAGTAGAGGGTGCGCTTGATCTTCTTCGAGAGCCGCGCGTCGATGGCGAAGTCGGCCTCGCGGTCGATGTGCAAGGGGTGGTGGATCACTGAGACGACGGGCATTCCGGTGGCGCGGATCCCGAGGAGCCCCCAGGAAAGACACTGGTTGTCGAAGACCACGTCGAAGCGATGGCGCCGCTGGAGTTCCTTCCAGCGCATCATCAGGCGCAAGCCAAAGGTCTGCATCTCGGGGAATACGCCAAAGCGCGAGACGCCGAGCTCCCACAGGCTGAGTGGTTGCAGGAGGGAGAAAGGTCGGGTGGGATCGAAGAAATCGGGGTACCGCCGGCCAAACACGTTGTCGTTCGGGATCTCGTGCAGCGGGATCCCGGGGTCGAGTTCGGGTAGGGGAGGGCCCGCGATTACGTGCACGTCGTGACCCGCCCGCTGCCACTCACGGGCCAGGTAGGACGCGTAGATTCCCTGGCCGCCGCAGAACATGTTGCCGCGGTAGGTGAGGAGCGCGATCCGCATCAGCTGTTCGAGGCGTCTTGCAGTGACTCGGACTCGGGGGCGGGCGTTTCGGCAGTCGCAGGCTCGGCCTCGACCTGGACGGTCGCGATGGTGTGCCCCACCCAGGCGACGAGTCCCAGCACGAAGAACGTGAGGACCGCGATCGGAATCGCGAGCGCCCAGTAGCTGCCCTGAAGGATTCCGGCGAAGAAGAGGAGGCCGAGTAGGACGGCTCCTGCCACGATCGCCCAGCCCTGGTTGCGCGAGGTCTCGTTCATCGGATGTCCCCTCTCTCGGCTGTGTACCCCTCGTCTCCTGTTACCACGAGGGGGGTCGCGACCCCGCGATTGCCTGCATGTGGCAGAGGGGGGGCCGTTGGGTCGATGTTGGACGCGGCGCGGGCTGGCGCGCCTGCGGGCGGGCGAGTATTCGATTCCCTTACCCGGCTGTCAACTGCAGCGGAAATCGCGAGCAGGGACGGGTGTCCGTCGCATACACTCGCGTTGGGGGGTCCCCATGCTCGTGATCGGGCTCATGAGCGGCACGTCGGCGGACGGTGTCGATGCGGCGCTGGTCGACTGGCCGGACGGGTCGGAAGCCCACCCCTACACGCTGCGCGCATTCCGCGAGCTGCCCTTCGGGGTGGAACTGCAGCAGCGGGTTCACCGCCTGGCGGCCGGACGCCTGCCGGCACCCGAGGTGTTGCGTGAGTTCGCGTCCCTCGACGTCCTGCTCGCGGAGCGCTTTGCAGAGGCCGCTGCTGGCGTTGCAGCGGACGCCGGGGTCTCCCTCGACGACGTTCGGTTGATCGCCTGCCACGGGCAAACCGTGGCCCACCACCCCGAGCTGCACGCGAGCCTCCAGATCGGGGATCCGTCGCTGATCGCCGAGCGCACGGGTTGCACGGTGGTCGCCGACTTCCGTCCGCGAGATCTTGCCGCCGGCGGGGAAGGCGCCCCGCTGGCGCCCTTCTTTCATCTGGCCGTCCTCGCCGACCCGAGCGAGAGCCGCGTTGCGTTGAACCTCGGCGGAATCGCGAACCTCACCTGGCTTCCCGCCGGAGATCCGGAGGCGGTGATCGCCTTCGATGTCGGTCCCGCGAACGCGCTGGTGGACGGCGTGGTTCAGATCCTCAGCGGTGGCGAGGAGCAGATGGATCGGGATGGACGCCGGGCCTTGCGCGGTCACGCGGACCGAGTGCTGCTTGCGCGACTGATGGACGACGATTACCTCGCTCGGCGCCCGCCAAAGTCCACGGGGCGGGAGCGCTACGGGAGGGCAGAGGCCGAGAAGCTGGTCGCGGAGTGGGAACGGCGGGATCCCGACGACCTTCTCGCGACGCTCGTCGTATTCACCGCGGAGTCCGTTGGACTGGCGTGTCGAAATCTCTTACCGGACTCACCGGAGATCGATCGCGTGCTCGTGGGCGGCGGGGGTGCCCGCAACCCGGCAGTCCTGGCGGCGCTCGTCCGCGCCATGCCCCGCACTAGCGTCCAGGCCTTCGACCAGGTCGGCGTGCCGGCCGATGCCGCCGAGGCCATGGCTTTCTCGCTGATGGGCCGCAACGCGCTGCTCGGCATTCCGAATCATCTTCCGCAGTGCACGGGGGCCGGGCGCAGCGCAGTGTTGGGCGAGCTCGTACCCGGCCGTTCGGGTCGGATCTAGGCGTTCGGGCCAGGCTCCGGGCTCGAGCGGGCTTCGGCAAGGTTCCTAGAGGTTGACGACGAGCCCGTCGTCCGCGGTTTCGATCGCGAGCTGACCCCGCAACTCGGCCATCTCGCTGCCGAGGTGTGTGAGCATCAGTCGTCCGCAGTCGAATTCGTGCTGGTGCGCCTCGATCGTTTCGAGATCCAGGTGGAAGTCGAGGGTCTGGTGGTGGAGCGTGCATTCGCAGATGAAGAGATCCGCGCCGGCGGAGAGTCGCGGAAGTTCGGGGAACCAGCCCGTGTCGCCCGAGTAGGCGATGATCTGGCCGCCGCTATCGACCCGGTAGCCCTGCGGATGCGCTTCGATCTGGTGCTGCGTGTCGAACGAGTGGATCCGCGCGGGTCCGACCTCGTACTCGGCGCCTGCCGGAACCTCGGTGAAGTGGATGGGGAAGGCCCAGTCGTGTTCTTCGAGACTGTGGCCCATCGCGTGCGCGAGCGTGCGCACGCGGTTCTCGATACCTGGGGGGCCCGCGATCTGCAGCGCGTGCTTCCGCTGGTCCAGCCAGTGCGCGGCGAGCATCAATTGCGGAATCCCGGCGAAGTGGTCGCCGTGGAAGTGCGAGACGAGGATCGTCTCGATCTCGTTGCGGTCGATCCCGAGTTCGCTGAGTCCCGATCCCGTCGTGGCACCGCAGTCGAGCAGAAGCGTGCCGCGCTCGCCGCGCACCAGCACGGCGGACTGCCGGCGTCCACCGGCACCGAAGGCGTCGCTCGTCCCGATGAAGACCACCTCGCTCACGTGCTACCCCAATCTTCCGGTGATCCATCCATCAGCTTAACGCGACTGCCCTTCAGGGGTGTTGGGGTCGATGACCGTCCGCATCCAGTGCACATGCAACGAACTGTCCCCCTGCGAATACCCCGTTCTCCGCCCGCATGCTTCCCGGCACCGTCTCGTTCGGCCACACGACCACCCGTTCGAGCACGGCGCCTGCTTCGATGCTGGCTCCGCGACCGACGATCAATTCCCGCTGGGGAACGACTCGCGCATCGGATTCACCAGAAAGCTCGTCCCGATAGGAGAGGGGCGGCGGATCGAAGTTCACCGCCAGGTACTCTTGTGGCGTTCCGACCGGCTCCCACAAGAGTTGCTGTGTTGGAATCGACCCAGCGCGCAGATCCGAGCGCCCGGCCTCGAGTTGGGGACCCAGCCAGTCGGTCAGGTCTTCGAAGCACGAGGCCTCGGGCCAGGCTGTGAGGCAACGGGCCGCGACGATCCGAATCCCCAGGAACAGGCCCCGCCGGGTCTCGCCTCCGAGGTCGAGGCGCGTGCCGATGCGCCGCAGGCAACCCTCGTCGTCGAATCCAAGAGTTCCGAAGACCGCGGCTCGCGCATCGTGTTCGTTCACCAGCAGGCTGCAGCGGTCCTCGCGCTCCCGATGTGCCGTGACGGCTGCAGTGAGATCAACGTCGACGAGCATGTCTCCCGCCAGAACCAGGCACGGATCACTCTCGCCGAGGAAGTCCGCCACGCGCTTGATGCCGCCCCCGGTCCCCAGCAGCTCGGTCTCCTCCGAGTAGTGCACCTCGAGTCCGTCCGGTCGGTGCCGTTCGACGGCCTCGCGAACCGTGTCCGGCAGGTGGTGCAGGTTGATCACGACCTCGGTTACGTCGTGCCTTGCGAGCAGGGTGAGCGTGTGCGCGATCACCGGGATGCCGCGTACGGGCATCGCCGGCTTGGCCACGAGCTCGGACAGCGGTCGCAGGCGGCTGCCGAGTCCGGCGGCGAGGATCATGGCCCGCACGGCAAGTCCGATAGCGACGCGATGACGTCGGCGAGGCGGGCAAAGGCGGGATCCCAGCCCGCCGCGTCCGCGGCCGCCGCACGGAGTGTCTCCAGCGCGCGGGGAACGTGCCTGAGGTAGCGCGGGTCGTCCCGGACTTTCGCAGCCCAGAGATAGCGCGAGAGGTCCTTGCCATTGCGGGTAAGCGTGAGAAGCGTGAAGCGGCGGGCGAACGCGTCGGCTGTCGGCGCGTCGGGGAGAAGCGGCCGAACCGCGGTGAGGGCGTTCTTCACGAAGTCCTCGTCGAGCTCAACCTGGGAGTCGCGTAGCAGGCACACCAGGTCGTACTCCGGCGGGGCGAGCAGGGCTCCCTGCAGGTCGATCATCACCAGTCGGTTGTCCTGGACGTGCAGGTTCGCGGCCTTGTAGTCGCGGTGAGCCAGTCGCTGGGGGGCGTCTCGCGCCTCCTCGGCGATTCGCGCGAAGGCGTCGGTGACCACTTCGGCTCCGGCGTTCGTCTCGGCCCAGGGCAGCACCCACTCGACGAATTGGTCGGCCTTGTAGCGGAAGAGGGCCTCGTCGAGACGCCGATCGAAGTTCGCGAGGCCTGACGCAGGGGGCGGTAGCGACTGCAGCCTCGGGACGAGGTCGCAGGCCCGCAGGTAGAGCGCGTGAAGATCTTCGATCGGAAGAGAGTGGGCTGCCGACTCGAGGCTGGTGTCGCCCAGGTCTTCGAGGAGCATCAGGCCGGGCCCGGCGGCGGAGCACACCGGCACCGGCAGGTCGTGCGAGGAGAGCCAGGTCAGGATGGGCGCGAGGGGAGGCTCCGGTGCAACGCCGGGCGGACGCAAGGACGGATCTTCGTCGCGCTCGACCCGCGCGACGAGGGATCCAGGCTCACCGGGTCGCCCGAGCCCAACGCGGAAGAATCGCCGGGAGCCCAGCCCGGCCTCGACCGGCTCGATTCCGGTGACGTCTCGTCCCAACGCCGAGCGCACGAGGGCGCGGATTCGCGGATGGGCGTCGTCGTCGTGCGCCACGAACTCAGCCGAAGAAGAAGTGGCAGGCGGCAACGGCACCGACGAAGCCCGCCAGATCGCCCGTCAGGCATGCGGCGAGGGTGTGTCGACTCTGGGTGACTCGCGCCGCGCCGTAGTAGAGCGCCAGGACGTAGAAGGTGGTCTCGGTAGAGCCTTGGAGCGTGCTCGCCAGCATCCCGATGAACGAGTCGGGCCCGTAGGCCTGGAGGGTTTCGCCCATCACAGCGAACGCACCCGATCCGGAGAGCGGGCGCAGGATCGCCATCGGGAGAACCTCCGCGGGGACACCGATCGCATTCGTGACGGGCGCGACCGCCCGGATCACGACGTCGAGCAGCCCGGACACTCGCAGCATCTTCACCGCTGCAATGATGGCGACCAGGTAGGGAACGATGCGCACGGCGACTTCGAGTCCCTCTCGAGCGCCCGCGATCATCGAGTCATAGACCGAGACCCGGCCGGCGACGCCGATCAGCAGCAGGCCCGCGATCAGGCTCGGAAACGCCCAGGACTGAACCAGTTGCAGGAGCCCATCGACGAAGCCGTGTTCGCTCACGAGTTGGGCGCCGTCGCGCAGCAGGAAGCCGGCGAGTGCAAGCAAGACGGCAGCCACGAGCCCGCGCCGCCACCACTCCATCGGCAGGCGATGCGCGGTTGCCGCGGGCGCGTCGAGCAGGCCGTCGAAGACCTCCCCGGGCTCGGCCGCCTCGCTGGGAGGGAGCGGTACCGGCCGGAAGACCGGTAGCCGGCGCAGTGCGTAGAACATCGCGACGGCAGCCAGAGTCGAGCAAAATGTCGCAAGCAGGGTGGGAACCCAGATCGCGTCCGCGGCCTCCGAGCCCGCTGCCAGACGCACCATGATCGTCCCAGTGGGCGGCAACAGGGTGATCGCGGATGTGTTGATGGCGAGGAAGAGGACCATCGCGTCGGATGCCGTCTGGGAGTTGCGGTTGAGCTTGGCCAGTTCGGTCATCGCCTTCAGACCGAAGGGTGTCGCCGCGTTCCCGAGCCCGAGCATGTTGGACGCCATGTTCATCACGATGGCGCCCATGGCCGGATGGTCCGGGGGCACCTCGGGAAACAGGCGCCGCAGCAAGGGAGCCAGGCGGCGTGCGATCCAGTCTCGCAGGCCGCCATCGAAGGCGATCCGGACCAGGCCGAGCATGAACATCATGCCGCCGACGAGGCCGATGACCAGCTGGACGGCGTCCTTGGTGCCTTCGAAGAGGCCCTGGGTCACCTCGGTCATGCGGCCCGTGTAGGCCGCGAATACGATCGAAGACAGGATCAGCCCGAGCCAGATCCAGTTGAGCACCGGCACCCCCCGCCCAGTGATCGGCTGCGATTGCTGACGGGCAGCCTCGGGGATAAGCTCGCGCAAGTCAAGCTCGCGTCCCCCCGGCCGATCTTCGCGGCAGACTGTGCGGGGAGGAAGGGCTGTCATGAACCGAATCGCTCTCGGGGCTGTTCTCCGAGCCGCAGCGCTTTTCCGAGCCGCGGCGCTTTTCCGAGCCGCGGCGCTTGCCGGGATCGTGGTGTTCGCGGCTTCTGTCGCCGCAGAGGACCTCGCCGCCCGGACGCTTCCCCCACAGCCGCGGGGCGGTCTCGCCAAGCGGCTCGGCCAGGCCCTCGATGTCCGGGCGCTCCGGCGCGCCCGTATCTCGGCGTACGTGGTTCGGGCGGGTGACGGGAAGGTGCTCTTCGAGCGCTCCGCCGATCGTCCCCTCACGCCCGCCTCGAACATGAAGATCCTGACCGCGATGGCGACGCTGCAGACCTTCGGTCCGACCCACCGCTTCGAGACGCCGATCTTCGCGGACGCGCTGCCGGATGCAGAGGGCGGAGTTGGCACGCTCTACGTGCGCGGCGGCGGCGACCCGGTGCTCAACTCCGAGGACTGGTGGCGGCTGGCCTCGGATCTCCGCAACCGCGGGCTCCGGCGTGTGCGCGGTGACCTCGTCCTCGACGATCACTTCTTCGATGCGGTCCGCTGGCACCCCGACTGGGGGAGGGTCTCGTCTCGTGCCTATCACGCACCCGTGGGCGGACTGACTGCGAACTACGGCTCCTTCGCGGTGACCGTGCGCCCGGGACGGGCCGGAGGAGATCCGGTCTCGGTCACGATCGACCCGCCCGTTCCGTATCTCTCGCTGGCCAACCGCGCGCGGACTGGATACGTGGGTCAGCGAAGCTCTCTGGTGGTGGATCGGGCGCTGGTCAGCTCGGGTGAGGTCGTCCAGGTCGACGGGACGATCGCGGCGGGCGCCGAAGCCAAGACCTACTACCGCAGTGTCGTCGATCCGACTCGCTACGCCGGAGCGGTGCTGCGGATGCAACTGGGAGCAGTGGGAATTCCAGTGGATGGGGACATCGTGTCTGGCAGCACCCCGGAGGAGGCCGTTCCCGTTCACGTCTTCAAGGGGCGTCCCGTCGGCGAGATCGTTCGCCTGTTCGTGAAGTTCAGCAACAACGCAGTGGCGGAGTCGCTCGTGAAGGCGATGGGCGCTCACGCGACCGGCGCGCCCGGATCGTGGAGGAACGGAATCCCGGCTTATCGGACTGCCCTCGAGGCCCTGGGGATGGATCTCGAGGGCCTGAAGATCGTCGACGGCTCCGGTCTTTCATATCGTGACAAGCTCACGCCTCGGGCGCTGGTCGAGGCCCTGCGCATCGCCCGGGGCTCGTTTCGGATCGGACCCGAGTTCGAGTCAGCCCTCCCAATCGCCAACCGGGACGGGACACTCGAGAAGCGCGTGGGTGAAGCGCCGGGCCGGGCTCGAGCGAAGACCGGGCTCTTGACCCGGGTGACGTCGCTCTCGGGATTCGCACAGCTCGCAGATGGTGAGACGGCAGTTTTCTCGGTGTTGACGAACGGCTACCGGGGGACCGACGAGGAGGCGATGGAGGCGCTCGACCACTTCGTGGTAGTCCTTACCGGCTCCTGACCGGGAAGCCCGCTCGTCTAGGAAGAGGCGCCCTCGGCGTCGGCTTGACTTGCTTCTACCTCGTCGACGACGCGCATCACCCGATCCACGTAGATCTGCGGCATGCGTGCACCGCGTCGAATCCGACGGTCGATGCGCGACGGTCCCCAATTGTACGCAGCCAGGGCCGTCGGGACGTGCTCGTACCGGTCGGCGAGCTCCTGCAGGTAGGTGATCCCGAACTGCACGTTGACGACGGGATCGAAGAGCATCTCCGGTCCCTGCCACGCGATGCCGCGATCCTGCGCGAGCTGTCGGCCGGTTGCCGGCATGATCTGCATCAGGCCCAGGGCGCCTACCGGAGACACGGCCCGGTGATAGCCCGAGCTCTCTACCTGGATGACGCCAAGCACCAGATTGGGCTCGATGTCGCGCTCGTCGCACTCGTCAACGATCGTCGTCGCGACGCGACTGATCTCCTGATGAGACAGCCCGGTGTGGAGGCGCTCGAGGTACTCGACGACGAGGCGGATCGTGTTGCGGCGTTCGTTCGCATGCCTTGTCTCGTCAGTGGGACGGCCCTCCACGTAGGCGAGCGTGTCCGACAGGCTCGCAGCGCTCACCCCGGGCAGCGAGGCGGGCACGTCCTCGAAGTCCAACGTGGGCGGCATTTCGGCGCTCGGAGGGAGCTGGAACGAGAGCGCGAGTGCGCTCAGGAGCCCGAGCCCGCAGAGAACGAGGCGATCCATCTCAGCCGACCCCCAGTGGAGACAGGCCCAGGTCCTGTATGGCGTTGAGGTTGTTCATGACGGCGTATCCGGTCGTGGTTACGAGGAACAGCAGGAGTCCCTGCTTCACACCTCTGGCGAAGCGAGGGGTGGCCAGCAGGAAGCCGACGGCTGCCAGCGTAATCGTGGTGTCGATGGCAAGACCGGGAACGAGCCCGGCGGCACTAAAGAGCCAGTCTGCGAGCGGATTCGCTTCGATCACCTCCCAACCCTGCACCGGCATCCGGAGACACACGTACGTGGTCCAGTGATCCGCTCCGGTAAGCAGCACGGTCAGCCCTGCGAGCGTGCGCACCATTCGGCCCGGCCCTCCCTCGTGGTCATCGTGACTGGAAGGGAGCAAGAAGCGTGCCCCGGCAAGCCTCCGCCCGGGCGGAGGCTCACGCGGCGAGTGCTTGCGGTGAGCCGTTGCCCCCGAAGTGCATCGGGACGGGTGCGCAGGACGTGCGTCCCGGCGAGGGGACTGGGGAGTTCGCTTCCGCTTTTTCCGAGTGCGGGGGCCTTTCGATTGCGCGCAATCTGCCGGTGCGTGAAGGTCAGGTCACTCGGCTCGGGGCCCGCGAGGGACCCCGAGTCCGACCTGGGAGATCAGCGCCGGCGCATGCGGCCCTTCCCGAGGAGGAGCCAGTCCAGCGACACGCTCTCCTTGTTGGCGAGCGTAATCAGGAAGTCGGTGTGGGGCGTTGTGCCGTTTTCGTATCGGTTCACGTTCTGCTGAAAGACGCCAAGATCGCGGGCGAACTGGCGCTGCGAACGCTCACCGCGCACCTGGGCGATGCGATTCGGGAGCTTCTTCTTGATCCGAGTCAATGCGGCGATAGGCATGGAATGTGATCTCCTGTGGTTCGGTTCTGGCTTCGCGCGCGCCGACCGTTCCACCATCTCTTCTCGGCCTGGGAGGCCGTTGGGGGTTGGCTTTCTATGCACGCTGTTGTTGGTCAGAAGGCGTTGATGCGGGTATGACACGAGAGCGTCACTACCTTCTACGTCTGCGGCGGATTGTAGGTGAGGACCCGGGCCAATCAATACCGACCCAACCGATTCGGCAGCAGGCTTCACGCCCTGATTGTGCATCGCGCCTGAACGAAGTTGACACGCGAGTGCGTGGACACTACTGAGAGTCGCGCGGTACGAGTCTGAAACCCACGCGATCGATGCAGGCAGCGACTCGAACACGAAGAAGTAGCGTGGCCGGAGCTGCCGGGTATGGCCTAGGGAGAAACCCTGAGGTGTTCAGATCTGTCTTGCACGCCGGGGTCACGCGGGGTTCGCGAACTTCGACTTTGCGGTGCGCCCAACTGTGTCGCGGTCCTCGGCTCGGAGCGCCTCGTGCGCGTCGTTGGCGGTGAGCTACGCAGCCGTCGGCTCGCGCGTCCGCCCGCAGGCGTGCGTCCGACCTCTGATCGGGTACGCGAATCGCTGTTTGGGAGGCTCGGCGACCTTCGGGGATGTCGGGTCCTCGACCTGTTCGCGGGAACGGGTGCGCTCGCGATCGAGGCTCTTTCCCGGGGGGCCGAGACGGCGGTTCTGGTAGACCGGTCGGAGCGTGTTCTGAACGTGGTTCGAGAGAATCTCGCGTCGCTCGACCTGGGCAACCGCGCCCAGGTGATCTGTGGGGACGCTGCGAAGACGGCCCGGCGCCTGAAGAGCGCCGGTCGGTTCGATCTCGTCTTCCTCGATCCACCCTACGATTCGGACCAGATCGCCCCGGCTCTCGCTGCGCTCGTTGACGCCGATCTTCTCGCCGCCGATGCGATAGTGGTCGTCGAGAACTCGAAGCGGCATTCTCTGGAACCAGTGGCGGGCCTCGCGGTTCGCGACGAGAGAAGCTACGGAGACACCCGGCTCACTTGGCTCGTTCCGACGAGTCGCTCGACCGAAGGGGATGCAGAAGACCGATGAGTCGCGCAGACACTGACACGAGGATCGCGCTCTTCGCTGCGAGCTTCGATCCGCTAACGAACGGACACCTCGATCTGATCCGCCGAACCCAGCGCACCTTCGACGAGGTCGTCGTGGCGGTCGCCGAGAACGTGGAGAAGAAGGGCGGGACCTTTACGGCTGCAGAGCGGCTCGAGATCCTGCAAGAAGTACTCGGCGAAGAACCCGGCATTCGCGTCGAGAGCTTCACCGGGCTGATCGTCGACTTCGCCAAAGAGATCGGTGCCACGGCCATGATCCGCGGGTTGCGCGCCATGTCGGACTTCGAATACGAGTTCGAAATGGCACTGATGAACCGGCACCTCAGGCCCGAGATCGAGATCCTGTTCATGATGACGAGCCTCGAGTGCCTCTACGTCAGCTCTTCGCGCCTCAAGGAGCTCGTGCAGTTCGGCGTGGACATCGACGAGTTCGTTCCGGCCCTGGTCGCCAAACGGCTGCGGGAGAAGCTCGCGCGCAGCTGACGCCGGTTCGCGGTCTTTTTGGATTTCCCCGGCGTTTCGGTAACCTCGTACGTGGTCGAAGGAATTTTGCTCACCACGTCGGGCTGCCCCCACCCATGCCGTCCTCCCGAACAGACTCCGCGGAGCCGCGCCGCATCCTCGTCGCTGTCAGCGCCGGGATCGCGGCTTACAAGATTCCCGAGCTGGTGCGGGCCCTCGTCCAGGCTGGCCACGAGGTCCGCTGCGTTCTCACCCCGGACGCCACCCGGTTCGTCTCGCCTCTGGTGCTGGAGACCCTGACGAGCCATCCCGCGGTCTCCGATCTCTTCGCTGGGTCGGGCACGGGCAGCGCGCCGAGAGAGATCGATCACATCGCCTTGGCCGACTGGGCAGAACTCGTGATCCTGGCGCCGGCGACCGCCAACGTGCTGGCGCGAATGACGGCCGGGATGGCCGACGATCTCGTGACCGCGATCCTGCTGGCGACAAGAGCGCCGGTACTCGTTGCCCCGGCAATGAACGTCAACATGTGGCAGCACCCGGCCACCCAATCGAATCTCGAGACCCTGAAGGCGAGGGGTGTCCTCCGTGTCGGTCCCGAGACCGGTGACCTCGCCTGCGGGTGGCAGGGAGAGGGGCGGATGGCCGAGCCCGAGACGATCGCGGGGGCCGCCGGCTTGGCGCTCGGCACCGAGGCTCTTCGCGGTGAGGTCGTCCTCGTGACAGCCGGAGGCACGAGCGAGCCGATCGACGCCGTTCGTGCGATCACCAACCGCTCCTCCGGGCGCATGGGGTTCGCCATAGCCGCTGAGGCGGCGCGTCGGGGCGCCGAGGTGCTGCTGGTTGCCGGGGCCTCCGCGCTTCCGACCCCGGCGGGCGTCAAGCGGGTCGACGTGGGGAGCGCTCTCGAAATGCGGGACGCGGTCTTGGCCGAGCTTCCCCGAGCAACCGTGGTCGTGAAGGCCGCCGCGGTGGCGGACTTCCGCCCCGCCCATGTCCAGCAACGGAAGATCAAGAAGGAGTCGCTCGGAGCGGGGGAGGGCATCACCCTTGAACTCGTTCTGAACCCGGACATCCTGGAGGAGATCTGCCGGGACAAGGGAAGCCGGATCGTCGTGGGTTTCGCGGCCGAGAGCCACGACGTCGTGGCCTCGGCGCGGAGCAAGATCATCCGCAAGCGGTGTGATCTGCTCGTCGCCAACGACGTCTCCCGCAGCGACGCCGGCTTTGACGTGGACACGAATGCCGTCTTCTTCGTCTCGCCGGACGGTGAGGTCGAGGAGCTTCCGCTGCTCTCCAAGGCCGATGTGGCCGCCCACCTGATCGACCGGATCGTCAAGCTCCGGGACGGACGTAGATGAAGCCTGCGAGGTTGCGGCTTGCACTCCTCGTTTCGGCGCTGGCCTGCGCGGTGGCGGGCAGTGCGTTCGCTGCGCCCCGGGTGAACCTGTTGACGATCCGGGGCTCCATCAACCCGGCGTCGGCCGCCTACATCGTCGAGGGTGTCGAGCAGAGCGAACGCGATGGCGCAGACGCGCTGCTGATCGAGTTGGACACGCCGGGTGGGCTCGTGACGTCCACCAAGGACATCATCCAGGCGATCCTCAACTCGAAGGTGCCGGTCATCGTCTACGTGGCGCCGCGCGGTGCCTGGGCCGCGTCGGCGGGGATGTACATCACCGTATCCGCCCACGTGGCCGCAATGGCGCCAAGTTCGAGCATCGGCGCAGCTCATCCGGTCAGCCCGATGGGTGGTAACGAGGCGCCGGCGAAACCGGCGGAAGGCGAAGAGGCCGAGAAGAGTCCGATTCCAGTGCCGGCGATCCGCGATCTCTCGGCCGAGAAGGCCGAGAACCTGCTCGCCGCCTACATCGAGAGCATCGCGAAGGAGAAGCAGCGCAACGTCGAGTGGGTCGAGAAGGCCGTTCGAGAATCGGTCGCCGTGGGCGAGAGCGAGGCGCTGGAGCTCGGCGTGATCGATATCGTCGCGGGGAGTCGAAGCGACCTCTTCGAGCAGATCGAAGGGCGGGAGGTGGAGGTCGACGGCGAGACCACCACCCTCGCGCTCTCGGGCGCCAAGGTCGTCGCCATCGAGATGAGCCTCGTGCAGAGCATCTTCGACTTCCTGGCAGATCCGAACGTCGCCGTCATCCTGGTCCTGCTCGGGGGCCTCGGCCTCTACATCGAGGCCAACAACCCGGGGCTCCTGTTCCCGGGAATCGCGGGCTTCGTCTGTCTCGTACTCGCGATGATCGCGTTCAACATCCTGCCCTTCTCCTGGGTCGGACTGACCCTGATCCTGCTGGGCCTGGGCTTCTTCATCGCGGAGATGTTCTTCACGTCATTCGGCGCCCTATTCACGGCGGGCGCCCTGTGCATCCTGCTCGGCGGGTCCATGGTCTTCGACCAGCCCGAGCTGAGCGACCTGACGATCTCGTTCTGGTCTGTGCTCGTGCCTGCAGTGCTGGGAATGACTATCTTCGCCGCGGTCGTGGTCTTCTCCGTGGGTCGAAGCATGGCGGTCCCGTCCGCTTCGGGAGTCGATGAAATCATCGGTCTCGTCGGGCAGTCGACATCCACACTCGATCCGAAGGGCAGGGTCTTCGTCCGGGGGGAGTACTGGAACGTCGAGGTCGCGGACCCGAATGCGGGGCCTATCGAAGAGGGAGAGGCCATCCAAGTCGTAGACGTCAATGGCCTGACGCTCCGGGTTCGTCGGGCTGGTTCTAGTTAGGCATTACTCGAGTCCAAGGAAGGGAGCTCGTTCATGGTCATGTTTCCGATCATCGCGCTGGGGGCGTTTCTGGCGCTCGCGTTCTTCGGGTTTCGGGTGCTGCCCGAGTACGAAAGGGGAGTCATATTTCGACTCGGCCGCTTCACCAGCGTGAAGGGCGCCGGGCTGAAGTGGATCATCCCGATCGTGGATCGGATGGTCCGCATCGGTCTGCGCGAGATCGTGATGGATGTCCCTCCCCAGGAAGTGATCACGCGGGACAACGTCTCCGTCAAGGTGAATGCGGTGCTCTACTTCCGCGTGCTGCACCCGGAGATGGCCGTCATCCAGGTAGAGAACTACCTCTACGGAACCTCGCAGCTGGCACAAACCACCCTGCGAAGTGTCTGCGGTCAGGCTGAGCTCGACGAACTGCTCTCGGACCGCGATCGCATCAACCAGCAGCTGCAGGAGATCATCGACCTGCAGACCGAACCCTGGGGCGTGAAGGTGCGAGCTGTCGAGGTCAAGCAGATCGACCTGCCCCAGGAGATGCAGCGGGTCATGGCGAAGCAGGCGGAGGCCGAGCGCGAGAAGCGGGCGAAGGTGGTTCTGGCGGAGGGCGAATTCCAGGCGGCCCAGCGGCTTGCCGACGCCGCTCGGGTTCTGGGGACCGAGCCGCTGGGACTGCAGCTTCGGTACCTGCAGACGCTTGCGGAGGTGGCGGGCGACAAGAACTCGACGACGATTTTCCCGCTTCCGATCGATCTCCTGAAGCCCTTCTTCGATCTCCAGCGCGGCGCTGCTGACGGAAGTGCCGGCCAGACGTCGATCTCGTCCGAGAGCGGAGGGAGCTGAGCGCTTGGCGCGCCGCGACGACGAGGATCTGGACAGCGACGACTCGATTCGTCGCTCGGTGGGGAGGGTCCTGGTCAACTGGTTGACCGCAGTGGTCTCGATTGCGGTGATCGTTGGCTGGGCGGCTACGGGTGTCTACCAGCTCTCCCCGGGCGAGTCGGCGGTCATCCTGTTCGTGGGCGAGCGCGACCGTACCGTCGTCGACGAGGGCCTGCACTGGCGCTACCCGCCGCCCATCGAGAGCATCGAGATCGTGAACGTCTCGGAGGTGCGTCAGCGGAGCTTTGGCCTGGCTCCCGCAAGGCCGTCCACCCCTCGTGACTCGGCTCCTGCCGACAAAGACACGCCCGCAAGCGGCGAAGCTTCAGCCAGTTTCGAGAACGCCATGCAGACGGCAGACAACAACATCGTGAATCTCGGATACGTGCTGAAGTACGAGATCGATGATGCCTTCGCGTACCTCTATGGCATGAACGACCCGGAGCAGACGCTCCTCGACGCGACGCGCTCGGCAGTGCGAGAGGTCGTGGGGCAGATGAACGTCGATGACGTCCTCTACACGCGTCGGCTGGAGATCGAGGTGCGCGCGCGCGAGCTAGTGAGCCAGCGCCTGGGCGAGTACTTCGGCGAGGTGGAGGCCGGGTCCGCATTCCGAATTCGCGGAATCGAGCTTCAGGTGGTGCAACCGCCAGCCCAGGTGCAGGAGGCCTTCGACGAGATCATAGCCGCGGCCCAGGACGAAGAGCGGGCGATCTTCCTCGCGCAGGGAGATGCCAAGGAGACTCTCGAGAGGGCGGCCGCTGAGGCGATCGAACTCGAGCAGAGTTCGCTCGCCTACAGGGACGCCAAGGTGCTCGAAGCGCGCGGCAAGGCCGCTCGCTTCGAAGCGCTGCTGGTGGAGTACAAGCTGGCGCCCGAGGTGACTCGCCGGCGCCTCTACCTGGAGACCATGGAAGAGATTCTCCCCGAGGTCGACAAGATGGTGATCGCGCCCGGGACCGTGACTGTGGTGCCGTTCCTGCCGATGGGGCGGGCCCAAGGCGCGCCGTTGGTGCTTCCCCAGCCGAACACCGGGGGCAAGCAATGAGGAGGCTCGTCTTCCCCGCTATCATCCTCGCCGGGATCTGTGTCGGGCTCCTGTGGGCCGGGAACTTCGGAGTCGGCCCCGTGATCGTCGTCCGCGAGGATCAGACTCTGATCGTGCTTCGCTTCGGCGAGGTGGTGAAGGTCCTCGACAAGCCGGGTCCCAGTTGGCGTCTGCCCCTGATCGACCGGGTCATCCGCTACGACGCGAAGCTGCAATACCTGAACGCCGAACCGCTCGAGAAGCTCGCGAAGGGCGGCGAGAAGTTGATCATCGATTTCTATGCGGTCTGGAAGCTCTCCGATGCCCACGCGTTCCGCCGGGCCTATCCACGGGGATTTGCACAGGCCGAGCGACGCATTCAAGAAACGTTGAACTCGCTGGTGGGTGCGAAGATCGGCGGACTGACGCGTGCCCAGCTGCTCGCTCGCTCGGAGATCATCTCGCGTCTCGACGAAGAAGCCGATGCCGAGCTCGCCTCGACCGGTGTCCATGTCATCGACGTGCGGCTGAACCGCATCGAGTTGCCCCGGGCGGCCGAGCCGGCTGCCTACAGCCAGATGCGCGAGCAGCGGCGGGCCACATCGCGCGAGCTGCGTGCAGTTGGCGATCGTCGGGCGCGCGAAATCCGGGCCAACGCCGATCGAGATGCGCGACTCACCTTGGCAGCAGCGCGAGGTCAGGCCGAGATCACGCGGGGCCAAGGCGATGCGCAGTCCGCCCGAATTTACGCCCAGGCCTACAGCCAGGATCCGGAGTTCTACGCGTTTGTCCGAAGCCTCGAGGCCTATCGCGCGACACTCAAGGGCCGCACCACGATGGTGCTGCCTCCAGATCACGAGTTCTTCCGTTTCTTGGACCCGCGCGCCGCCATCGAGCGGGCTCCGCCTCCCGTCTCGGCGCCGTAGCGGCGCTCTCGGCTAGGCCTGCATCTCCGCGTAGCGCCAAGCGCCGAAACCGGCGAACGCTGCGAGGAGCAGCCACGGGGCGGGGGAGGGGGCGACGAGTCCCCCCATCGTCAGGGTGTCGGCCACGCTTCGGAAGCTGAAGAACGCGGCGACGATCGTGATGCCGTAGAGGGCCGAGAGGGTCATGCCTCGGCCCCTCGCCTTCTCGACGCGGATGCCGAGCGGAATCGCAGCGAGTACGAAGAGCAGCGTCGCGAACGGATCGGCCAGGCGCGCGTGCAGCAGAGCCTGGGGACGGGACGGCTCGCGTCCGTTCTGCCGTTGCTGCGCGATCAGTTGCCGAAGGTCGTCCAGGGACAGGCTCGCGAGGTCGGCGCTCATCAGGGCGGGACCGGAGCCCTCGCCCAGGTCGAGTCCCAGCTCGCCTTGGTGCTGCGTCGAGATCGGCGCACGTTCGATATCGTCCGGGTCGAAGCTCCGGATTCGGGGAGCGTGGAAGCGCCAGTGGTCTCCGCTGGAGACCGTGGCGCGTTCTGCCTCGATGCTGCGCAGGAGTCGCCCGTCGTCTCCGAGTTCGTAGATCCGGACTCCCCGCAGGGTGCTCGTTGCCGGGTCGGCGCCGGCGATGTTGTATATCGTGCGTCCGCGGTGGTACCAGAACGAACCCCGACGGAACGAGATGGGGTGGGCTCCGGAATCCCGCTGATTCCAGAGCCGGGTTGCCTCGAGGGTGATGGTCTCGTTCACTACGAAGGCAACGGCGCTGAGGGCCAGTCCGACCCCCAGCAGCGGCGCCGCGATTCGATGGGGCGACAGGCCACCCGCCTTCACGGCGAGGATCTCGAGGCCTCGGGCTGCAGAGCCCAAGGTGAAGAAGGCCGCCGCAAAGGCCACAGTAGGGATGAGGTCCCGTAGATAATAGGCGGGGAGACGGAGGAAGAGGTAGCTGGCGATCCCTCGCAGGCCGGTGTCCCGCTGCAACATGTCGCCCAAGTTGAGCATTATCTCGACCATGGCGATCGTGGCCGACGAGACGATGAGGAACAAAACGAAGGAACTCAGGAAGCGTGCGATCAGATAGCGTGTGAGGATTCGCACGCGCTTCAGACTAGCACTCGGGAGTTCGGGAATTGGAGTCGGTTCAGGGGACCGCAGGGCTCAAGAGAGAACTGCGTCGACCCGTTCTCACGATCGGAAATTTCGACGGGCTGCACGTTGGCCATCGGGCAATCATGCGGACGGTGGTCGCTCGGGCGCGGGATCTAGGAGGTGAGGCGGTCGTCTACACGTTCGAGCCCCATCCGCGAAAGGTGCTTCGGCCCGACCGCCCCCCCCAGCTGTTGACGACGCTCGACCAGAAGATCGAGTTGTTGCAAGAAATGGGTATCGACATCGCCATCTTCGAACCCTTCGATCGAGAGTTCGCCGCGATGGAACCCTCGACCTTCGTCTCGGAGTACATCCATCGCCGGATCCGGCCGATGGAGGTGTATGTCGGCTACGACTTCCGCTTCGGGCGCGACCGTGAGGGCTCGATGCGGCTCCTGACCGAGATGGGCCCGCGGCTCGGATTCTCGGTGACGATCGTTCCCGAAGTGACGATCGACGGACGAGACGTGAACTCGACGCGCATCCGAGAGTTGTTGAGCGAGGGAGACGTGCGCGAGACCCAACGTCTGCTCGGACGGCCGTTCTGTACACGCGGGATCATCGTCGAGGGTCAGCGGCGAGGCCGCACGCTGGGCTTTCCGACCGCGAATATCTCTCCGCAGAACGAGGTACTGCCCGGGGCCGGCGTCTATGCGGGCTGGGCCCGCTTCGTCGATGACGGCGACCCGGCCCGTGGAGTCGAGATTCCCTCGGTGATGAACGTCGGTAGGCGTCCGACCTTCAACGATGACATGAGCTTCGTTGCGGAGGCGCACCTGATCGATTTCGAGGGCGATGTATACGGTCGCCGCATCGATCTCACCTTCGAGCGGCGGTTGCGGGCGGAACGCAAGTTCGCCGGTCCCGAGGAGCTGAAGGTCCAGATCGCGAAGGACGTCGCCGAGGCGAGACGGTGGCTGCGGTTCCAGTGACGACGGCCGGCCCGCCCGAGGAGATCGCGGATACTGCGCGACGTGTGCCCGCCTGGCGCGACTGGCGTGTTCTGCTCGGCCTCGGGATCACCGTTGTCGCCTTCGGCTTCGCGATTCGCGGCATTCCTGTCACGGATGTCGTCGATGCGATGAGAGACGCCAACCTGTGGGTGCTCCTGGGACTTTCGCTACCGGCCTACGCGGCCTCCGTTGTTCTCCGCGGGCTGCGGTGGCGGCATCTCACCAATCCGATCGCGCCCGTGTCCCGAAGCCTCCTCTGCCGGGGTGTCGCGATCGGCTTTATGGTGAACAATCTGGTTCCACTGCGAATCGGGGAGGTGGCGCGCGCCTGGTACGTCGGTCGGGAGAGTGGCGTGTCTGCGTCGGCACTCTTCGGAACCGTGGTCCTCGAGCGGGTCATCGACGTCGTGGCGGTGGTGTTGATTGCCCTGGGTGCGCTCTCCCTTGTCGGGGCGGGCTCTGCCGAGAACAGCTTCCTGTCGCGCGGGGCGATCCTCCTGCTTCCGGTCGGCCTGATTCCCCTCGTCGGGTTGGTGTTGCTGCGGACGGCTCCGGACTTCACGATGCGTTTGCTGCTCTGGTTCCTGAAGCCGTTCCCGAGCCGCTTCTCCGCGTTGGCGGAGCGAATCCTCCGCAATTTCGCGGACGGGTTGGGCGCTCTTTCCGGTGGGTCGCACCTCTTCTGGATCGCCTTCCACTCGGTGTTGATCTGGATCGTGCTGTCGATGATCCCGATGTTGGCGGGACTGCTCGCGTTCGGGATCGACGTCGGTTCTCTGAGTGAGATGGTGATCGTCTCCTACATCGCGCTCGGCGCGGTGGGGGTCGCGGTGGCCATTCCTTCCGCGCCGGGTTTCTTCGGCACCTACCAACTGGCCTTCAAGACGGTTCTCGAGCAATTCGGGGTCGACTCTGCAACGGCGCTCGCGCTGGGCCTCGTCGTCTGGTTCGTATTCTGGGCCGCTCTCACGCTGGCGGGCTTCATCGTGATGCGCACCGGTGGTGCCCGGCTCCGAGACCTGACCCGCCGGGCCCAGGACGGCTCCCCCAGCTAGGCGGCATTGTCCAGAAATTTCCGCAGGTTCGAGACGAACCTGCCGGTCCCCTCCGGGTCCCCGACCGGGTAAAGATCCTACACCGGCAAGCCGATAATCCTGCGAGATTGCGAGGCTTTTTGGCCCTCGGGCCGCGGACGTGCGCGCCCCTGACGAGCCTCGCGCTTCGGAGGGGAAACGCTTGAACGAGCAGATTGGCGAGCTCCTCGTCCGCGAGAACCTGCTCTCGGCGGAAGAGCTCCAGCAGGCGCGCTCCGAGGTGGTCGCGAAGGGCGGTCGTCTGGGTGCCCAGATCACGAAGCTGGGACTCCTGGAGGAATCCCAACTCACTGACTTCGTCGCAAAGCAGTACGGCGTGCCTGCAATCGATCTGGACGACTTCGAGGTCGATCCCAAGGTCGTTGCGCTGATTCCGGAAGCTGTCGCCATCAAGCACAACGTGGTTCCCGTGAACCGTGCGGGCTCGACTCTGATCGTCGCCACAGCCGACCCGTCGAACATCTCCGGGCTCGACGACATCAAGTTCCTCACCGGATACAACATCCAGGCCGTCGTCGCCTCGGAAGAGGCCATCAAGCGCGGCATCGAGAAGTACTACGACCAGACAAGTGATCTCGATGACGTGATGGCGGCGTTCGACGACTCCGACATCGATTTCGTTCAGGACGAGGAGGACATCAACGAAGCGGAGCTCGGCCGCGAGGCGGAAGACGCTCCAGTCGTCAAGCTCGTGAACCTGATCCTCACCGAAGCCATCAAGAAGAGCGCGTCCGACATCCACATCGAGCCCTACGAGAAGAGCTTCCGAGTTCGCTATCGCATCGACGGCGTGCTCTACGAAGTGATGAAGCCGCCGATGAAGCTGAAGAACGCGCTCATCTCGCGCCTCAAGATCATGTCCGAGCTGGATATCGCCGAGCGTCGGTTGCCCCAGGACGGGCGCATCAAGCTCAAGCTCGGGCGTGGACGTGAGATGGATTTCCGTGTGTCGGTCCTGCCGACGCTGTTTGGCGAGAAAGTCGTTCTGCGCCTCCTCGACAAGGCGAATCTGCAGCTCGACATGATGAAGCTCGGCTTCGAGGAAGAACAGCTCGCCGTCTTCAAGGACTGCATCCACCGCCCTCACGGCATGGTGCTGGTCACCGGCCCCACGGGTTCGGGCAAGACCACGACGCTCTATTCGGCGCTCTCCGAGCTCAATACCGTCAGCGCCAACCTGTCCACAGCGGAGGATCCGGTCGAGTTCAACCTCGTCGGCATCAACCAGGTGCAGATGCACGAGGACATCGGCTTGAACTTCGCCGCCGCCCTGCGGGCCTTCCTGCGCCAGGACCCGGACATCATCATGCTCGGCGAGATTCGCGACTTCGAAACCGCGGAGATCGCGGTCAAGGCGGCACTCACGGGCCATCTGGTCCTCTCCACCCTGCACACCAACGACGCGCCGTCGACCGTGAACCGGCTGCTCAACATGGGGATCGAGCCCTTCCTGGTCGCGTCCTCCGTGAACTGCATCGTGGCTCAGCGTCTCGCTCGCCGGGTCTGCGACGAATGCAAGGAGCCGGATCCGGAGGTCTCGAGCGACGAACTCGTCCGAGCCGGCATCAGCGAGGAGGACGCCAAGGGGGTCTCTCCGGTCAAGGGCGCCGGCTGCACAAGCTGCTCCGACACCGGATTCAAGGGGCGGGTCGCCGTATACGAGGTGATGGAACTCACCGAAGAGATCAAGGATTTCGTGCTGAACGGCGCGTCCACCGTCGAGATCAAGCGTGAGGCGATCCGCAGCGGAATGACGACGCTGCGCCGCAGTGCGCTCAACATGCTCAAGCATGAAGTCACCACCCTGAGCGAGGTGCTCCGGGTGTCTGCCGCAGACAATCAATAGCAGCCAGAGAGGCTCTCCAATGGCGAATATGCACCAGTTGCTGAAGACGATGATCGAGAAGAATGCCAGCGACCTTCACATCACCACCGGGACGCCACCGCAGCTTCGGATCGATGGAAAGCTGCATCCCTTGAAGATGCCGCCGCTCTCGCCCCAGGAGACGAAGCAGATCTGTTACTCGGTGCTTACCGACGCGCAGAAGCACCACTTCGAAGAAACCAACGAGCTCGATCTCTCGTTTTCCGTGCAGAAGCTGTCGCGCTTCCGCGGGAACGTCTTCGTTCAGCGCGGCAACGTGGCCGGCGCCTTCCGGGCGATTCCGTTCAAGATCCTCTCCTTCGACGAGCTGAACCTGCCGCCGGTGGTGAGTGAGCTGTCGAGGAAGCCCCGCGGGCTGATTCTTGTGACCGGTCCGACCGGCTCGGGCAAGTCGACGACCCTTGCGTCGATCGTCGACCGCATCAACACCGACCGGAACGAGCATATCGTGACGATCGAGGATCCGATCGAGTACCTGCATTCCCACAAGGGCTGCGTGGTGAACCAACGCGAGGTCGGCTCAGACACTCACAACTTCAAGAACGCATTGAAGTACATCCTGCGCCAGGATCCCGACATCGTATTGATCGGCGAGCTTCGCGATCTGGAGACCATCGAGGCCGCGCTGACTGTCGCCGAGACCGGTCACCTGGCCTTCGCGACGCTGCACACGAACTCCGCAGTGCAGACGATCAACCGCATCGTCGATGTCTTCCCGCCGTACCAGCAATCGCAGATCCGGCAGCAGCTGTCCTTCGTGCTCGAAGGCGTGATGTGTCAGACGCTGTTGCCGCGGGCGAACGGACCGGGCCGGGTGCTCGCGATCGAGTGCATGGTACCCAACACGGCCATTCGCAATCTCATCCGCGAGGACAAGATCCACCAGCTCTACTCTGCAATGCAGGTCGGTCAGCGGAAGTTCGGAATGCAGACCCTGAACCAGTCGTTGGCGGGCCTCGTGCAGCAGCGCCTCGTCACGATGGACGACGCCATGGGGCGAAGCCCGGACGTCGAAGAGTTGAAGACCCTCGTTGCCCAGGGACCGAAGACGACCGCTTAGAGCGCGGCAGGGAGATCGCTATGCCCGTTTACAACTGGCAAGGCCGAACGCGAGAGGGCACCAAGAAGAAGGGCGCGCTCGAGGCCGTCAACGAGGCCGCGGTCAGCGCTCAGCTTCGATCGCAGGGCATTCTGCCGACGAAGGTCAAGCTGAAGCCGAAGGACCTGGAGGAGATCTTCACTTTCCTGCAGCGAAGGGTGAAGACGAAGGACCTCGTCGTATTCACCCGGCAGTTCGCCGTGATGATCGATGCAGGCCTGCCGCTCGTGCAGTGCCTGCAGATCTTGGCCGACCAGAGCGAGAACCCCACGTTGAAGCGGGTGATCAACGAGGTTCGCAACGACGTCGAGAGCGGCTCGACCTTCGCAGAAGCCCTCGGGAAGCACCCGAAGGTCTTCGACGACCTGTATGTGAATCTGGTCGCCGCGGGTGAGGTCGGCGGTATTCTGGACACAATTCTGAACCGCCTGGCCGTCCAACTGGAGAAGGCCGACAAGCTGGCGCGTCAGTTCAGGGGCGCGATGGTCTATCCGGTTGCGGTCAGCGCGATCGCCATTGGCGTCGTGACGCTGCTGCTCGTCAAGGTGATCCCAGTGTTCGAGAAGATGTTCGCGGACTTCGGCGGCACGTTGCCCGGGCCCACCCAGATGGTGATCAGTGTCTCGGGCTGGATGCAGGACTGGGTGGCCTACGCCATGGCCGGCATCGTCGTGGCGATCATCCTGCACTCCCAGGCACGGGCGCACAGCGCGGCCTACAAGTTCCGGACCGATCAACTGAAGCTCGCCTTGCCCCTCTTCGGCACCGTCATCAAGAAGGTGGCGGTGGCGCGCTTCACGCGAACTCTCGGAACCATGATCGCCAGCGGCGTTCCGATTCTCGATGCTCTCCAGATCGTTTCGAAGACGGCCGGAAACATGGTGATCGAAAAGGAACTCACGCAGACGCGCGCATCGATCTCGGAAGGCAAGACGATCGCGGAGCCACTCCAGGATTCGAAGGTCTTCCCCTCGATGATGGTGCAGATGATCGCCGTCGGTGAGGAGACCGGAAATCTCGAAATCATGCTCAACAAGATCGCCGATTTCTACGACGACGAAGTCGACACGGCTGTTGCAGCCCTGACCTCCCTGCTCGAGCCTTTCCTGTTGGTCTTCATGGGAGGGGCGATCGGTTCGATCCTGATCGCGATGTACCTCCCGATCTTCACGATCGCCGACACCATCCACTAGCGCGTTCGAGAGCGGAACGGTGTTGCGCAGCCGCGGGGGGGATACAGGCATGGAGCCGTCGCTAGGTCGGGTCGCACGTCGGAGGGCCGAGTGGCTTCTGCTGGGGCGGCTGGTCCTCACAGGGGTGAGCCTGGCGATCGTCGTCGGGCTCGAGGTGCCCGGCAGCCATTCGACCGAGGCCTCCAGGATTGGTCTGTTCTGGACACTGGCTCTGGCGTTCACTGCCACGGCCATCTCTGCGGCCCTGATCCGGCGCATGCGCCACCTCGATCGCTTCGCGGCCTTCCAGATTGCCATCGACGTCGGGATCGTGACGGCCCTCGTGCACTTTTCGGGGGGTCGCGAGTCGCCCCTCGCGTTCCTGTACGTGCTGGTCACCGTCTACGGGGCCCTCCTCTTCGAGCGCTGGGGAGCGCTCGGAGCCGCGACTCTCAGCGCGGCCTGCTATGCGGGGCTGTTGCTGATGGAGAACGGCTCGCCGGGCGTGGCAGAGCAGATCTCGCTTGGCGCCCTGGCTGCCGTCTGGGGTGTGCACGTAGTGGCGCTGTCGTCCGTCGGAGCCCTGGCGAGCGTGCTCGCGCGAGAGCTGCGAAGGACCGGCCAGGCTCTCGACCAGCGCACCGAGGATCTCATCCGCCTGCGCAATCTCCACGAGCGCACCGTCGAGAGCATCATGAGCGGTTTGCTCACCACCGACCGGGGCGGGAGCATCACCTATTTCAACCCGGAGGCGGAGCGGATCACGGGGATGACAGCGGGAGAGGCAGTGGGTCGCCCGGTCGATTCGGTGATTCCCGGTGCCGCCGAACTCATCCTGGAGCCGCAGTCCTGCTCCCAGCAGTCATCGCGGGCCCGCATGAAGTTCCGCGACCGATTCGGAGTCGAGCGCCATCTCGGCCTGGCTGGCTCGATTCTCTGGGACGAAGACCGGTCGGAGGCCGGTCGCATCCTGATCTTCAAGGACGTCACCGAGGTGGTCGCGATGGAGCGTCAGCTCCGCCAATCCGAGCGTCTCGCCGCCGTCGGCGAGATGTCGGCCAACATGGCCCACGAGATCCGGAACCCGCTGGCTGCAATCTCGGGCTCCGTGCAACTGCTCCGCGCGGGCGTGCCCGGCGGCGAGGTCGATCCCGAGCGCGATCAGCTGATGCAGATCGTCGTGCGGGAGACCGACCGCCTGAGCGGCTTGATCCAGGACTTCCTGCAATACGCCCGGCCGCGGCCGCCGAGTTGTGAGCCGATCCTGCTCGGCGACCTGATCGAGGACGTGGGCCGGCTGATCGAGTCCTCCCTGCCCGAGACCGTGCACCTCCGGCTCGAGCCCGGCTCGGGCATCTGCGCGCTGGCAGATCCGGGGCAGCTCAAGCAGGTGCTGTGGAACCTGTGTCTGAACGCTGCCCAGGCCATGCCCGAGGGCGGGGAGCTGCGGGTGGAGGTGCGAGCGGTGGATGGTGAGCCGCCTCAAGGAGCCGCGTCAGCTCGCCGAAACGGTACTGAGGAGGGTGCCCGCGAGGAAAACGGTGCGTCGCGCTGGGTGGAGCTCGTAGTCGCCGACACCGGCGTCGGGATTCCCTTCGAAGTGCAGGAACACATCTTCGAGCCCTTCTTCACCACCAAGAAAGAGGGCTCGGGACTCGGGTTGCCCACGGTCCATCGGATCGTCGAGAGCCACGGAGGCATGTTGCAGGTCGAGAGCGAAGAGGGGAGGGGCACGACGTTCCGGATTTGTCTGCCCTGGACGGAGGAGCGCCCGTGAGCGACGTGCGGATCCTGGTCGTTGATGACGAGCAGAGCATGCGGGAGTTCCTCGAGATCTTCCTGCGGCGCGAGGGCTTCGAGGTCGCCACGGCGGGAGACGTGGAAGCTGCCGTGCTCGCGATCGACGGCGACGACTTCGACCTCGTCATCACCGACATCCAGATGCCGGGGCGGACGGGTCTCGATCTCCTGCGCGAGATCAAGAAGCGCTCGCCGGAGACTCTCGTCCTGATGATTACCGCGTTCGCCAGCACCGACACGGCTATCGCTGCGATGAAGGAAGGCGCCTACGACTACCTCACCAAGCCCTTCAAGGTGGACGAGATTCGTGTCGTCATCGAGAAGGCCCTGGAGAAGAAGCTCCTCTCGCGGGAGAATCGTCGCCTGCGCACGGAACTGCGAACGGTCCAGCGCCACAAGACGATCATCGGCAGCAGCCCGGCGATCCAGCGGGTCTTCGAGCTGATCGCCCAGGTGGCGGACACCAAGGCCAACGTGCTCGTCTGCGGCGAGAGTGGCACCGGCAAGGAACTCGTAGCCCGGGACATCCACCAGCAGAGCGAGCGTAGCGGTGCCCCTTTTGTCGCCATCAACTGCGGTGCGATTCCGGAGAATCTTCTCGAATCCGAGCTCTTCGGGCACGTCAAGGGCGCATTCACCGGGGCGCTGCACAACAAGGAGGGCCTCTTCCAGACGGCCGCGGGTGGGACTCTCTTCCTGGACGAGATCGCAGAGCTCTCGCTTCACCTGCAGGTCAAGCTGCTCCGGGCGATCCAGGAGAAGACGATCCGTCGCGTCGGAGGCACCTCCGATGTGCATGTGGACGCCCGCATCCTCTCGGCCTCGAATCGCAACCTCGCCGAAGAGGTGGCGGCAGGGCGCTTCCGCGAAGATCTCTATTACCGCCTGAACGTGATCCAGATCTCGCTGCCGCCCCTGCGCGATCGTCGCGGCGACATCCCGCTGCTCGTGAACCACTTCATCGAGAAGTTCTCGACCGATCTGGGTCGCAGCATCGCATCGGTCGGCGACGACGTGATGGCGAAGCTGATGGACCACGACTACCCGGGCAACGTGCGAGAGCTCGAGAACGCGATCGAGCGGGCGGTGGCCCTCTCGCGCGACGAACACATCACGATCGAGTCGCTGCCGCCTGGGTTGAGCCGGCAGCCACAGTCCGACGCGCCCGAGATCCCCGCAGAAGGAATGAAGCTCGACGCAGTGCTGGCGGACTTCGAACGCTCGCTGCTCGCCCAGGCGCTGCGCCAGTCGGACCGTATCAAGAAGCGAGCCGCCCAGCTGCTGGGAATTTCGTTCCGCTCGTTTCGCTACCGGTTCGAAAAGCTCGGGCTCGAAAACGACTCGCGGGAGTCGTAGGCCGGCGTCGGGGATGCGCGGGCGAGGGATCCAGTCCGAGGTCCTGACGAGCCTTGCTCTCGTGATGGTCACGGCCATCGGGCTGCTGGCTGCCGTCTTTTTCGAAGCGCATTCGAATCAACTCGACCGGCTCGTGCCGCTGCTCGGGCGCGCCCTCTGGGACGAAGGCCGTGCCTCGACGGTCGCGTACGGGGACGCGGTGGCCACGGCGACCTGGTTCCGGGTGGAGCCAGGCGCGAGATCCAAGCCCCACGCGCTGACCGGCGCAGTGCTCGACGAAGCCGGGCTGCTTCTCGCCGAGGCTGCGCGCGAGAAGAACGAGCCGCTGCTGCGCACCGGCCGGCCGTGGGAGCCGATCCGCTTCGCGATGCCGCTGTCCGGCGCGGTACCGGGCGCGGTGGGCGTCGCCGTGTTGCGGCCGTCGATCGAAGGCCGACTCGTCCTGTTGCTGCTGGTCGTGGACGTCTGCATCTTCACCTGGCTGGGCGCGTACCTGCTGCGGCGACGGGTCGTGTCGCCCCTGCGTCAGCTCGCGCACACCGCGCGTTCCATCGAAGAGTCCGGTCCCGGCCCCCGGCTCGCCGTCGAAGGCGTTCAGGAGGCGGTCGACGTTGCCGAGGCTCTGAGCGACATGAGCGAGGCTCTCGAGCGCCGGAATACGGATCTGGAGAAGGCCATCGTCGACCTGCAGGGTGCGAACGCCAGCCTGCGACGCGCACGGGACGGTCTCGATCGTTCAGAACGTCTCGCGGCGGTCGGCCACCTGGCTGCCGGCGTTGCCCACGAGGTGGGGAACCCGATGGGGGCGGTCCTGGCATTCATCGACTTGGCAGGGCGGGGCGAGAACCTCAGCGAAGCCTCGCGCGGCTACCTTCGCCGGGCCGTCGAGCAGGGGCTCCGGGTCCGCCAGATTCTCCGCCAACTTCTCGACTTCTCGCGGCCGCCTCGCTCGACGCGGGTCGAACTGGATCTCCTTCCCCTGGCCGAGCAGGCCGCCAACCTCGTTTCCGCCCAGAAGTGCTACGACCGCATCGCCTTCGAAGTGACAGGAGACCACGCGAGTGCGATCGCCGACGAGAGCATCGTTGCGCAGATCCTCGTGAACCTGGTCCTGAACGCAGCCGACGCCGTCGCCCCGGTCGACGCGCCGCGCATCCGCCTCACGGTGGCCCCCGACGGGGAAGGCCGCGTCGCGTGTAGGGTGGAGGACAACGGACCGGGGGTCTGTGAGGAAGATCGACAGCGGATCTTCGATCCCTTCTTCACCACCAAGCCTCCGGGCGAGGGAACCGGTCTCGGCCTGGCGAACGCATTGCGTTTCGCCGAGGAGCTGGGAGGAAGTCTCGACTGCGAGCGCTCCCCGGTGCGGGGGGGAGCGTCCTTCGTACTGCGTCTGCCAGCGCCCTGACCGCCGGGCAGGGAGGGCGGGTCCGGGTCTCCCGCCGCTCGTTGCCGGCCGCTAGTGCGGAACGGGCTGGATGACCAGCTTGGTCGCGATCATGCCTCTAGCCGTCCGCGACGCGGTGTATGTGACAAGGCTCCGTACCTGGCTCGGGTCGGGAATCTGCGCGAACGAGATCCGCTTGTTGTCGCCGTCGTAGAGTCGCGTGTCCTCGGTGACCTGGATCAGCATGTCGTCGACCTGCAGGGTCATCGCGGCACTGTCCTTGGCCTCCAACAATCCCTCTCCGCGGCTACTCTTGGCGACCGCCGGCCCGGCAAGCAGGAGCCCGAGGGCCAGGCTGAGCAGGAGGGCCTTGCGGCCGATTCGGTGACTCGGGGTTGTGGACTGCATTGTCTTCCTCCGTCGAGCTTAGGTGGCCCCGGGCTGGCTGCTGCCCGGGGCGCCGTCATCGCGGCTGCTAGAGCTCCCGCCAGTAGAACTGTCCGACGGCTCCTCCGGCTGGCGGCAGGGGGCAGTCGTTCGGCCAGTTCGGGCAGGGGCAGCTCGCTCCAGGGCAGTCCGGCGAACCGTCGCCGTCGAGGTCGCCCGATCCGGGCACCACGACTTCACCGTCCTGGTTGTTGATGATGACCTTGTTCGGGTTCGGGTCCGTCGAGCTGCCCGTGTAGCCGCCGCTGCTGATCGTGATCTGCGGCGAGGTGGGCATACCGGATCCGAGGTCCACGCTGATCGACGGGACGCCCCCGGCGCCAGGATCGATGAAGGCACCCTGGCCGCAGTAGATGCTGTAGGCGTAGAGCTTTGCCTCGCCGCTCGAGATGCAGGGATCGCTGCTGACGGTCGGGATGTACGAGGCTGCCAGCACGGTGAAGGAGAAGATGTCCGTATTGGTGACGAATTTCTCCGCATCCTCGGCCTTGAAGAAGTAGCCGCCGTAACTCGAGAGATCCGCGCAGCCGGTGTTCGTGGGTAGCTCGGTCAGATCGGACTCGAGCGTCACGCTGCTGGGCGATGACACGTCCAGCGGATCGCTGTCGATGAGGTTGTAGAGCCGGTTGTTCTCGTCGGAGGTGCCGGCGAGGCCCTCGAGCTTGAGGTTCATGCGTTCACCGGTCGCGACCACCAGCCACAGGTTGCCGCTCTTCAGGGTTGCGCTCGGCGTAAAGAACATGCTCTTGTAATAGGTCCTGGCGGGTGGGCTCGCGTCGAAGTAGGTCGGGGCCGCGAACATCTTGCGGAACGGCCAGTTCGGTTGGCTCACCGAACCGGTTCCATTGATCGGGTCCTGGCCGACGCCCCGGATTACCCACTTCCAGACGTTGCCGCCCAGGTCGGGCATATAGATGACGTCGGCGTAGCCGTCGAAGTCCAAGTCGTAGACGCCGGGCGAGGCCGCGAACGAGTAGTGCATCGCCTGCTCGGGGTTCGAGGAGGAGTACACGTAGGCGGCCGGATTCGTCGAAGAAGAGGTGCCGGCCGGATCGAACTTCTTCTCCGCCAGGACCTCGCCCGTCTTGAGGTCGAGAATCACGATGGCGCGGCCCTCGCTGGCCTCGACGTCGTAGTTGACGTCGTCGTTCGGGTCGCTCTTGGGCGAGTAGCCGGCTCCGAACACCGCGACCCAGCGGTCGTAGCCCGGGGTCGTCGGGCCCGGGTTGGGGTCGTTCGGGTTTACCTTGATCTTCACGATCACCGGATCGGACCAGGTCTGGCCCATGGAGTCGACGATGCCGCCCGACGCATCCTCGCGCGGGAACTCCCAGAGGTAGCAGGGGTACTGTCCTCCGCTCGAGGGAGAAGGGCAGCTGCTGGCGTTTGGATCGGTGATGTCGAGGGCGTAGTAGGAGTTGCCACCCTGTCGGAAACCTCCCATCGCGAGGGTGCGCCACTGCTGCCAGCCAGTTCCGTCCTTCGGCGGGTTCACGTTGGCGCTCTGGTAGAACCAGACATCCGCCACGCTCGGCGACGCATCGACGCCGTAGAAACTTCGGCCCCCGTTGTCGATCGGGATCTGCTTGGCAATCTGGCGCGTCGCGTAGGGCATGAAGCCGACGAGCTCTTCGCCGGTGCCCGCGTCGTAGCCCGGCGGGGCCGCACCGGTCTGCCAGGTGCCCGCGTCGAAGAAGCGCACGAAGCCGTCGTTGGCGCCCGCCATGATCACGCGCTTGCGGTGCTCGTAGGTGTTGGCGAAGGCCTGGTAGTCGGCATCGGATTGGAAGGCCGCGGGGCCGGCGACCACCACCGGGTCGGAGTGGAAGATGTCACCGAGCTTCCAGGGTCGCTCGGGACAGCCCGAGCCGGAACTGCCGAGTTCGCAACCGCGCAGGCTGTCGACCACTACGTCTCGAAGCTCATCGGCCGTCGTTGGGGCGGGATGCGGCGAGACGTCGTAGCTCGGGATATCGGCTGCCGTGATGTTCATCTGTGCGGCGGTGACGCTGCCCGTGGTGAAGGGCACGATGCTGCTGGTGCCCGACGCGGAAATCGTCGTCAAGAGGTTCCGAGATCCCGGGGTTCGAGCGGCGAGGACGTCCCCTGCGTCCCAGTAGGGAACGGCCGCACTCAGGAACGATCCCGCAACGCAGGTG
>JAYGDB010000140.1:0-8568 GCA_046583095.1 Myxococcota bacterium | reverse complement strand
TTCTCGTCAACAACGCGGCCATCAACGTCGTCGGCAGCATCTTCGACTACGACCCAAAGGACTGGGACTGGTGCGTCGCGGTAAACCTCTCGGGCCCGTGGTACCTGAGCCGCGTGACGATGCCGATCATGCGCGACGCCGGTGGCGGCGTGATCGTGAACATGAGCACCTACGCGCCGGACGTCGGGGGCGGCGGCGTCGAAGCCCCGTATGCGGTCACGAAGGGTGGACTCAACGCGCTCACCCGTTCCTGCGCGATCGAAGGAGGGCCGCACGGCATCCGCGTCAACGCCGTATCCATGGGTGTCGTCACGGGCACGAAGTTCATCGACGACAACCCGCAGATCGCCGAGCGCCTGCTGCCCCAGACACCACTCGGGAGTCACGCAACCACCGACGACATCGTCGAGGCGGTCGCGTTCCTCGCCTCGGACCGGGCGGGACACATCACCGGCGAGATCCTGAACGTCGCCGCCGGCACCTACATGAGGAACTGAGGCGTCTCGCACTTACAGGAGAAGACATGAACCTCGCATCGATCTGCTGGACGATTCTCTTCGTTCTCTACTTCAGCTTCTTCAGCTGGTACACGTCCTGCTCGGGCCCGCTCACCCCCGAGGAGATCGATCACTATCTCGGCCTGGCGGCCGCCCGGGAAGGTACGGACCCCGATAGCCTGCCCCTCATGCGTGCGTTCCTCGAGGCCGACACCGGAGATGATTTGGTCATGGTGAACATGATCGAGATGCGCGACACACCGGGACACGTCGAAGGCGCCGACCCCGACATGACCTCGAGCGACATGCTGGCCACCTATATGGAGTTCATGTGGCCCGCCCTGCTCAAGCGAGCCTGTCATCCGGTGCTCATGGCCAGCGCGGCTGCGCCGGCACTGGACCTGTGGGGGATCGACGGCGCAGAAAAATGGACTACCGCCGGGATGATGCGGTACCGCAGCCGCCGCGACCTGATGGACATCGCGACGAATCCGGCGTTTCAGGGTCGCCACGACTTCAAGATCGCCGCGATGCACAAGACGATCGCGTTTCCGGGTGACCCATGGCTCCAACTGGGCGACCCGCGGCTGGTGGTGGGCCTGCTGCTGGCCGTGATCGGCCTGGGGGTGCACGGCATCCAGGGGCATCGAAGCGCGCGGGCGCGGACGAGCCTCAGGGATCTGTGAGCGAGCGGGTCTCGCTCTCCTGCCAGCCGTAGCGCACCGCCTTGGCGCTGACGCTTCTGCCCGGCGGCAGCGCGAAGGGCCCGGTGTAGAGCTTCCAGGCGCCGTCTCCCAGCCGGTAGCCGATCGATGCACCCTCGGTTGCAGTCCGAATCGCGACACGACCGGAGACGACCTCGAGGACGGGCGCGGGAGTGACCAACTGCTCGCCTCCCGGCCAGAAGGCCGCGACCATCTCGTCCTCGCTTCGCTCGCTGGTATCGCCGACGCGCTCGAGCCAGGCCTCGAGGTCCCCGCGCATGCGCGCGAGGTCGGCCGCGTAGGCCGGATCCGTTCCGACGTCGCGCAGCTCGTGTGGATCTCGATCGAGATCGAAGAGCCGCTCGGCTCCGGGCGGTTCGAACCAGCGGGACTGGGCGGCGTCGAGCTCGCCCGCTTCTCGCAGCCTCCAGAGATCGCGCATGCTCTCGAGGTTGTCCCGAAACGCCAGGCGGTGCCCACCCGGCTGCGCGGGATGCCAGCTGCGAATGTACTTGAAACGCGCGTCGCGGATAGCGCGTTGGCGGTCGTGCACCTCGTCGATGCGGTCGCGGGATGCGTGGATGTAGCGGCGGACATCGCCGCTCAGGCTCCGACCGTGGAGCCAGCCCGGCTTCGGCGCTCCCGCCCACTCGAGGATCGTCGGGGCCAGATCGACGAAGCTCACCAGGCGCGCGTCGACATCGCCCGGAGCGACGCCTTCCGGGCGCAAGGCCTCCGGCCAGCGGATGATCATCGGGACCCGGATCCCCGAGTCGTAGAGCTCGCGCTTGGCGCGCGGTAGGCCGTCGCCGTGGTCGGTCGTCCAGACCACGATCGTCGAGTCCGCCAGCCCGTCCGCCTCGAGGTTCGCGAGGATCTCGCCAACGTGCGTGTCCATCCGCGCGATGTTGTCGTAGTGCCGCGCCAGGTCCTCTCGGACTCCGGGCGTGTCGGGGTAATAAGGAGGCAGACCGATCGCGGACGGGTCCGTCGCGGGCTCTGCCGAGGAGAGGCCGTCCCGATACGCCACGAGGAGCTGCATCACGAAGTGCATGGCGCTGTGAGGCCAGCTGCCGAGTGGCCGGAAGACGCCGCTCTCGTGGGTCTCCTGGAGGTTGATCATGCCGAAGAACGGCGCACCGTCGGGTCGCCCCTGCCAGCTCTCCACCCCCTCGGCGTCCCAGATCGTGAAGGGGCCGGAGCCATTGAAGACGCCGCTGAACTGGTAGTCGAGCTTCTGACTGACGAAGGTGTGGTAGCCGGCGGCCCGCAGAAGCTCGGGGAAGGCCTTCATCTCGGGGGGCGGGACACTCGTATACCCACCCCCGGGGCGGCTCGAGGTGCGCATGTGCTGAGCGCCGAACGAGATCTGGTGCGTCCCCATGATGAGAGCCGCGCGGCTCGGCGCGCAGACGCCCGCGGTCGTGAACGTGTTCGGGTAGCGCACGCCCTGCCCGGCCAGCCGGTCGATCTGGGGCGTGCTCGCAACCGGGTCGCCGAAGGCGCCAATCCGGCCGCTCAGATCTTCGGCGACGAAGATCAGGATGTTCGGTCGCCCCGCCGCCAGCACCGGAGACCCGAGCAGGGTTGCTGCGAGCGCGCAACCGGCCCAGCGAATCCACCCGTTCATTCGGTTAGTCTATACCGCCCGAACGAGACGGAGACGCGAATCGCATGGAAGATCTTCAGAAAGCCTGGCAACAGCTCACCGCCCCGGGCGCCCCGTTCGCGTGGTCGGTACGCGACGTGGCCGGACGCCCGATGCGGACCTACGACACGGCGCCTCCCTCTCTGCGCACCATCTGGGAGTTGTCGAGGGCGCATGGCGACAAGGACTACCTGCTCTACGGCGATGAGCGGATCACTTACGCAGAGGCCCACGACAAGGTGGCGCGCATCGCCGCGTACCTCGCCTCCCGCGGCGTGGAGCGCGGCGACCGCGTCGCCATCGCGATGCGCAACTACCCCGAGTGGGCCCTCACCTACTGGGCAACCATCTCGCTCGGCGCGACCTCGGTGGGCATGAACGCCTGGTGGACCGGCCGCGAGTTGGAGTACGGCCTCGTGGACTCGGCTCCGAAGGTGCTCGTCTGCGACATCGAGCGCCTCCGCACGGTCGCCCCGCATCTCGACGCGATTCGGAAGCAGGCGGATCTCGAGATCGTCGTGGTTCGCGCCCCCGGCGAAGTGCCGGCCGACGCCGAGGGCTGGGAGGAGGTGGAGGCAACGCCCGCTGACGGCCTGCCCGCCGTCGACATCGACCCGGACGACGACGTCTGCATCTTCTACACATCGGGGACGACGGGCACTCCGAAGGGCGCCGTCATGACCCATCGCGGCGTCGTCACGAACCTGCTCAACCTGGCCTTCGGCGTCACCGTGATGGCCGTCGCCCGACAGAGCCAGGATGCCCCGGAAGCCGCCGCCGGCGCCGCACCGGCACCCCTCACGGCCCTGCTCGCGGTTCCGCTCTTCCACGTCACCGGCTGCAATTGCTGCCTGCACCCGGTCACCGCGCAGGGCGGACGCCTGATCCTGATGCACAAGTGGAACGCCGGGGAGGCACTCGAGACGATCGAGCGCGAGCGAGTCACCCTCTTTACGGGCGTTCCGATGATGTCGCGCGAGTTGCTGGAACACCCGGACTTCGAAGGGCGCGACACCTCGACGCTCGGGAGTCTCGGCGGCGGTGGCGCGGCGGTGCAACCCGACCTCGTCGACAAGATCGAGTCGAAGCTCGAGAAGGGGCGTGCCGGCACGGGCTACGGGCTCACCGAGACCTGCGGTGTGGTCTCCATGAACTCCGGTGACTTCTTCGTCTCGAAGCCCAAGACGGTCGGCCCCGCACTCCCCGTCGTGGAGGCCAAGATCGTCGACGACCAGGCCAACGAGGTGGATTCCGGAATCGTCGGCGAACTCCTCGTCTACGGGCCGCAGAACGTGCGCGGCTATCTCAACAAACCCGAAGCCACCGAGGAGGCGTTCCCGAACGGTTGGTTCGCCACCGGCGATCTCGCCACGATCGACGAAGACGGCTTCATCACCATCGTCGATCGCGCCAAGGACATGGTCCTGCGCGGCGGTGAGAACATCTACTGCGCCGAGGTCGAGGCGGCGCTCTTCGACCACCCGGCCGTCAAGGAGACGGCCGTCTTCGCGGTGCCAGACGACCGCTTCGGCGAGGTGCCGGGTGCGGCGGTCGTCTGCAAGCCGGGGCAGAGCGTCAGCGAGGAAGATCTCCAGGCCTTCGCGCGCGAGCGGATCGCCGGCTTCAAGGTGCCCACCCGCTTCTGGTTCCTGGACGAGGACCTGCCCCGCAACGCGAACGGGAAGTTCCTCAAGCGCGAACTCAAGGCACGGTTGATCGACTAGCGGGGGAAGACAGCTAGCGACTCGGCAGCACCCAGACGTTGCGGAAGAAGACCGGGTCCCCGTGATCCTGCAGGCGCAGGCGGCCGGGCTCGGGGCCCTCGGGGTCGCCGCGACCCGTGCTGCCCGGAATCGCGACGTTCTCGTGAATCGGCACGCCGTTGTGGAGCACCGTGATGCGCGCGGGGGAGAGCTTGTTTCCAGCCCCGTCGAAGCGCGCGGCAACGAAGTCGATGTCGTAGGTCTGCCAGGCAAGTGGCGGGAACGCCATGTTGACGCGGGGCTTGCGCTCCCGATAGAGGGCGCCGCACTCGTTCCACTCGCTGCTGAGTCCAAACGAGTCGAGCACCTGCACCTCGTAGCGGCTCTGGATGTAAATGCCGCTATTCCCCCGGGCCTGGCCCCTTGCGGTGGGCATGAAGGGCGTCCGGAACTCGACGTGAATGCGCGCGCTCTGGAACGCGTCGCGGCTGCGGGCGCCGGCTGCGAACAGACCGCGGGCGTCCACCTCGCCCTCGACCCGCTCCCTGCTCCCCTCGAACAACACGATGGCGCCTTCAGGCGGCGCAGCGCCCATCGTCGGGCTCACCCGCTCGACACGGGGCAGGCTCGGCCCGTGCTTACCGATCCGGAAGGCACCGCTCTCGATGACGCTGCCGTCTTCGAATCTCACGATCGTGCCGACGACGCGTCCGTCGCTTTCGATACGGCTACGACCGTCCCAGCCCGCTCCGGGGAGCCCGCCCTCGAGATGCACCGCCCGAAACACGCCGTCCGAAAGCGCGATCACCTGGACGGCCGTACCCGCCGCCTGCGACGCGTACTCGCCCTGTCGCCGAAAGTCGGGGCCCGCGTCCTCCGGCTCGAGAAACGCAGCGTGCAAGCCGCAGGACAGGAGCGCAGACACCGGAGCCAGCAACATCGGGACGACAAGCACGAACGGGGGTCGTCTCACTCCGACACGCGCACCACCAGCTTGCCGACGGCCCGGCGCTCCTCGACCTCGGTGAGAAGCTGTGGAACCTCTTCGAAGGAAGCGACCCGGGTCACGCGCGGATCGAGTTTCCCGTCTTCGTACCATACAGCCAGCTGCTGCTTCATCTCCTTCGCGCTGGCTTCGTCGCGCGGCACGGCCATCACGCCCATCACGGTCGCATTGCGGTTCGCGAGATCCTGGCTGCGCGCACTCGCCCACTCGCCGCTCGCGAAGCCGACCGCCAGCAGCCGACCGCCGTATGCGAGGCAGCCTACCGACTGGCGGAAGACGTCACCGCCCACGGGATCGAACACGACGTCGACCCCGGCTTCACCCGTGAGGTCGTGGACCGCAGCGACCCAGTCGGCTGCCTCGCTGTCAATCACCTCGTCGGCACCGTCGCGCTGACAGCGCTCGACCTTCTCGGCTCCGCGAGCGACAGCGATCACGCGAGCGCCAACGGCCTTGCCGAGCTGCACGGCCGCAAATCCAGTGCCTCCGGCGGCTCCATGCACCAGCAGGGTCTCTCCCGCCTGGAGCCCGGCGCGAATCAGCAACCCGATGTAAGCGGTCTGGTACGCGATGGTGAAGACCGCGGCGTGCTCATCGGGCATTCCGGCGGGAACCGGCGTTGCGGAACTCGCCAGCAGCAGCGCCTCCTCGGCGTGGCCGCCGCTGCCCGTAAAGAAGGCGGTGACTCCCATCACCCGCTGACCGGCCTCGAAGCCCGGCTGTCCGTTGTCGTCGGTCACGACACCCACGACCTCGTGACCGGGCGTGAACGGCCGCGCCGGCTTGTACGCGTAGGCATCCCGGCACATCAGGACCTCCGGGAGGCTCACACCGGCGACCAGGACGCGTACCCGCAACTCGCCAGGGCCCGGAGACGGCACCTCGCGCTCGACGAGTTCCATCACGTCTGCGGGCCTTCCGATCCCCGTCACCGTCCATGCCCTCACCGAACCCCCTCCGCCCCCGACCCTGTCGCGCCCCTGGAGCCGAACTCAGCCTGGCGCACAGGGACCTCGAGGGGCGTCCTTGGTAGCGCAGGCGCTAGCGTTCGGCGGGACGTGATGCGTCTCGCCGCGAAGATCTCGCTTGCCATCGGCGTCAGCCTCCTGACGCTGGAGCTGTGCCTCCAGCTGGCGTCTTGGGTTGCCCCGAGCGAGAAAGACGCCGCCGCGAGCGTCGACGAGGGCGGCACCCGGATCCTTTGCGTCGGAGACTCCCACACTTTCGGGGCCGGGGTCTTCCCGAAGGACAACTACCCCTCCCAGCTGCAGGCAGTGCTCGACGCGCGCTACCCCGAAAAGGGTTTCCGCGTCTTCAACCTCGGGCTCCCGGGGATCAATTCCGCCCACGTCGCCCGGCGACTCGAGGCTCAACTGCTGGGCATTCGTCCGGCCATCGTGCTCGTCTGGGTGGGGACGAACAACATGTGGAACGAGCTCGAGCGGGAAGAGGGTGCCGGGGGCGGTGTCCACCGAGCCCTGCTTCGCTCGAAGCTCTACCGCCTGGGCACGGTGCTGTGGCACACGCGCTCCGGGGCCTTCGAGAGGCTCGGCCAGGACGACCAGGAAGACGAGCGCCGGACCACCTACCTCGGTTGGACGAGTGCGGGCCAGGAGCGAACGATCGAGCGGATCGAACAGACGCTGGCCACGGACATGCGGCGCATGGTGGAGACGAGCGCGGCCCTCGAGGTCCCGATCGTCTTCCTCACCTATCCCCAGGAACGCCAGCAGCTGCCGGTGAGCGACCTGATCGAACGCCACGCTCTCGCCCTCGGCGTACCCGTCGTGGTCACGGCCCGGGACCGGGAGCGGGCAGAGGCGGACGGTCTGAAGCCAGGCGAACTCTTCGTCTTCGGCGCCGGCCCTCACCCGAGCCCGGCCCTGTACGGCTACATCGTCGAGTCCCTGGTTCCCCGGATCGCGACTGCGCTGGACTTCGAGGCGGCGACCCTCGCGAAATGATCAAGACGCACGGCCTCAACCCCATCAGCCTCGCCGTCCGCGACCCGGACGTCTCTCTCGCGTTCTACACGAAGCTCTTCGGCGTGCGGGAGTATGTCCACGTGTACGTCGAAGACCCGGACGGATACGAGATCGAGATCTGGTACGAGTGAGCCGCGAGCCAGAACTTCGGGCCGCGCGTTCATCCGTACGATCGCTCGCAATCGCGTTAGATCCCTGCGAGAGGCCCCACAGGAGCGCTCTGAGCGTACCGGACCGGGATGTGAGAGAATCGTTCGAGTTGTTGCTCCAGGACGCCTCCTGATGCTGTTTCGACGATTCCTCAAGCTCCTGATCCTGGCTCTCCTGACGCTTGGCAGCGTGGTTCCTGGGGAGAGCGCCTGGGCACAGAACAGCCTCTCGCTGCAGGCAACTTCCAGCCAGGTGACCGCGGGAGAGCCCTTCCAGGTCAGCCTCAGCATGAACTTCTCGGATGCCACCGTGGGAGGGGGCGTCACCCTCGCCTACGACCCGGCTCGCCTGTCGCTGGGATCGATTGCAGTCGCGGTCGGCGACCCCGATTTCCGATGCCCCGGGTCTGCGGCAATCGCCTGCCCGAGCGATCCCGACTACCTCTCCTTCGGCGACGTAACGGGGCTCACGGGCCAGGCCACCGTTGCCACGATCACGTTTACGTCCATGGGAAGCGCGACGGTGGCGATTGGGCTCGAGCCCACGACTCCGTTCGGCGAGGTCGGGGGCGGTGAACTGGCGGTCGGCTTCGACGGAACCTCCGTGGTCAGCGCCGGCGCTTTCGTACCCGGGCTCTCATCGTGGGGCCTGATCCTGCTGGTCGGCGCTCTGATCGTCGGCACGCTCCTCATCGAACGCAGGTTCCGACGCAGGCTGCCCACGGCGTTGACGATCGTCTTCCTCACGCTCGTCTTCAGTGCGCCCGGGGTCGATGCCCAGGCCAGTGACAGCGACCTCGATGGCATCGATGATGCGCTGGACAATTGCACGAACGCCCCGAATCCCGACCAACGCGACAGCAACGACGACGGCTA